>JASEHJ010000305.1 GCA_030018905.1 bacterium | reverse complement strand
AGAATGGGCTCTTCTGGGGGCCGCCGGGCTGGACCCTTCTCATGGCAGGTGATCAAAGTGTATACTGAGGGCAAGTCGGGAACCCAAAATGGAAATCCCGGTCAGAGCATTGACGCCTGGATAGCTGGCTATTGAAATAGCCTTTAGGAACCCCCCCGGAGGCTCTCATGAAAGTCGCCAACACGGTCGAGCTGAAGAACAGGACCAACGCACTACTGCGCCTGGTGATGAATGGGGAGCCGGTGATCGTGACCGTTCGCGGGAAGCCCGCGGCCTCGATCACCGCGCTGACCGAGGACGACCTGGAGGACTTTGTCCTGGAACACAGCCACAAGATCCGAAGGATGATCGCCGAGGCCGAGGCAGACAGGAAGAGCGGTCGAGTCATCGCGCTCGAGACCTACCTGAGCAGGCAGCGTGGCCGGTGAGCCGGTCCACGGTCCAGCTCACCCGCGCTGCGGTGAAGGACCTGGATGATCTGCCTGGCCCTGCCCGCGGCGAAGAAACATCCCTCGGACGACCATCTCAAATCAAGCGGTTGAAAGGATTTCCCTTCCTGCTCTACCGCCTGCGGTCCGGTGACTACAGAGTGCTCTATCGAGTTGACGAGGCTCTCGTGACGGTCATGAGGGTTATCAACCGGAAGGACCTGGAACGAGCCTTGCGAAGGCTAGGGTTGCCCCGGCGGTAGCGTCGCGCCGCCCCGCACCAACGCCCACGCTCCCCACGCGATCAACAGCACGGCCGGGATCTGTCCCAGGGTCAGCCAGCCCACCGCCCGCACGTCGCTGCGCAACGCGTCCAGGAAGAGCCGGCCGATCGAGGTTGCCACCACAATCGTCCAGAACACCTGCCCCTCGAACCGTCGGTTGGAGGCGATCTTCCGGACGGCCAGCAGTATGATCGCGGCGAAGATCATCTCGTAGATCTGGAGGGGATGCCGCGGCAGATCGGGCGCGGTGGGGAACCGCACGCCCCAGGGAAGCGTCGTGGGATCGCCGTAGAGCTCGCCGTTGGCGAAGTTGCCGAACCGCACCAGGATGTTACCGATCGGGATCGCCCAGCCGAACGTATCTGCCAGGGACCATACCGAGATGCCGTGGCGACGCGCCACCCAGGCGAGGTAGAGCAGGCCCGCGGCGATCGCGCCGTGCGACGTAAGCCCTCCGTGGTCCAGGCGGATGATCTCCACGAGGTCGCGGAATCCGGCCGGATGGGAGAGCACGTACCCCAGGCGCGCGCCGGCCAGGGCCACGATGACGAAGGTCACGATCGTTTTGTCCAGGACCGGTGTTGAGACTCCGAACCGCGGTCCAACGCGGTAGGCGACAATCATGCCGAGGGCAATTGTGGTGGCCAGCATTACACCGTACCACCGTATTGCCAGGGGGCCGATCTGGATGAGCACCGGGTCCATGGGCGGTGTCAGTGTAGCATCGAGAGCAGGAGGGCTCAAGGCGCCGGGTCCGTGCAGGGTTTAGGCGGCCCTAAGAGGAAACCGCGAAGCGCGGAGGGATGGGATGCTGGAAGTGCTGCCTTTGGGCGATCCCAGGCTGAGGCTCTTCGCCGCCCGCGTCGGTGACCCGACAGCCCCGTCGTTCGCAGAGGACGCCCGGCGCCTGGTGGAGACGCTGGAGGCCTTCCGCGCACGGCACGGGTTTGGGCGGGGCATCGCAGCGCCTCAGATAGGCGTTGCCCGGCGCTTCATTGCCCTCAACCTGGGGCAAGGGCCCTTCATTATCGTCAACCCCGAGATCACATGGCGCAGCGACGAAACATTCACCATGTGGGACGACTGCATGTGCTTTCCGCACCTCCTGGTCCGGGTGCGGCGCCATCTGT
>JASEHJ010000304.1 GCA_030018905.1 bacterium | reverse complement strand
AGCTAGACAGAGCGGCTGTCGGTCTCGTCGCCGTCTTGGATTCCGTTCCGTCCGATGGCCGCGTATCGACTGAGCGCAGCGAGTAGAGGAGTCGATGCCCTTCTCGCTGAGAGGTGATGGCTCGACCGGTCAGGCAACTGCCTGACTCCTCTGGATCTCCAGCTCTTTCTGAATCGCTTCGCGGAGAAAGGCCGAGGGCGCCGGCGCGCAGAAGGCCGCGTGGTCAACAAGATGGAGCCGGGACTGCTCCAACTAAGCCTAGATCCACGGGTAAGCGCGTCATCGAATCGCTGCGCGGGGTGAAAGAAACGTAGAACGAGTGCTCCAACCGTGGTAAGGAAGCGTTGGTAAAAGACGTTTCCCGTTCCAAGGAAGGAGCACTCGCCAGGTGAAGATCCCACGTCGTCTGCGCCGCGTCAAGTTCCAAGCCGCCGCCCAGCACAGCACCTCGTTCGCCGGTCTGCGATTCGTATTCGATCTGGCGGTCAAGCTGGGTGTGGTCCAGGACCTCCAGACTCTCACCGTGAAGAAGCGCCGGCGCGGCATTCCGATCGAGGACTTCGTCATGGGGCTGGCGGCCAACTTCCTGGTCGGCGGCGACAGCCTCACCGACCTGCAGGTGCTGCGCGAGGAGAGCGTCACGCGCGAGCTGTGCTACGGCCTCGCGGTCCCGGCCCCCACCACCGCCGGCGAACGGCTGCGCACCTTCTCGCGCGGCCACCTCTATCAACTCGAGGGCATCCACCGCCGCGCGGCGCGAGCCATCCTCGACCGCCTCGGGGGCTGGGGTCCCACGACCGTGGACCTCGACAGTTCGATCTTCGAGGTCTATGGCTATCTCAAGGAAGGGGCGCGCTACGGCTACAGCGGCGTGCGTGGCCTTCATCCCCTGCTGGCCTTCGTCCATGCAGAGCGCCTGCTGATCGGCGCCCGCCTGCGTGCCGGCAACCGGGCTTCGGCCGACGGGGTGGAGAGCTTCCTGCCCCAGGTGCTCAAAGCCATTCCCGAGGAGCGCACGGTGCGCCTGCGCATGGACGCCGGCTTCTACGCCCAGGGGGTGGAACGTCTCTGTGTCACCCGCCACCTCGGTTTCAGCATCACCGCCAAGCTGACGAACCGCTTGCAGGCCGCTATTGACGCGCTTGCCGAGAGCGCCTGGCACTCCTATCCCTGGGAGGAGGGCGCCCAGTGGGCAGAGTTCCGCTACCGGCCCCACGGCTGGTCGCGCGCCTACCGGCTGCTGGTCAAGCGCACCCCGTGGTACGAGAAGGAGCAGCGCATCCTGGGCGAGTACTTCCACACCGCCTCGATCACCAACCTCGCCGGGGCGGGCAGCAGCCTCATCCGCTACCACCTGGCCCGCGGCGGGATGGAGAACTATATCGAGGAGTTCAAGCACGGACTCGGCGCCGCCCATCTGCCCTCACAGAACTTCCACGCCAACGGGGCCTGGCTCTTGATCGCCGCCCTGGCCTACAACCTGGCCCAGGCGTTCAAGATCCTGCTCTTGAAGACTGAGCACCATGCCGACCAACTCAAGAAGCTGCGCCTCCACTGGTTCAACGTCGCCGCCCGCTGGATCCGCACCGGCCGGCGCTGGGTGCTCGCCCTCGCCCGCGGGCCCGACGTCGCCGCCGCCTTCACGCGCGTGCAGGCGCTGCTCGCCGCGCTCTGAAGTCGCTCGATCCTCACGATCCACTGACCTACTCGGACGGGTGTGCCCTCCGACCCCGGAACGGCTCCTCCAACGCCTGATCCATCGCTGAGACGGCCGCTGACCGACCGTTCCGGGCATCTTGGAGGCCCTCCCCGATCGCCGAAGCCCTCACCGGCGAGGCTCGGCGGCGT
>JASEHJ010000303.1 GCA_030018905.1 bacterium | reverse complement strand
AAAACCCTCGCCTTTGCCGCTTTCGGCAACGTTCCAGCTTCTAAGCGCGACTAGGAAGGACTTTTCGTTAATGAAGTAGCCGCCTTCCTGTTCGCCTTCACGCCTACGTACCGCAGTTCTCCGCGACCTGGATGGCTTGCGCAAGCCGTTCGTGGGTACTCGGGCTCGGCCACGCCCCAATACTACATGTTGGGGATACTGGAGTGAAGTGGATACCCACTTAGCAGCAAAGCCGCGGGAGTAAGCCAAGAGGCGGGGAGGGTGGTCTCCTCGCCTCTTGCATTTGGGTGCGTATTTCGGCGATCGTGATCACTCAGTTCGCTCCATCGTGATCACCCAGTTCGGTGATCATGATCGGAGCGAAGCGACGCTGGCGCCTGTGGTGGCGCTCCTCCTTTCGCCGTAGTGGACCCAGGATAGTGCGCTCTTCCCTGGAGAGTCAAGGCGAGGCAGCCGGGCTGTCGGGGGCGGCGGCAGATATGCAGTGCTTGGATGATGTTGAGGCCGTGTCTCACTAGGCTTGCAGGTCCTGAGTAAGCAGTATATGCTGCATATACAGCAACTACGTCTATCGCTATTGTCCTGGTACAGGTACTTGCCGCAGAAGAACACCGGGCAGGGGGCGGTGCCAATGCCGCGCGGGAAGATAATATACGTCTCCGAGGGGGCGCACAGGCGGCTCAGGCTGCTGGCAGCCCGGCGCAACCGGCCCATGGGAAAGGTCGTCGAGGATCTCGTGGCCGACGAGTTCGCCGAGATGGCGAACCCCTGGACAAGCCCCGAAGGTCTATGGCTCCAGCAGCAGGCGCTGGCAGAGGTGTGGGACGATCCCGCGCTGGATGTCTACGGCGAGGCCTGAGAGGTGATGGAGATCGCCAGAGGCGACGTCGTCCTGCTCGCGTTCCCGTTCCTGACAGAGGGGCAGGTGGAACGCAAGCTGCGGCCGGCGGTGGTGGTGCAGGCCGACCGGTACAACCGGCGGCGGCGCGCCGCCGTCATCATCGCCGCGATCACGAGCACGCGCCCACACACCGGGCTACCGTGCAAGGTGGTCGTGGAGAAGGACAGCCCGGCCGGGCAGCAGGCCGGCCTCAGGCTCGACAGCGTCGTGGACTGCCAGACCCTTGCCACGGTGCCGCGCACCGAGATCGTCCGCCGCCTGGGGAGGTTCCCGCCGGCGGTGATGCGCCGGATTGACCAGGCGCTGGAGGACTCCCTCGGGCTCGCCAGCGACCCCGCGCAAAGGGATTAACCTACCAGCGGCATCGCTCATTAATTCGATGAGGGCCGGCGTGTCAATGGAAGTTCTCCCCAGGTCGAAAGCAGGGAACTCGATCCGTTCGACGAATCCTACTGTCTGTCACCTTCTCATGTGAGGTCTGAATTCAGATCTCCTGACATCCCCCTTCACGGGAGTGAATGATCAGAGCGTCGCCGACGACTCCGCCACCTCGTAGCGCAGCCGGTAGTCCGTCTCCGGGAAGCGCGGCTCGAGGGCGTTTAGTTCGGCGCACAAGGCGCGCAGCGCCGCGGTGAAGCGGGGGGCGCTCATGGGTGCCAGGCGCACGAGGAGCTGATCGCCCGCGACCACCAGGTCGGCGGGCTGTTGCAGGGCGGCCCGCAGGAAGGCCCGGCCCTCATCGTCGGCGCGCGGGAAGTACGGTCGCAGCCACCGCAGGAGCAGACTCTCGGCGCGGTAGGCGGCGATCTTGATCACGTCGGTGATGAGCTTGCGCTCGATCGAGAGCCGGACGACCTCCTGGGCGCCGAGCACCTGGCCGATGGGGACCCGCGGAGGCAGCTTGGCCCGCCGCGCCTCCAGCCGCGCGACGCGCGCCCGGGCGGCCCGCAGCGCC
>JASEHJ010000302.1 GCA_030018905.1 bacterium | reverse complement strand
CAAGCGTCCCAGGCGATCTCCTTCCACCCCTCAAGAAACTCGCGCAATTCCTGGGCGGTTCCAGCGGCCTTGACCCCGGCCGTGTATCTCTTGCCCTCGCGGGTAGCTCCGACGGAGCCGAGGACACCTGCGACAGACACCTACCGGCACGATCCGACCCCTTTGGTCAGTTCGCAATTGTTCTATCCCCTGACGAGCATTGACGTTTCCGGTTCCAGTCCCAGAACTCCTGCCACCAGCCGCTCTGGCGCACGCAGGCGAGGGCGATGGTGTGGTTGAGGTTGTCGACGAGCCAGCCAGAGCCGCGCTTGCTGATGGGATGGATGAAGTGGATGTGACCGCCCTCGACGGCCCCACTCGCAATGGGCCAGCCCTGGTCCTTGAAGTAGTCGTAGTGGACCGCGTCGGCGCGCTTGTCGAAGTAGATGGCGACGTTGCCGACCTTGGTCTTGTCCTGCGCATCCTCGACGGAGTGGGCGATCGCTTTCACCTGGTCGATGACCGCGCGGACCTGGCCGGTGTGGAGTAGGGATTTCGCCTGCGTCAGCCAGGTGTCGGCGGAGGCGGTCGGCACGGCCGCCTTGCCGTAGGTGATCACGTCGCGCAGATGCCCGACGGCATGCTCGCGATCGAGAATCATCTGGAGGTGCGGGTCGAAGGCCCCCTTGGCGACTTCACGGATCTTGTCGTCGCCATCGGCGGTCATCACCGCCAGCACGCCGTCCTGCCAGCCCCGAGTGGCTGCCAATCCGACGAGTTTCTCGGGCGCCTCGTCGGACTCGCCGATATACGCGTCGTAGACCCAGTCGACGGTGCCCTGGGTCTGCGCACACAGCAGCTTGACCTGGCGGCCCTCGATGGGGCGCTGGACCTTGGGCAAGTCCAGCACCGGGGTACGCTCCACCGTAGCACCGGCGGGAATTTCCGGGCGCACCAGCGGGGCCACGGTCTTGCCCGACGAGCTGTCCATCTGGGTGAACACCGCCGCGGTGCGCGGTGGCTGGCCACGACGGGACTCGGCCACGGCGGCCGCTTGCTGCAGCTTCTCGTCGAGGAAGGCCCGTGCCCGCTGGCCACTCTGCTCCGCATGCCGCAGCACGGTGGTGCGTCCGGGCTCGATGCCGTGGTGCTCCTGCAGTCGCTGCACCGCCGTCGGCGCCCCCTTGTCGAGAAAGAAGTCCGCCGAGAGGCGTTCGAAGAGCACGGTGGTCTTGGTGTACGACTCGACTCCCAGTTGCTCGTGCACCGGCCGCTCCGTGCGGCCACAGTGGTCGCACCGCAGTGCGAGCCCCTTCGCCTCATGGGTGCCCTGCATGCTGTGCACCCGCAGCGCCGGGTGACGGTGCACCGTCAGCGTCGCGCCGCAGGTGCAGAGGCGTTCCTGGCACTGCGCGAGGGCCACGGCCTGCGCGATAACCGCCGCCATCGCGAACGTCCCCATCAGGGCGCGCGCCTCGTGGATTTCCACGTCCATCTCATCGACCGTACGCACATCCGGAGCACGGGCCTTCAGTCCCTCCGCGTACACGGTCTTGAAGGCCTCCACCGCTTCCCTCATGCTTTGGGTCATCGCAGCATCTCCTCCTCGCGGCCACACACCGCGGGTAGTGTTATCGACTCGGAGATGCTGCGATCGTTCCTCGTCAGGCACAATCTTCTTGGAGGTGACCGCACCGGCAAGCGGTATCGCGCGCGCCCGTGGGTGTGGAACGTAGGAGGCGGCCAGAGGCGGCGCCGGAGGGAGCCCTCCCTACTTGGCCGGCGCAAGTCCGCGTAACCAGATCACCCGGACGTGCGGACGCAGGCGTCGGTGGCGGGGCACGCGTGGCCGCAGTCCCCGCAGTGGTTGGGGTCGGTCTGGACG
>JASEHJ010000301.1 GCA_030018905.1 bacterium | reverse complement strand
ATGGCGCGATGATGCCCTATTCGGTAACACTCTTAAATGACTCGACAGGCCTGCTGTACTGCCTCAGGATGCGTCCTGTTCTTGCCGAGGCCCGAAGAGGTAGTAGGCTCACCTTGATGACCAGAGTAACCCTGGAGGTGAGCCTACCATGCCGACCGTGGAGACCACGGTCACTATCAGCGTACCAGATGAGGGCCTGACCTTGGAAGCCCTGGAAGCCGCTATTGCCGGCGCGCTCGGCCAGGCCGGTCGCCAGTTGCTCGTCGCCGCCTGCCAGGCCATGGACGATGCTGCGTCCCGCGCGGCCTCCTCCCGCGCCCAGCGCCACAAGCCGCGCGGAAGCCATCTGCTCACACGCTTCGGCTGGGTGCGCTTGATGCGCTGGCAGGTCCGTGATCCGGCCACGGGCCGCTACGCCTGTCCGCTCGATTCCATCCTGGGCCTGTGGCCCCACCAGCACGTCAGCCCGTGGGTGAGGGATCAGGCGGTGGCCTTCGCCACCCGCGTCACGTACCGCCAGGCCGCTCACCTCTTGGGTGCCCTCCTGGACGTGCCCCTGGATCATCGGACCCTCTTCCGCTGGGTCCAACAAGCCGGGGCCACCATCGTCGCCTGTGAGGATGCCCAGCAGACCGCCGTCTTCGCCGATGGAGATCTCCCGGTCAGCGATCCCACGCCCCGCGAGATCATCGTCGCCGAAGTCGATGGTACTTTCCTGCATGCTCAGCATGAGGACATGCCCAACTTCGAAGTCCGCCTCGGCGTGCTTGCCAGCGGGAAAGCCCTCGAAAGCCTCACCGCCAAACACCGCCGCTATCGCCTCCAGGAGCGGCTCTGCTATGCCGGCGTCGAGCCCGCTCAGGCCTTTGGCGAACGCCTCTTCCTAGCAGGAGAGCGCCACCTCGGCCTCAGTCGCGCCCACCACCTGCTCCTCATCGGCGACGGCGCCGACTGGATCGAAGCCCTCGCCGGTCATCAACGCTGGAAAGCCACCTACCATCTCGACTGGTGGCATCTGCGCCGCGCCATCACTGAGGCTTTCCCCGGCCAACCCCGGATGATCCGCCGGCTCCTCCACTACCTCCATACGGGTCGCGGAGGTCGCCTCCCAGCCCTCATCCGCGCCGCCAAGGTCGCCGGAGGCGGCGATCCCCAGCGCCTCAACGATCTGCTCGGCTACGTCCAGTCCAACATGCACGGCTTCTACGGAGCCGATCACCTTCGACCCCGCCTCTCCCCACAGGCTCGCCTCGTCGCCGTACACGGCTCCGGAGCGGTGGAGAAGCACATCGAACTGGTCATCGGCCGCAGGTTCAAAGGCCGCGGTATGCGCTGGACGCGCGCAGGCGCCAATCGCTTGCTCAAGCTCCGCCTGCGCCAACTCCAGCCACACGCGTAGGAGACAGTTAACCGAAAGGAATCAGGGCGTGGTCCGGGAAACTCCCTCTGCGCCACGCCCCATCAGGGAGGCTGAGACCGAAGACCAAGGCCTGTACCGGTCCCGGTTTCCTAGACACCTTCTTGGTTTCGTGGATCACGCCGCAACCGCCTGCATAGCGATCGCGTAGGCCTCCCGCGGTGTCTTGTGTCCATGGCGCTCTATGAGCCACTGGGTGTTGTAGCGCCCGACGAAGGCGCGGACCGCCGTGCCCAGGTCGTCGAGATCTGCGTACGTTCGGGCCCACAGACCCTGCTCCTTGAGCATTCGGATAAACCGCTCGGCACACCCATTGCACGGCGGTTCCCCTGCGAACGCCGGGGACGCCTCGATCCCCAGCCAGCGCAGCGCGCCCTGGAAGTGGCCTGAGGTGTACTGCGGCCCCCAGTCGTGCCGCAGGGCGATCCCTCGGGCGACATCGGGGGCGACCTTCCCGAACCGCCGGC
>JASEHJ010000300.1 GCA_030018905.1 bacterium | reverse complement strand
TTCTGCTTCCAAGCTCAGTACTCCCTCAACTGCTACCCTGGAGTTTACTCAAACCGCCGCGGACAGGAAGGCATCCGTCTGCCTGCATGCGAACTACACGAGGCATGAAGCACGCCGCCCCACCGCCGCGGACCGCGTTCCTGCCCCGCGAGAGAGCCATCATCGAAGCCCACCGCACGCCCCGGCAGGCCCAGCGGTTCCTCGACGCCGTGCGCTACAACCATCATCGCGTCGGGGTCACCCTGCGGTCGTTCCGCGAGGTGATCCGCGAGGGCGAGACGCACTGCATGGAGTCGGCGCTGGTGGCCGCGGTTATCATGGAACAACACGGCTACCCACCACTCGTGGTGAGCCTGGAGTCGCAGGACAACCTGGATCACGTGCTCTTCGTCTTCAGGCGGCGCGGACGGTGGGGCGCCGTGGCGCGATCCCGGGACGCCGGACTGCACGGGCGCCGGCCGGTCTTTCGGTCAATCCGGGACCTGGTGTGGAGCTACTACGATCCCTACGTGGACTTCACCGGACGGATCACCGGCTACGCGTTGGTAGACCTCCGCGACCTGGGAGACTACGACTGGCGGTTCAACCGGCGCAACATGTGGAAGCTGGAGCGCCACCTGATTGTCGCGCCCCACAAACCGTTGCGTTCATCCGACGCGCGCTACCGGCGCCTGCTGCGGCAATACAAGGAGTTCCGGCGCCGCCATCCCGATGCGCCGGCGACCTACTACAGCAGACGGGAGCGCTGGATGTAGCAGCATCCCCACCACCACCCGAGCCGCTTCCTCGAGGTTCCTTGGATCCACGATGGACGGCAGGTCGGTAGGCCGGTGGTAGTGCGGATCCACCCCGCGGTGCAGGAAGACGGCGGGGATCCCCACCCGTTCAAAGCTGGCGTGATCGCTGCCCGTGTTTCGGAACCGGTTCACGAGGATCCCAAGCGTCCGCGCCACCTCGAGCGCGGCGTTCACCATGGTCTCGTCGCGCCCTGGCGAGCTGCCCGCCATCAGGGCGCTCCCCCATCCCACCATGTCGATGTTGATCATGGCAACGACGCCCCTCCGGCGCTCGTCCGCGAACGCAACCGAACCGAACAGGCCCAGCTCCTCTGCCGCGAACAGGACGAACTGTATGGTGCGCGGGGTGGGCGTGCCGGCCAGCACGCGCGCCGCCTCGAGCACGACCGCAACCCCGGACGCGTTGTCGTTGGCGCCGGGACTACCCGGCACCGAGTCGTAGTGGGCCCCTACCACAATGATCTCCTCCGGCTTCGCCGCGCCCCGCTTGGTGGCCACGACGTTCACGGTCGAGCGCGTCTCGAGCACCGTGTCCACGAGCAGGCGGACACGGAGACGCCCCTGCTGCGCCGCCTCGATCAGGCGGACGCCGTCTTCGTTGGAAATCGCCACGGCCGGAATACGCGATGGTTGGGTCAGCACCCCTGCCATGATTCCTTCGGGCTGGTTGTTGTAGATCACCACTGCCACGGCGCCGCGCGCAGCCGCGTTGGTCGCCTTATCGCCGAAGGTGATCGAGCCGCGGGCCACCAGCGCGATCGCACCCGTAACCTGCCGCCCCTCGTAGTCCGACGGCCGGCCCAACCCGACGTGCACGATGTCGGCCTCGAGGCCTCCTGGCGTGCTGGGCGCCGAGTAGAAGAACGCCATGGCCGGTACCGGACGGGAGGCCGCGCCTAACTGCTGCAGCTCGACCCGCCGTGCCTCGAAGTACGGGAACCGGAACGAATGGAGGTCTACCTGATACCCGAACTGGCGGAACTGCGCTGCCAGGTAGTCCGCTGCCTGCAGCTCGGAGGCCGTGCCCGTTGCTCGGGGCCCAATTGTACCTGCGAGGTGCTGCACGTGCGCAAACGCCGCCTCGCCCGACGGCGCACCCCGCGCCGTCGG
>JASEHJ010000002.1 GCA_030018905.1 bacterium | reverse complement strand
TGATCCGTGTGGTGGATCCGTCCGGGGTGGAGTACGCCAAGTTCAAGCCCGGGGACTACCTAAACTACATCGCGGAGCACGTGGAGCCGTGGAGCTATGTAAAGTTCTGCTACCTGAAGCCGGTCGGGTGGAAGGGCTTCGTCGAAGGCCCGGAAAGCGGCGTCTACGCTGTGGCGCCCCTGGCGCGCCTGAACGCGGCGGACGGCATGGCAACGCCCCTGGCGCAGCAGGCCTACGAGGAGTTCTACGCCACGCTGGGCGGCAAGCCGGTGCACCACACCCTGGCCAACCACTGGGCCCGGGTGATAGAGCTGCTCTACGCCGCCGAGCGCCTGGTGGAACTGACCGATGACCCTGAGATCACGAGCACCGCGCTGCGCGTGCTGCCCACCAAGCAGCCCTCGGTCGGCGTGGGCGTCGTGGAAGCCCCCCGGGGCACGCTGATCCACCACTACGAGACCGATGAGCAAGGACTCATCACCCGGGCCAACCTCATCGTCGCCACCCAGAACAACGCGGCGCGTATCGCCATGTCCGTTGATAGTGCCGCCAAGGGCGTCATCCACAAGGGCCAAGTGGACGACGGCCTCCTCAACATGGTCGAGATGGCCTTCCGGGCCTACGATCCCTGCCACGGGTGCGCCACGCACTCGCTGCCAGGGGAGATGCCGCTGGTCGCCTCGGTCTACGACAGCGCGGGAGAGCTCGTGCGTCAGATCAAGCGATGAGCGGCAAGGACATTCTCATCCTTGGCATCGGGAACGATCTGTTGGGTGACGACGCGGTAGGCCTGCTGGTTGCAGAAGCCCTACGGGAAGACGGCCTGCCGGTCCGGACGGGCGTGCGCTCGGGCCTGGCCCTGCTGGACGAGGTCGTCGGCGCCCGGCGCGTGTTGGTGGTGGACAGCCAGGCCACCGGGGGCCAGCCGGGGACGATATCCGAGTTCTCGCTGGAGCCCTCGGTGGTCCGCAGCCCGTCAGCGCACTACGTGGGATACGGCGAGGCCCTTGCCATAGGCGTCGCCGTGGGGCTGGAGATGCCGGAAGAGATCCGCGTGGTGGCGGTGGAGCGCACACCCGAAGTCTATCTTGGCGCGGACCTCTCCGAACCGGTGCGCTCTGCCTTGCCCGCCCTCGTGGAGCGGGCCAGGAACGTCATCCAGGAGTGGCTTTGCTAAAGGCCTTCTTCCCCTGCGCGTACAGGTCTCCCCCGAAGGCGTCGTTGACGACGATGGCGGGGAAGTCGGCTACCTCGAACCGAAATAGGGCTTCCGGACCCAGGTCCTCGTAAGCCACAACCTCAGCGCGGGTGAAGCACCTCGCCAGAAGCGCTCCCGCGCCGCCGGTCGTCGCCATGTAGACGGCTCGATGCCGCCGCATGGCTTCCAGCACAGGCTGGGAGCGGTAGCCCTTGCCGATCATCCCCTTCAGTCCCTGGGCCAGGAGCGTGGGAGTGTAGGTGTCCATGCGGGTGCTGGTGGTCGGTCCGGCCGAGCCGATCACCTGGCCGGGCTTCGCCGGTGTCGGACCAACGTAGTAGACCAGATGGCCGCGCAAATCGGCGGGCAGCGTTTCGCCACGCTCGAGTGCCTCCACCAGGCGCTTGTGCGCAGCGTCCCTTGCCCCGTAGATCACGCCACTTATTAGGACGAGATCCCCCGCGCGCAGTCCTTCCACGGTCGCATCGGACCAGGGCGTCGTCAGGCGTTTCGGGTTCATGGGCTCCATCTCCGGTATCTCAGAGTTCGGCGCGGGCCACACGCGCCGCGTGACACTGCAGGTTGACCGCCACCGGTAGGCTCACTATGTGGCATGGGCAGACCTCAATGCGCACGTCGAGTGCGGTGGTCTCGCCCCCGTATCCCATGGGACCCACGCCCAGCGCGTTGATGGCCGCCAGGAGATCCTCTTCCATGCGGGCGTAGAAGGGATCGGGGTGGCGCTCGCCTGCCTTCCGGATCAGCGCCCGCTTGGCCAGAAAACCGACGGTATCGAAAGTCCCGCCGATCCCTACCCCAACAACGACGGGCGGGCAGGCGTTGGGGCCTGCCCTTTCCACGGTCTCAATCACGAAGGCCCGCACGCCCCCCTCGCCGTCGGCAGGGGTCAGCATGGTCATCCGGCTCATATTCTCGGCGCCGCCGCCCTTGGGCAGAAGGGTCATGCGCACGCGATCGCCCGGGACTAGCTCGATGTGCACAACGGCAGGCGAGTTGTCGCCGGTGTTCCGGCGCCGGAGCGGATCGGACACCATCGACTTCCGCAGATACCCCTCCGTGTACCCCCGGCGCACGCCCTCGTCCACGGCATCGCGCAGCAGGCCGCCATCCACGCGGACTTCTTCGCCCAGCTCCACGAACACGAAGGCCGTCCCGGTGTCCTGGCATATGGGCACAGTCTCGGCCACGGCTATCCGGTTATTCTCCAGGATCTCTTCGAGCACGCGTTGGCCGAGCGCCGAGGGCTCCCGCTCCCGGGCGGAGCGAAGTAGCCCGAGCACGTCTTCTCCCAGGTAGACGTTAGCATCAATGCAAAGTCGCCTTGCTGCCTCTGCGACGTCTTGGTAAGCGATTGTCCGCATGTCCTCCTCCGTCTTCACCACGTGGCTACCTAGCCGTCCGTCTCGACCAACCCCTTGCGGATCGCGTACATGATGAGCGCCGCGGGGCGGTGCAGGTCGAGTTTCTCCATGATGTGCCCGCGATGCGCCTGCACCGTCTTGACGCTGATGTGCAGCAGCTTGGCGATCTCGGGGTTGGTGTATCCCTCCGCGATGAGCTTGAGCACCTCGCGCTCGCGGTCGGTGAGGTCGCGGTAGGTCGTCTGCTCCTCGCCGGTGCGGACGCGCCGCAGGTAGTCCGACACCAGGCCCTTTGCCATCGCCGGCGTCAGATAGGTTTCCTGACGCATCGCCGCCTCGATCGCCGTGAGCATCTCCGAGGGATGCGCCTTCTTGAGCACATAGCCGGCCGCGCCCGCCCGCAGCATCTGAAAGAGGTATTCTTCGTTGTCGTGAATCGTCAGCGCCACCACCTGCACCTCAGGCATCTCTTCCCGGATGTGCCTGGTGGCCTCCACCCCGGTCATCCGCGGCATGGCGATGTCCATCAGCACGACGTCCGGCCGAAGCCGGCGTGCTTCCTCGATCGCCGCGAACCCGTCCTCGGCCTCACCTATCACCTCGATCTCTGGGACGTCCTGCAGCAACGACTTGATGCCCTCGCGCACCAGCGCGTGGTCGTCCACGATCAGCACCCGCACCCGCTCAGCCATCATGCCTCGCCCTCCCGTATCCGTGCGGTCAGCTCCACGCGGGTCCCGTGCTGAGGCCTGGAGTCAATGCGCAGTTCGCCTCCAATCAGTGCGGCCCGCTCCTGCATTCCCAAGATGCCCACCCTGCGGTCCTGTGGGCGGCCGGCGGCGCCGGCCAGATCAAACCCTACGCCGTCATCTTCCACGATCAGGGTGAGTATCCCGCCCTTCAAAGTCAACCGCACCGCAACCGAGCGCGCCCGCGCGTGGCGCGCGACGTTGGTGATGGCCTCCTGCGCGACGCGGAACACGGTAGTCTCCACCGCGGCGCTCAGGCGGCGGTGGCCAAACCCGGACGTATCGAACGTCAGTGCTGTGCCCGCGGTCTCCAGTAGATCACGGGCGTGGGCCCGGACCGCCGAGACCAGGCCTAGGTCGTCCAGGGCGGTCGGGCGTAGGTCGTATATGAGCTTCCGAACCTCCTCGAGGGCGGCCTCGGTGGAGGTGTAGATCGCGTCCAGGCGCTGCCGTACCGCGGCAGGGTCCTGGAGGCTCTCGGCCGCGGTGATGCCCATCAACAGACCGGTCAACGACTGGCTCACCTCGTCGTGGAGTTCGCGGGCTATCCGGCGTCGCTCGTCCTCGTGAGCTGTGATCAACTTGCTCAGCAGCTCTCCCCTGTGCACTTCCTTTGCTCGTACTTCTTCGAAGAGTCGCACGTTCTCTACGGTGATCGCGAGTTGGTTGGACAGTGTAACCATCAGGCTGGCATCGGCCTCAACGAACGGCCACGCCGACTGCCGTGCGGCCACAAGGACGCCGAGCAGGCTGTCCTTTATCAGCAGCGGGGCGGCGAGTACGGCTCCGTGCTCAGTGCTAGACAGCTGCACCGACCGGCGCATCGCCGCGGCGCCTCCCACCGCTCCCTCGCCGAATAGTACCTGGCTTGGCAGGAAGCCCTCGCCGGACCGGCAGGTCAGTCGGAGGAGGCCGTCTTCGTGCAGGTACACCGCGGCCAGGTCGGCCCGTAGCACGCCCCGAAGACCCTGGGTCATCTCGTCCATGGCCGCGGAGAGATCCGAGGCTCCGGTCAAGGCGCGTCCGAAGATCCCCAGGCTTGCCAGCCGCCCGGTAAGATCGCCGATCTGGGTGTTCAGGGCCGCGGTGTAGTGATCTATGCGCTCTGCCATCTCGTTCACCGACCCGGCAAGCACACCGAGCTCATCCCGCCCCCGAACCTCAACGCGGGCGTTGTACTGTCCACCCGCCACCTGCCGCACCGCGGTGACCATCGCCGACAGGGGGTCCAGCACGAGCCTGCCCAGAAGCAGGCTCAGGGTGCCCAGTGCCAGCAGGAAAGTAAAGGCCACCAGAGCGGCCAGCAGTTGGGCGCTGCGTCGCAGTTGGCTGGCGATGGGCACCGTCCAGAGGGAGACGCTGATCACACCCAGGACCGGTGGATCGGCGGCATGGCATGCGTGGCACGCCTGCTTGTTGAACACCGGCGTGAGCACCACGAGCTCGCCCGCGCCCTGGTCCTCCACGGTCAGGCGTGTCTGGCCGCCGGCCGCCCTCTGGAACACGTTGGCCTCCCGCGCAGGCACCTCGGTCCTCACTCCCGACGAGGCCCACACGCGGCCTTCACGTGAGTAGATGGTAACATCGCGGATCATCTCCTCGCGCTTGATGAGGCGGATGATCTCGCGCATCTCTTCCTGATTGTTGCGCACCATCGTGATCTCTAGGCTGTTGAGGATGGTCGTCTTGAGCGTGTGCGCCATCACCTCGAACTGCTGGATTGAGGCGCGGCGCTGGAAGGCGTAGAGGGCGTAGACCGAGATCCCGCCCACCACCACGAGAATGGCGACCGTCCACAGGGAGATCTTCAGGTGCAGCCGCATGCGTTTGGCCTACTCAGGCGGCGGATGCGACCCCCCGGCAGCGCCCGAACGCTCGGCCCGCAGCCGTTCGAGGCGCACCGCCGCGAACTTGAACTCCGGTGTCTTGGCGCCGGCGTCCAGCCCGTCGGCATGGGTGAGCAGGTTGGCCGCTGCCTCACGGAAATGGAACGGCACGTAGATCATCCCCGGAGGCACAACACCTCCCACGCGGGCCTGGACGCGAATGCTGCCGCGCCTGCTGCTCACCAGGCACGCCTGGCCGTCGCGCACGCCGGCGCGCGCGGCATCGTCAGGGTGAATCTCAGCATAGGCCCTCGGCTCGCGCCAGTCCAGGGGCGCGGCCCTCCGCGTCATGGGCCCGCCGTTGTAATGGTACAGGATTCGACCGGTGGAAAGCACCAGCGGGTAGGCGTCATCGGTGGGCTCAAACGGGGGTGCCGGGGAGGTCGCATGAAACCGCCCCCTGCCCCGCGAGAACTGCTCCGCGTGCAGGAACAGCGTCCCGGGGTGCTCGGGGGACGGGCACGGCCACTGCAGCCCCACGGTTTCCAGCCGCTCGTGGGTGATGCCGCCGAAGATCGAGCATAGCGCGGCGACCTCGCGCATGACCTCGGCCGCCGAACCGTATGCCCAGCGTAGGGGGCGGCGGAGCCGCCGGCCCAGACGGCGGCCAACCTCGCAGAGGATCGCCCAGTCGGGCCGTGCCTCACCCGGCGGCCGGGCGAAGGGGCGAATGAGCTGCATCCGCCGCTCGGTGTTGGTGAAGGTACCGCTCTTCTCCGCAAACGAGGCCGCGGGCAGGACCACGTGGGCCAGCTGGGCGGTCTCGGTCAGGAAGATCTCCTGGACGACCAGGAACTCGAGCGAGCGCATCGCCCGCTCCATTAGGGTGGCGTCCGGGTTGGTCATCATGAGGTTCTGGCCCATGATGTACATCGCCCGGATCCGCCCATCGGCGGCGGCCCGGATCATCTCGATGAAGGTCAGTCCGGGTGCCTCGGGCATGGTCAGCTCTCGGCCGGCCTGGGACTGGCGCTGCGCCCAGGCCCGCGCGAACTTCGCGCGCACCGCGGGGTCGGCGACCTGCTGGTAGCCGGGGTAGACATTGGGCAGGCAGCCCATGTCGCACCCTCCCTGCACGTTCACCTGCCCCCGCAGCGGGTTGACCCCGGTGGAGGGACGGCCGATCTGCCCGGTCACCATGGCCAGATTGGCCAGCGTCTTGACCAGTTCGGTGCCGTTGGAGCGCTCCGTTATCCCCATCCCGTAGAGGATGGTGGACGCCCCGCGCGGCGGCGCGCTCTCGCCACCCTCCGCCGCGGTCCGGCGCAACCCCAGCGCGTAGAGCCGGGCCGCCTCGACGATCTGCTCGGCGGGCACCCCGCACGCCGCTGCCGCGACCTCCGGGGCCCAGGCCTCAAGGTGAGCGGCCAGCGCCTCGAACCCCTCGGTGCGCCCGCCAACAAACTCCCGGTCGAGCCACCCGCGGGTCACAATGGCGTTCAGCATCCCCAGGTAGAGCGCGTGGTCGGTACCCGGCGCCGGCCGCAGGTGCAGCGCAGCGTGCCGGGTCAGGCTGATCTTCCTGGGATCAATCACGATCAGCGTCGCCCCGCGCCTCGTCGCCCTGACCACCTCGTAGGAGATGACCGGGTGTGCCTCGCCGGTGTTGGATCCGATGACCAGGATGCAGTCGGTGTCCCTGATCTCTCGGATGCTGTTGGTCATTGCTCCACTTCCGAAGGCGGCGGCCAGACCGGCCACCGAAGGAGCGTGTCAGACCCTGGCGCAGAGGTCCACGTTGTTGGTGCCTATCACCCCCCGCACCAGCTTCTGGAAGATGTAGTTATCCTCGTTGGTGCACAGCGCGGAGCCGATCCCGGCGAAGGCGTCGGGACCCGATTCCTTCACCACCGCGGCCAGGCGGTCGGCGACCAGGTCGAGGGCAATCTCCCAATCCACCTCGACATGCGTCTCCCCAGCCGCAGGCGAACGACCCAGCGGGGAGCGGCCCAGCGCCGCCGGCGGAGGGGTGTCAATCAACCCCAGCGAGTAGGCCAGGTCGCGCCGGATCAGTGGCCGCCGGAGCCGGTCGGGGTGGCCCACGAACCCCAGGCCGAAGCGGCCCTTGGTGCAGAGGAACTCGCCGTTGGCGGGCGCACCGTAGCCGGAGACCGACACGATCTCGCCACCCCGGGTGGCCACCTCGATTCCGCAGCCGGTACCGCAGTATGGACAGACCGTGCGGGTACGGGTCAGGTCCCACTCACGGCCCTTGCCGATGCGATCCACCGGCACCAACGCGGCGGTCGGGCAGACCTGGACACAGTTGCCGCAGAAGGTGCACGGCGTCTCCACGAGCGGGGCGTCGAACGGCGTGGCCACGAACGCTTCAAACCCGCGCTGTGCCACCTCGATCGCACTGGCGCCCACGATCTCCTCGCAGACGCGCACGCAACGCGTGCAGAGGATGCAGTACTGGTGGTCCCGCACGAGAAACGCGTTCTCGTCCTGGTAGAGCTTGCGCGCGATTTCCTTCTCGTGGCTGCTCTCGGAGAGGCCAAACTCGTAGGCATAGCGCTGCAGGTCACAGGCGCCCGCCTTCTCGCAGATGACGCAGTTCAGGGGGTGATCGGACAGCAGTAGATCGAGCACCTCGCGCCTGTGCGCCTCGAGTTGTTCGCTGTGCGTGATGACCACCATGCCGGCGGCGGCGGCGAGACCGCAACTCGGAACCGGTGCCTGCTGCCCCTCCACCTCCACCAGGCAGAGCCGGCACCCGCCCCAGGCCGTCAGCTCAGGGTGATGGCACAGGCGGGGGATCTCGATGCCGGCGGCCAGCGCGGCGTCGAGCACCGTGGAGCCCGCTCCCGCCTCGACCTTCCTCCCGTCAATGGTCAACGCCACCATGTCATCACCTCAATGCAGTGCACGTCCCCGCCGGGCAGTGCCGGTCGTGGATGTGCGCCGCGTACTCGTCCCGGAAGTACCGCAGGGTGGTCAGCACCGGGTTGGGCGCTGTCTGGCCCAACCCACAGAGCGAGGTGGTGTGGATAGTATGCGCGACCTGCTGCAGGCGGTCAAGATCGGCGGTATCGCCCTCGCCCCTGGTGATCTTGGTGAGGATCCCCAGCATCTTGCGGGTCCCGATCCGGCAGGGAATGCACTTGCCACAAGATTCGTCCTGGGTGAAGCTCAGGAAGTAACGGGCAAGATCCACCATGCAGGTGGTATCGTCCACAACGACCATTCCACCGGAGCCCATGATAGCCCCGGTGGCCCGCAGGGGACCGTAGTCCACCGGGGTATCCAGCAGGCACTCCGGGAGACACCCGCCTGAGGGCCCGCCGATCTGCACCGCCTTGAAGCTATGCCCGTCGCGGATGCCGCCCCCGACGTCGAAGATCACCTGCCTCAGGCTCACCCCGATGGGTACCTCGACCAGGCCGGTGCGCTGGATCGCACCGGCGAGGGCGAAGGTCTTGGTTCCTCCGCTCTCGGACGTTCCGAGACTCGAGAACCATTCGGCGCCGCCCGTCATGATGCTCGGTACACTGGCATAGGACTCGACGTTGTTGATGTTCGTCGGATGCCCCCACAGTCCTGACGCGGCGGGATACGGCGGACGCATGCGGGGCGTTCCCCGCCGCCCTTCGATTGAGTGCATCAGCGCCGTCTCCTCACCACACACGAACGCGCCGGCCCCTTCCTTGACGATCACATCGAAATCCAGCCCGGAGCCCAGGATATCGGTCCCAAGGTAGCCCGCGTCGCGGGCCTGTGCGATCGCCGCTTCCAGGTGCTTGACCGCAAGGGGATACTCGGCCCGAACATACGCATATCCCCACCGCGCCCCGATCCCGTGCGCCGCGATGATCATGCCCTCCAGAACACGGTGCGGATCGCCCTCGATAAGGGTCCGGTCCATGAACGCGCCGGGGTCTCCCTCGTCGGCATTGCAGACCAGGTACTTCAGCGGATCTGGCTGGCTGCGGCAGATCTTCCACTTGAGACCTGTGGGGTAGCCCGCTCCTCCCCGTCCCCGCAGGCGGCCGTCAGTGACCGCTGCGACGACGGCCTCGGGTGACATCGCCAGCGCCCGGCGCAGTCCCTCGTAGCCTCCGGCCGCGAGGTAGTCTTCCAGTGAGAGCGGATCGATGACGCCGCAGTTGGCTGTGGTCACCTTCACCTGCGGGGCAAAGAAGGCGTAGTCACGACGATCGGGGGTGCGACTGACAACCCAGTCCTCCGGCGGCGGAGGCGCTCCATGCAGCGTGAAGTGCCCTTCCAGCAAGGGGCGCGCTCGGTCGGCGGTAACAGGGCCGTAGAGCACATGCGCGCCGTCCACAACGATCTCTACCAACGGCTCGCGGTGGCACGCGCCAAGGCAGCCCGTACGCTGGGTCGAGACCGCCAGCCCCGTCTCTGACACCGCCTCTTGCAGGGCACGGAAAGTGGCCTCGGCTCCTGTGGCCAGGCCGCAGGTGGAAGTCCCGACCTTGACCGTGGACCTCACGGACGGCCCTCCTCTGCCGCACCCAGATCGCGCACCAGGCTCTCGGCTCCTCCCGGTGTCATGCGGCCGTGTGCCGCGCCGCTGGCGATGACGACCGGGGCCAAACTGCAGCAACCGACACAGAAGACGGTCTGCAGCGTGAAGATCCCGTCCGGGGTCGTCTGGTTCTCCGCGATCTGCAGGTGCGCCTTCAGCCTCTCCACGATTGCCGGAGCGCCCCCGACGTGGCAGGCCGTGCCGCAGCACACCTGCAACTGGATGCGGCCCGGAGGGGTGAAGCGGAACTGATTGTAGAACGTGGCCACCCCGTACAAGCGCGCCAGGGGAATGCCCAGCTCCCGGGAGGCGTATCGCACGGAGCGTTCGGGAAGGTAGCCGTACTGCGCCTGGATCTGCTGCAGCACGGTCACCAGCACATCACCGCGGCCCCGGTGGCGCTCCAGGATGGCCAGCAGCTCGGGCGGCGGCGGTTCGGCCAGGGGATCGCCAAGGTAGACTGTCTTGCGCGGCCGGGCCGTGGTGCCCGAAGCGGCAGAGGGCATTATCAGACCCTCCCAGCGGCTCGAACTGCGTTGCGCATGAGCAGCATGTTGGTGACCGACCCGACTCCGCCCGGCACCGGGGTGATGGCGCCCGCGACCTCCCGGACCTCGTCGAAGGCAACGTCACCCACCGTCTTCCGCTTGGGACGGCCGCGGTCGTCCAGCACCGGCTGACCCGCGCTGTCCAGAACCGGTTTCATGTTGATACCCACGTCCACGACGATGGCGCCCGGTTTGACCATCTCAGCGGTGATGAACTCGGCCTTACCCATGGCGACGATCAGGATGTCGGCCCTGCGCGTGTGCGCGGGCAAGGTGCCGGCCCGAGAGGTGAAAGAGTGCACGGTGGTGGCCGTCGCGTTTCGCTCCAGCGCCAGGAAGTAGGCGGGCTTGCCCACGATGTTGCTGCGTCCCACTATCACCAAATCCTTGCCCTCGAACGCCGTCTTAGGATCCAGCCCCTTGCGGGCGTAGAACCGCTCCAGCAGCACATAACAGGCCCATGGGGTGGCCGGGTAGACCACGGGCTGCCCCAGGGACAGCCGGCCGGCGTTGATCGCGTGCAGGCAATCAATGTCCTTGGCTGGATCCATCGCCTCAAGCACGGGCGCCTCAGGCATCCCCTTGGGCAAGGGCCGCAGCGGCAGGATACCGTGTACTGTCGGGTCCTGGTTGAGCGCGTGCATCGCGCTGACGACGTCCTCCAGGACGGCATCTGCCGGGAGTGAGACATCCCTGTAGGCCAGCCCTATCTCTGCCGCGGTGCGCTCGACCTGGCGCCGGTACATCTTCGCGCCGTAGTCATCTCCGACCAGGAGCGTGGCCACACCCGGATTGCGCCCCTTCGCCTGCATCTCCGCGATCTCGGCCTTGAGTTCGGACTTGATCTCCTCGGCGATGGCGTTGCCGTCAATGATCTCCGCCATCGGCGCTCACCCGAGCCTCTCGTAGGTGATCTTCACGACCTCGTCGCGCACCGCCCGTATGCCCTCAAGCGTGGCCTGGATCCCTGCCCACAGCGGGCCGGTGAACGCGGGGTCACCGATCGGGCCCAGGTTGATCTTGACGTTGAGGGCGGCGCTCTGCGCCCCTGAGTCGGCCAGCAGCGCCGCGATGGCAGCGTCGGTGATCAACTGCACGTTGCCCTTCTCGGTCACGACCTTGCTCCAGCGGGCCACCTCTTCGCACAGGCGGATCACCTGAGTCGGGACCTCGGAGGCCTCGCGAAGAGCCTGCTGGATAGCCGTCTTGCGAGCGGCCTTCTGCTCATCGGTCTCGCGTGGCAGCTTGTAGGCCTCCATCACCCGTCGGAACGACTCGGCGTCCTGGTCAATGGCCGCCAAGAACTCCCCTCGCAGCTCGTCGGCCCGATCCCTGGCCTGCTCCATCTCCGCCTGGACCGCCGCGTACTTCTCCCTGCCTACGGTCAGGTTGGCCACCATGCTAACCAGCGCGGCGCCGGTAGCCCCGGTCAGCGCGGCCGCGGCCCCACCTCCCGGCTCCGGGGCGGCCGAGGCCAGCTTGGCGAGGAACTCGTTGATTGGTTTCTCCGGGTACATGTCTACCTCCCTGTGATCAGATCTCGGCGCCGCTATCGGTCAGCCCCCGCATCTGGAGCAGCGGGCGTGGATCGGTCATCAGACCTTCTAGGCCAACGGCCTGCCCGTGGAGACCAAACGCGATTGCCATCAGTTGAGTGAAGAAGAAGGCCGGCATGGGAGGCAGCCCGGCGGCGCGTGCCGCCTCTTCCTGCCTGGCGTCAAGGTTGTTGTGACAAAGAGGGCAGGCCACCGCCACCGCCTCCGCGCCGGCGGCCTGAGCGTCCCGCAGGATGCGGCCCGTCAGTTCAATAACCAGGCCCGGACGCACGATCGCATGCCCCGCCCCGCAGCACTCGGTCTTGTACGACCATGGGACCGGCACCCCGCCTAACGCTCTGATCAGCCGGTCCATCTCCATCGGATACTCAGGGCGCTCGGCGCCGGTGACCGCGGGCGGCCGCGTGAGCAGGCAGCCGTAATAGCAGGCCACCCGCATACCATGTAGCGGCCGCTTGACCCTAGCACGAACCGACTCCAGCCCGCCTTCCAGGAAGGTGTGCAGCAGATGTTGCACGCGCAACGCCTGCGGCGCCCGGTCGGCGCCCTCCACCTGGGCATGGCGCAGGCGTGAGAAGCAGGCGGCGCAGGGCGCGGTCACGGCGGCGTGCCCTGCCCGGGCCGCAAGGCTCAGATTGGCCAGCGGCAGCTCCAGGGCTAGATCGGCAGAAGTCTGGTGCCCTGCGGTGGCCCCGCAGCACCGCCACCCGCCGATCTCGCGCAGCTTTACCCCGAGCGTAGCGGCTACAGCGCGAGTGGAGGTATCGTACTCCCTCGCACTGGCGTGCAGCGCGCACCCTGGGTAGTATGCAATCTCGCCCGCTTCCGCCTGCTTGTCCGAGGGGCGGCCGGGTAGGTCGGGCACCAGCCGAAGCTTACCCGCCTTGAGCATCCGGAGCGCGAACTTCCCCTGGCGGAGCGGCTGGCGCATCCGGAGATTGACCTCTGCTCCCACGCCCGCCTCGAACAGCCGCCCGAACAGGCGGATGCTGCGAACCGCGGCCTGCGTGAAGATCAGCGCCTCGGGCACGCGCGCAGGAATCCGCCGCCGCGCGGCGACGATCCGCAGCGCATCCATAACGCGGGCCACGTCAATCCCCTGGGGGCAGCGCGCGGTGCACGCCTGGCAGGAAGCGCACAGCCAGAAGGTGTTGCTCCGCAGCAGCCGTTCGTCAACCCCCAGCTGCAGCGCGCGCATCGCGGCGTGCGGCGCCAGGTCCATCTCCGCGGCCAGCGGGCATCCGCTCGTGCACACCTTACACTGGAAGCAGAGCGGGAGATCCTGGCCGCTCTCCTGCCGGACCTCGTGGGCAAGCGTAGAACGGGTCATGGTTGACCTCGTCACAGATCTGCTCCGGTCCGCGGCCGCTTGAGCGGCGTCGGGCCCAGTGCCGTGATGCGTTCGGCCATCTCTCGGGCTATCTCGGCAAACCGCGGGCCCTCGGCCGAGGAGAGATTGAACATCTCCAGGCGCTGCCCACCGATGCCTACCTCCTCGAGACGCTCCTTGAGGTATCGGACACGCGCCTTGGCGTGGTAGTTGCCCACCTGGTAGTGGCACTGCCCTTCTAGGCATCCTGCCACGAACACCCCGTCGGCCCCGGCCTCGAAGGCGCGCAGGATGTAGATGGGGTCAATTCCGCCGGTGCACGGCAGCAGGACCACCTTCACGTTGGGCGGATAGGCCAGACGCATCACGCCCGCTAGGTCGGCGGCGGCGTAGGCGCAGTAGAAGCAGCAGAAGGCCACGATCTCCACCGCGGCCGGCTTGGCCTCGGTCTCCGTTGGGACCGGGGCAACGTCAGTTGACACGAACGACCTCCATCTCGCCCAGCAGCGCGGTAATCTTGGCGAGCATCTGGTCTCGCGAGTAGTGTCCCAGGCTGAGCGCGCTGCCCGGACACACCGCCACGCACAGGCCGCAGCCCTGGCAGCGGGTGGGCTCAATGACGGCAATGCCGTCGGCGTCAAACGATATGGCGTCGTAGGCGCACACCCGGAGGCAGGTCAGGCAGGTTGTGCAGCGGTCGCGGTCAACCGCGGTCACAACGCCGCCGACCTCCAGGCTGTCGCGCCACAACAGGGTGCTGGCCCGAGCCGCAGATGCCAGGGATTGGGCGATCGCCTCGTCCAGCGGCTTGGGGTAGTGAGCGCCTCCGCAGAGGAACAGCCCCTCGCTGGCGAACTCCGCCGGCCTCAGCTTCACATGGGCCTCCAGGAAGAAGCCGTCCGCGGACGCCGGCACCTTGAAGATCGTGGTAAGGTCGGACGCGCCGTCCGAGGGCACCTGAGCCGGCGCCACGACCAACAGGCCGGCATCCAGGGTGATCTCCTCGCCGAGCGCCTGGTCCCGCACGGTTACGGTCGCGGCCTCAGGAGTGCGCGTGATCTGCGGGGGCTCCTCGGCCGAGTGGCGGAACACCACGATCCCCGCCTGCCGCGCCTGGGTGAACAGTTCCTCGGTAAACCCGTAGGTCCGGATCTCGCGGGCGATGACCGTGACGGGAACCTCGGGGTTCACCCGCTTGAACGCCAACGCGGCGGCCAGGGACTGGGCGCAGCAGGTGCGGCTGCAGTAGAAGGGCATGCGGTCCCAGGGGCCGGCGCACAACAGCATTACCACCGATGACGGAGTCTCCTGAGGCGACCCGCCACCGGTCATGAGGCGCGACTCAAACTCCGAGAGCGTCACCACGCGTGCGTCCTGGCCGGCCCCGTAGGCCGCGGGCTTCCACTCCTGAAGGCCGGTGGCGATGACGGTCACCCCGTGCCCGAAGCTGTGCTCTCCATCCGGGCCTGCGACCGTGGTTTCGAAGTTGCCTACCGTGCCGTGGGATGAAACGACCCTGCATCCGGTCAGCACCCGCACACGCGGATGGCCGGTTACCCGTCCGACCAACTCCCGCAGCGAATCCGCGGCCGGAGCGCCGCCCCAGGTCAGGAGCGGTGAGCGCAGGCGGCCACCCAGCTCCTGCGACCGCTCCACCAGCACCACCGAAAATCCCTGCTCGGCCAGGTTGAGGCTGGCGGTCAGGCCTGCCACGCCTCCACCGATCACCAGTGCCTCGTTTCGCATCGGCACCAGCACCTTGTGCAGCGGGGCCAGGCGGGCGGCTCGGGCGACCGCCCCCGCGATCAGCGCGCGCGCCTTATCCGTGGCGCCGGAGGGATCGTCGCGGTGCACCCAGCTGCACTGGTCGCGAATGTTGGCCATCTCGAACAGGTAGGGGTTGAGCCCGGCCTCGCGCAGCGTCTCTCGGAAAATAGGTTCGTGCGTACGCGGGGTGCAGCTCGCCACCACCACCCGGTTGAGGTGCTCCTCGATTATTGCCTCCTTGATGCGTATCAGGGTATCGGCCGAGCAGGTATAGAGCGACGTCTCGGCCAGGACCACGCCCGGCAGCGTCCTGGCGTGGTCGGCCAGGCCGACCACGTCCACCACGCCGGCGATGTTCGACCCGCAGTGGCATACGAACACGCCGACCCGCGGTTCCGGATCCAGCAACATCTCGGGAGGATAGATCTTGGGAACGATCTGGGTCCCCCGGGCCGACCCGATAACGGCCATCGCAGCCGCGGCCGCGCCGCTGCCGTCCACAACGGAGTCGGGGATGTCCTTGGGCCCGCGGAATCCTCCGGCCACAAACACGCCGGGTCGGCTGGTCTCCATCGGCGCGGAGGGTACCGTGGCGGCGAATCCGTGCTCGTTGAGCGCTATTCCCGCGGCACGGGCCAGCGCGTCGGCGTCCCTGGGCGGGGTTAAACCCACCGCCAGCACGACCAAGTCGGCCTGTTCTTCGCGTACAACCCCGTTCTCCTCCACCCTGAAGACGAGCGACCGGGTGTGCGGGTCTTCACGGATAGACGCCACGCGCGTGCGCACATACCGGACCTGGTTGCGCTTGGCCCGCTCGAGGTAGGCATCGAAGCCCTTGCCGAAGGCGCGCAGATCCCCGTAGTAGACCGTACACTCGGCCTCGGGAAGGTGCTCTCGCGCCAGGATCGCCTCTTTGGTGGCGTACATGCAGCACACCGAGGAGCAGTAGCGGTTTTGCTGGTCGCGCGAGCCCACGCACTGCAGGAAGGCGATCCTGCGGGGTTCCGCGCTGTCGGAGGGTCGGGTGATGTGACCCTGCGTCGGCCCCGACGCGGAGAGGAGTCGCTCGAACTGCGGCCCGGTCAGGACGTTCGGGAAGCGGCCCACGCCGTAGGCATCCGCGTGCGCTGCGTCGAAAGGCTCGATGCCCGGCGCCAGGACCACGGCACCGACGCGGAGCGTTTCCACGCGTTCGGTCTCGGCATGGTTGATCGCCTCGCGGCGGCACGCCTGCACGCACGCCAAGCACTCGGCGCACACGCCGCAGGCCAGGCAGCGCGCAGCCTCCTGGCGCGCCTCCTCCTCGGTCAACCCCTCGTCCACCTCGACGAACGAGGCGCGCCGCACCGCCGGAGGGAGCTCGTGAACGCCGGAGCGAGGCTGCAACCGTATCTGCCCGCGCAGCAACCGACCTTCGACCTCGTCCGGGGTGAGCTTGGCCACCGGAGCCTGGGGATCGGCCTCCAGGGTCGTCCCGCGCAAGTAGGCGTGGATGCCGCGCGCGGCCCGCGCTCCGGCCGCGATGGCGTCCACCACGAACGCGGTGCCGGTGACCAGATCCCCGCCCGCGAACAGGCCGGGGTAGCCCGCGGACTGGGAGTCCGCTTCCACCTGCATCGATCCCCACGGCGTGGTGGCGATACCAGGCAGACCGGAGGTGATCTCGGTCTGTGGCGCCAGGCCGATCGCGAAGATGACCGTGTCCGCCTCCAGCACGTGCTCGCTGCCCTCGACCAGGTCGAGGTGCAGGCGCCGCGCCTCGTCAAAACGCATGGAACGCACCTTGCGGCACTCCATGCCCGCGGCGCGGCCGTCCCGCTCCAGCACCCGGACGAAAGACGTGGAGGGGTGGACGCGAATGCCCTCTTCCTCGGCCGCGGCGATCTCCCAGGCGTGGGCCGGCATCGCCTCGCGCGCCTCGGGACACGCCACGTGCACCTCGGCCCCCAGCCGCACGCACGTCCTGGCCACGTCGAAACCGACGTTGCCTCCTCCCAGAACAAGCACCCGCCGGCCCAGTGAAACAGGCTGGCCCAGGCGGGCGTTCTGCAGCACATCGGTGCTGACCAGCACGCCCGGCAGGTCCGCACCCGGAATGGGAAGCTTCCGTGCCCGATGGGCGCCGGTGGCCAAGAAGATGGCGTTGAATCCCTCGGCAAACAGGTCGCGCACGTGCGACACACGGCTGTTGCACCGGATCTCAACGCCCAGCCCGGTTATGTCGGCGATCTCCCGCTCGATGATCGGCGTGGGCAGGCGGTGCTCCGGGATTCCGACCCGCATCATCCCGCCGGCTGCGGGCAGGGCCTCGAACACGGTCACCCGGTACCCTTTGACGGCAAGATCGCGGGCAGCGGTGAGACCCGCGGGACCTGAGCCCACAACGGCCACGCGTTCGGGGTGCACCGGTTCGACCTGGGCCTCGGGCTCGCGCGGCCGGGCATACGCCCAATCGGCGACGAACCGCTTCAGCGCCGCGAGGTTCACCGCTCCGTCTACCAGGCCACGGGAGCAGGCGTCCTCGCACCGGTGGTTGCAGACGCGGCCGCAGATCCCGGGGAAGGGGTTCTCCATCTGGATCACCCGGAATGCCTCTTCGTATCGCCCCTGAGCCACCAGCGCCGCATACCCCTGCGCCCGCTGATGAATGGGGCAGGCGTCGCGGCAGGGTGCGGAGCCCCGCTTGTCAATGGCGTAGGCGCCCGGGACGGCCTGGGCGTAGGAGCGGTAGATCGCAGTACGTGGCGCAAGGGCGGCGTTGAACTCCCTGGGCACGCCTATCGGACACGCCGTGGCGCAGTCGCCGCACGCGGTGCAGCGAAGCAAGTCCACGAAGCGCGGGCGATGCCGGATGGTCGCACGGAGATCGCCGGCGCTTCCCTCCAGACGCTCCATCTCGGCCAATGTGTGGAGCTCGATGTTGGGATGAAGCCTGATGCCGGAGAGCTTGGGCGACAGGATGCACATCGCGCAGTCGTTCGTGGGGAAGGTCTTGTCGAGCGTGGCCATGCGGCCGCCGATGGCCGAACCGCGCTCCACCAGGTGCACCTTGATGCCGGCGTCGGCCAGATCCAGCGCGGCCTGGATCCCGGCGATCCCGCCGCCGACCACCATCGCCGCGCCCACGGCAGCGCCGGGAGCCTCCTCGGCCACACCGGCCGCTTCGGATTCCTCGGACGGACCGGCGGGCCGGGCCGCTGGCGCGGACGGCAGGCCACCGCCGCGCTCCTCAGGCACGGGCGGGGAGACGCGCACCAGGCGGTCCAGCAACTCGATCTGGTCCGCCAGCCGCTGGCGGCACCGCTCAAGGATGTGCCGTTGATCCTCGGTCAGGTCGCCGGCCGATCCTGCCAGCATGGCCTCCAGGTAGCTGGTCACCCTGGCAGCGGGAGAGCGCAGATCGTGGGTGGCCACCGCCTGCATCTGCGTGAGGCGAGTCCGTATGTTCGCCATGCGGTACTCAACGAGATCCACCAGCCCTGCCATGATGTGATAACCGATCTCCCAGTCCAGCGACATCAACCTGCGCAGAACAGGACCGCTGATGGCGACCAGAACCGCGGGCTCCAAGCACACCGCGGACATCGTCAGCACGAACGGCGGCACCAGGGCGGACCAGCCAAGGCTCTCGCCTGCTCCCAGCACGGACACGACCACCGACCTGGGCAGTTCCTCTCCCTGCTCAGGAGCCCGCATCTCCAGGGCCACCCGGCCCTCATGGATCACGTAGAAGTCGCGCGCCTCCTCACCCTCGGAGAAGATGCGCTCCCCGGACTGAAAGGAGACCACGGTCCCCAGCGAGGCCACCAGGTCGCGGGCCGATGGCCCAAGCCCTCCGAACAGGGCGCACCGATCCAGGGCGTCGCGCTGAATCATCTCAGGCTGCCTCCCCCTGCCCTACCGGCGGTCCACCAGCAGGTGAAACCTGGACGGTCAGGGCCTTGGGCAGCGCAAACGTGAAGACTGTGCCGCGCGCCTCTCCCGGTGGGGGACTCTCCGCCCAGATCTGGCCCCGGTGGGCCTCGACGATCCTCTTCACGAGGGACAGGCCCAATCCCAGCCCCTTCGACTGGGCCATCTGCCCCCGGTAGAACTCGTCGAAGATCCGGGGCAGCTCGGAGGAGGCTATCCCAATCCCGGTATCGCGCACCTGCACACAGATGTTGTCTCCTCGGTCCTCAACGGTCACGACGACCTCTCCGCCGGATGGCGTGAACTTCACCGAGTTGTCCAGGAGGTTCGTGAACGCCTCCTGGATTCTGAGCGGCGACATCAGGAGCGGCGGCAGATCCGCGGGCACATGCACTCGAAGAAGCACACCCTTCTCCCGGGCAGCGGCGGCCACATTCTCCACGGCCTTCTCAATGATGTCCTGCAGGGATTCGACACCGAGCTCTGCGGAGAGGTCGCCGGTCTCGATCCGGGAGACCCGAAGCAGGCTGTTGATGAGTTCAACCAACTCCTGCACACGGATGCTGCACCGGGCAAGCATCTCCCTCTGCCGGTCCGGGACCTCGCCCGCGTATCCGCCCAGCATCACTTGAAGATAGCTCTCGACGGCCGCCAGAGGTGCCTTCAGTTCGTGTGACACCAGCGCAATCACGAAGCCCAGCTTGGCCCTGGCCTCCATCAGGCGATTCCCCACGAGCTGGGCCAACCCGCGCATCAGCAGGACCCCGGCCCGAGGGTCATCGGCGATCAGGCGCTCCAGCGCCTCACGCTCCAATGCCACGACGGTCGTGGCTTGAATCGCCACGGCCGACATGGTGCGGGTATGGGGAGGCACAAGCGCGGACCAGCCAAAGCAGTCAGGGGGACCCAGCACCGCTGCAAAGGTGCGCCTCTCGCCGGCCTCGGCCCTGCCGATCCGAAGGTCCATCTCAAGGGCGACGCGCCCCTCCTTGATGATGCACAGGTGCGTGGCCCCCTCCCCTTCCTGGAAGATCCGCTGTCCCGGCGAGTAGGACCGCTCCTCGCCCAGCGCAGCCAGACGGCGCAGCAGCGCCGCGGGCAGATCCATGAACAGGGACGAGCGCTCCAAGGCCTCCTGGTTGACCACGCTACACCACTCCCTGGGCTGCCAGGCCGGTGGCCTCCAATACCCGCGGCAGCAGGTGATCCCACCCCATGGCCATCAGGTGGATGCCCTGGCACAGCGGCCGGAGCTGCCGGATCAGCTCCACGGCAACGCCCACGCTGGCTTCCTGGCGATCCTTGGCGGTTTCCATGACCTCGATCAGGCGGTCGGGAACGTGCACGCCCGGAACGTTCCGGTTCATGAACCGGGCCATGCCGGCGGACTTAAGCATGATGATCCCGGCAAAGACCGGCTTGCCCATGGGTCGGGCCGCTTCCATGAAGCGGGCGAACGCGTCCGGGTCGAAGATGGCCTGAGTCTGGAAGAACTCGGCGCCGGCCTGCGCCTTCTTCTCCATCTTGAGTAGCTGGGGTTCCACCGGATCCGCGCCGGGGCTGACGACCGCGCCCAGGAAGAAGTCGGGCGTGCCGTCCAGCTTCTTGCCCGCCATGTCCTGACCCGCCACCAGCCCGGCCGCAGCCCGCAGCAGAGAGACCGAGTCCAGGTCAAAGACAGGCTTGGCCTGCGGGTGATCGCCCAGCTTCACGTGGTCACCGGTCAGGCAGAGAACGTTCTCAATACCCAGCGCCGCCGCGCTCAGAAGATCTGACTGCAGGGCGATCCGGTTCCGGTCGCGGCAGGTGACCTGGAAGATGGGCTCGAGGCCCCGCTCTTTGAGCAGGTAGCAGAGCGCCAGGGACCCAAGGCGCATCACCGAGCTCTGCTGGTCGGTGACGTTGAACGCCTGCACACGCCCCCGCAGGTGCTCGGCCTCTGCGATGGCTCCTGCCACATTGGTACCCTTGGGCGGGGAGGCCTCGGCCGTCACCACGAACTGGCCTTGAGCCAGGGCCGCTCGCAGGGTCATGGCGTCCCTGTCCCTCCTTCCGCCCGGCCGTGACGCGAGAGCAGCCGCTCCACCCGGGCGAGAAGCACGCCTGGAGGAGCCGGCTTGTCAAGGTAGTCCTCTGCCTCCAGGCCGAACCCGGCGCTGACCGGAAGGTTGGTATCGCCGCGCCGCTCGGCAAACGACGTAAGCATCAGAACCGGAACCGCGGCCAGCGCCGGATCCCGCTTCATCTCCTCGCAGACCGTAAAACCGTCCTTGAACGGCATGATCACATCCAGGATGATCAGGTCGGGCGGGGCCTGGCGTGCCAGGCGTAGCCCTTCCACCCCGTCGAGGGCCACGGTCACCCGGTAGGCGCGGCTCTCCAGCACCATCCGGGTAGCCTTGACGAAGTCGGCATCGTCGTCAATCAACAGGATGCTCTTTGGGTCTCCAGCCAAGGTCCTACACCTCTCCCGGGTTGCTTGCCCGCTTGCCGCGCCGCTCCAGCACCTTGCCGACACGGTGCAGCAGCTCTACCGGCCTTACCGGCTTCTCGACGTAGTCGTCCACGTCCATGGCCAGCCCGGTTTCCAGCTCGTACCTCCGCCGGCTGGCCTCTTCACCGACTGCAGTGAAGATCACGATCGGAATGGCCGCCCAGCGGGGCTTCTCCTTCAGCGCCCGCACCACGCCGTACCCATCCAACCTGGGCATAAGCATGTCCAATATGATCAGGTCGGGCACTTCCCGGCGGACCCTCTCGAGCCCCTCCTCGCCGTCGGGGGCGGTCTCCACCTGATAGCCTGCGGCCTCCAGTACCATCCGAACGGCCACAGCGATGTCCGGGTCGTCATCCACCACCAAGATCCGAGGTTGCATTCAGCCCAGCCCTCCTTCCCACGCCTCCGGGGATATCGAGCGGCGACATTGCACTACGGTCGTCATATCAGCGGCCGCGGCAGGAGCCCGGCCCGCTCCGCCAGGATCGGGACGACCTCCTCCCACCCCACCGCCATGATGTGCACACCCCGGACGCCTGGTATCTCGCGCGCGGCGTCAATGAGTTCCACGGCGATGGCCATGCCTTCGGCCTTGGGATCCGCGGCGTCCTCCATCCGGGCGATGATGGCATCGGGCACAACTATACCCGAGACGTAGTCCCGCATGTAGCGGGCCGTGCCGACCGACTTCAGGGGTACGATTCCGGCCATGATGGCAACCTGCTCGTGGAGCCCCCGTGCCCTCACCTGGGCCATCCAGCGCCCGAAGATCTCCAGGTCGAAGACGGCCTGCGTCTGGACGAAATTGGCGCCTGCGCGCACCTTCTTCGCCAGGCGGACGACCCGATACGGCAGCGGGTCGGCGAATGGGTTGGCCGCGGCCCCGATGAACATCGGGATGTCTCCGGTGAACTCGTCGCCGCCCTGGAACCTGCGCGTGTCCCGCATGCCGGCCAGCACCTGGATAAGCTGGATGGAGTCGAGATCGAAAACGTTCTTGGCGCCTGGGTGGTTGCCGAACTGCTGGTGGTCTCCGCTCAGGCAAAGGAAGTTCCGCACGCCCGCACCCGCAGCGCCCAGGACGTCCGACTGCAGGGCCAGACGGTTCCGGTCGCGGCACGTCATCTGCATCACCGGGTCCAAACCCAGTCGGCGCAGGTGGATCGCGCACGCCAGGCTGGACATGCGCACGATGGCGGTCTGATTGTCGGTCAGGTTCACGGCGTCGCAGCAGTGCCTGAGGATCTCTGCCTTGCGCTCCACCACGCTCAGGTTGGTGCCTTTGGGCGGACCCAACTCGGCGGTCACGGCGAACCGCCCGGCAGACAGCACCGCTTCTAGATTGCTGCCGGCGGGCATGGCCCCTACACCTCCTCCTCAACCATCTCGCGCAAGTCGGGCCGCACGATGCGGCGCGGTCCGCCGGAGTGGCTCGCCTTCCAGTCCCGAACCGGAATGATCTCCTCCAGTTGCTCCAGGCGGCCCTGCTGCATCAGGCGGTCGTAGATCAACACCCATGCACAGGGGTTCTCAGGTGAAATCTCGCAGTGCCCGTCCTGGACACCCCCGCAGGGGCCGTTGAGGAGGCTCTTGGCGCACCGGGCCACTGGACAGATCCCGCCCGTCCGGTGCAGGAGGCAGTCGCCGCAGGCCATGCAGCGCTCACCCCAGATCCCCGGAGCCTCGGTGAGCCCCATGAAGGCGGTGTTGAGCCCTGGCAGCACCACCACTCCCGGGTAGCGTTCCCCAATTCCCTGCACGCCCACGCCGCACCCCAGCGACAGCACCGCTTCGGCCCGGCCTACCGCCTCGCCGACCTGGTCCAGGAACTCCCACTCGCACTGCCGTTGAACCACGGCTTCCTCGATTTCGATCTCCTGGCCCAGTACCGACCGCAGCGAGGTGGCGAGGAGCCCAACTTCCTTCTCTCCGCCCGCGAAGCAGATGGTGGTGCACGTCCCGCAGCCGAGCACCAACAGGCGGCGGAACCCGCGCGCCATCTGGCGGATATCCTCCAGGGGCTTCTGCTGTGCAACGATCACGGCAAGACCACCTTCCTCATACGGCCAGCGCCTCCATCATAGGTCGGACTGCCACCAGGTGTTTCCCGAACCCCAGGCGGCGCGGGCTGGCTCCCAGCGCCAGCGCGGTCAGTTGAGTGAAGAACACAACGGGTAGCAGCCGGTCGAATCCCGACCGCTCAGCCGCGGCGCTTTGGAGCAAATCCAGGTTGAGCTGGCACAGCGGACACGCGGTGGCGATGCAGTCGGCGCCCGCGCGATGCGCCTGCACCAGGATCCGTTGAACGAGGTCCCCTGCCAGTTCGGGCGCGGTGGCGGCCAGGCTGGCACCGCAGCACCAGGTCTTGCCCTGCCAGTCGGCCACTTCGGCGCCGCAGGCCCTGAGCACGCGCTCCATGATGTCCGGGTTCTCCGAGTCGTCTATGCCGCCGGATCTGGGTATCCGCACCAGCAGGCAGCCGTAGTAGCATGCCACCCTGAGCCCCTTCAAGGGTCGGCAGATCCGACCGGAGAGGTCGGTCTCATCCAGAACCGAGAGCAGGTGACGCACCCTGACCCCACCGTGGTAGGCCACGTCCTGTTTCGCGGCGGCACGCGCCATGGCTTCCGAGGTGCTGAGCTCGTGCTCTGCCTGCACCAGCCGGTGGTGACAGGCGGCGCACGCGGTCAGCACGTCGGCCCCCAGGTCCTCGGCTATCGCAAGGTTGCGGGCAGGCAGCAGGACTGCCAGCTCCGGGTCAACGAAGTGGGCCGAGCTCGCGCCGCAGCAGTTCCAGTCGGGCAGTTCGTTCACCCGGAGCCCCAGGGCGCGCAGCGTTTCGTGCACGGAAGCCAGGTAGGCGGCTCCGGTGCTCTGCAACGAGCACCCTGGGTACAGCGCGAGCGGCTTCTCCCCTCCCATCTGTGTCACCGCCCACCCCTCTGCCCGATGGCCCGGAACAGGCGGCGCACCTCACGGCGCCGCCGGATGAAATGGGGCCACAGTGCCAGCCTGCCATGCCGCATGAGGGCCCATCCGGTGGGCAGATCCTCTCGCAGCCGTCCCTGCTGCAGGCTGAACCCAGCCGAGAGCAGCCCTTCGTGGGCGCGGCCGAACAACCTCACGGTGCGCAGGAACCACTGGTGAAACCGTTGGATGTCCACCCTGGGTACCGGCCCACCCCTGGCAAGACCCGCCTGGCGCACCGCGTCCATTACACGCGCGACATCTATCCCGTTCGGGCACCGGACGGCACAGGTTTCGCAGCCGACGCAGAGGTATGGCGCGGTGGCCTTCAGCACCCGCTCCTTGAGCCCGAGCTGAACCGCCTTCATCAGACGGCTCGGCAGCATATCCATTGCCGGAGCCAGGGGGCAGCTCCCGGTGCATATGCCACAACCAAAGCAGAGCCCCACGCGCTCCCCACTGGCTGTCTCAATGACCGGCGCCCAGGCAGGATCCGTCCTGCCGGGCAGCGCCCGCGCCTCACGCGGTAGCATGCGCCGTCACCTTCGATGCTTCTCCACCATTCCTGTCCCCGTCGTCGCATGAGACACCCAGTATCTGGCCAAGCTTGTGCCAGTCAACCGGAGCAAGCGACGCCACATGGATGGCACCGGGATCCAGACCCAGCGTGCCTGCCAACGCGGAGGCACGCTCCACCACCCTGCGGGCCGTAGCAGGCCCGACCAGGTGCTCGCAGCTCCGGTCGTAGCAGCCGCAGAGGAGGACCCGGCGGGCCCCCGCCGCCAGCGGCCGCACGCAGTGAACCGCCTCCAGGCGGCCCAGGCAGGGCACGGGCACCACCAGAACCTGAGCCGGGTATGACAGGCGCAGCCTGCCCAGCGCCTGCAGGGCGGGCACGGCCGAGTTCGCGCAGGCGAAGACGACGGTGGGACGGCCGCCCAGGGGAGGCCCGTTCATCAGCGCGTCCATCTCCGCCAAGAGGCGGCGGTTGGGACTCTCCGTGATCTGGATCGCGCCAGCAGGACAGGCCGCCGCGCACACGCCGCACCCCTGGCAGGCAGCGGGCAGCACCCGCATCGTCTGACCCAAGGCGGTGGTCACCGCCTGGTGGGGGCAGACGCGCAGACACGTCAGGCAGAAGGCGCACCGCTCCACATCTACCGATGCCCGAGCGGAAACCGCGATCACACCTGGCGCGGCCACGGAGAGCGCGGCCATCGCCGCGGCCTCTCCCTGGCGAACTGCCTGGTCGGTGGTGTACGGGCCGCGGGCCGATCCGATGAGGAAAACACCGTTGCGTTCGGTCGCAACGGGCTCCAGAAGAGCGCGCTCCCTGGGCGCCCAGCCTCCCTTGCGGGGAGCCACGCCTAGTACCTCTGCCAGGCCCCGCGTCCCCTGCAGCGCATCGGTGGCGCCGCTTACCAGCACGTCAACGGTCTCGGTGACGGATCCCAGGCCGGGCACCTCCAGCGTAACGACCCACTCACCCCCTGCCTCAACTATCCGGAGAGACCCCTCTTCCATCCGGACGAACGTGACCCCTGAGCCGCGCGCCTCCCTGTAGAGTTCCTCCAGCCCACGCCCGGCGACTCCCATGTCGCGAAAGAGCACCAGCACGCGGCACCCGCAGTCTCGTGCCAGGTGCAGGGCAGCCGAAAGCGTTGACTCGGTAACCGAAGGCCAGGGATCGCCCTCCAGCAGGAAGGCCACCCTCTGGCCGGCCTGGACCGCGGGCATACGCGCAGGAGCATCGCCTGCTGCGATCACGGCGCCGACCGCATGGCACTCGACGCCCTGATCAGTTCGTATCCTGGCCTTGAACTCGCCGGCCTGCCCCTCAAACCGCTCCAGCGTTCCACTGATCAAGACCGCCTCGCAGCCCAGGTCCTTGAGACGGGCAGCCGCAGCCAGGGAGCCTGGGCCGGTTCCCACGACGAGCACCCGCCCGGAGGGCCTCACCTCAACATCAGGTACCGGAGGCGTGCTCTCTCTAACCCCGGCCGCAGCCGAAGCCACCATCCTAAGAGCCTTGGCAGTGGCCTGATCTGCTTGGGTATGGACCCAGGCGCACCCTTCCCGCAGATCCACCAGGCTTGTGCGGTGCTCTGCGACTCCGGCGGCCCTGGACACCTCGACGACCGCCTGTACTGCCGCAGGGACCCCGCACGCCGCTACTACCAGGCTATCGGCCGCGGTCTCGCGAAGCCAGGACGCTACGCGCGCGCTGCCCGCGGGCAGGCAGAGATCATGGATGACCAGCGCCGACGCGAAACCAGGCGCCGCGACGATGCGCTCCACATCGAGGCGACCGCACAGCGTGCCGCCGCAGGTGCAAACCGCCAGGGCCGTCCCATAACCGTTCACGACAGGCTCTCCAGCACCCGCAGGGCGGCTCCCGCGGCCCTCAGGCCCTCGCCCACGGCCTCCGGGATGCTGACCGGGCCTCCGCAGGCGCCCGCCGCAACCACCCCTGCCGGGAGGTCGCACAGGAAGCCTTCTGCGGCCGCCGGCATGCCGGCGGCCGCGCCTGGCGAATCCATGCCTACCGCCAGCACCACCAGGTCGAAGAGCTCCTGGCGTCTGGTGGCCGTGGCGACGTCCTCGAACGTCAGAAGCAGCCCCCCGGGCTCCGAAAGCACATCCCCCGGAATGCCGCGCACCAGATGGATCTCCGGCGGCAGGTCATCGAAGAGGCGCGCGATCCCCGGGGCGCACCGCTGCAGGTCGATGAAGAAGAGGGTGGCCTCCAGACCCGGGAGTTCGCGTACCATGCGGCCGGCCAGGCGTAACGCGGTAGGGCAGCAGACCTGCGAGCACCAACCCCTGCCTGCGGCCAGATCCCGGGATCCGACGCAGTGCACGAACGCCACCCGTCGGCTGCCGGGCAACAGGCGCGACAGGTATTCCGGTCCATGCTGCCACAGACCCCTCTCCAGATCCATGGTGGTGATTACACCCGGAAGGCGGCCGTAGCCGAGCTGGCCTTTGCGGGCCGCCGGATATGGCTCAAATCCGGTGGCGAGCACCACCACGTCCGCCTGCACCAACTCCTCACTTGGTGTGTCATCCAAAAGGACTGCGCCGAAGGGACACGCCTCCCGGCAGATCACGCACTCCTCGCCCCTGGCGCGCAGGCACGCTTCCTGGTCCAAGAGGTAGGCCATGGGCAGCGCCTGGGGATGGGGTTGGGCTATCGCGGCAACCGGACACAGCTCGGCACACCGGCCGCACCCAGTACAGCGCGATACGTCCACGCCCCGGGGCCGGTGGGCCAGGCGAACGGCGAAGCTGCCTGGCCCACCTTCAATCCCCAGAACATGCGCGTCCACCTTCAGCGTTACGCCGGCGCCGGGTTGCATCGTCCGGCTTACCCGGGCACTCAGGCACACCCCGCACAGGTTACAGTCGGTTGCGGCCTTGCACGCATAGCAGGCCGCCCATCCGCCGACCACCGGCCCCTGCTCGGCCAGCAGCACAGGAATCCCCCTGGCGGCCAGCGCCTGCGCCGCCGTCAGGCCGGCCGGTCCGGCCCCCACCACCAACGCTGTGCGGGCATGGGTCAGAACAGTCCCACCACCTTACCTGTCTCCAGGTCTATGTCCACCTTGCTGGCCGCCGGGGCCTTGGGCAGACCGGGCATGGTGCGCATCTGTCCGCACAACGGATAGAGGAATCCGGCGCCTACTGAGGCGCGGATGTCTCGCACCGTCACGCGGAAGCCCCGGGGCCGGTTCTTGAGCGCCGGGTTGTCTGAGAGCGACAGGTGCGACTTGGCCATGCAGATGGGCAGCTTGTCGTAGCCCAACTTGGTGTAGAGCTTGATCTTGGCCTCCGCGGCCGGCTCGAAGTCCACCCCGTCGGCGCCGTAGATCTTGGTGGCGATGGTCTCGATCTTCTCGCGGATCGGCATCTCCAGCGGGTAGAGGAACTGCATGCGGCTGGGCTGCCCGGTGGCCTTCACCACTGCCTTGGCCAGCTCCAGCGCGCCTTCGCCGCCTCGGGCGTGGTGATCGCTGGTAACGGCGTCCACTGCGCCGGCGGCCAGAGAGGCCTCGCGGACCGCGGCGATCTCGCGCTCGGTGTCGGTGGGGAACAGGTTGATGGCCACGACCACCGGCAGGCCGTGCAGCCGCATGTTCTCTATGTGCTTCTGGAGGTTCTCACACCCGCGTGTGACCGCCTCGACGTTCTCGCTGACCAGCTCGGGTGGCAGCGGCCGGCCGGGGACAACGCGGCCCACCCCTCCGTGCATCTTCAGGGCCCGGATGGTCGCCACCACCACGGCCGCGTCCAGCTTGAGACCCGAGTACCGGCACTTGACGTTGAGCATCTTCTCGGCGCCGATATCCGCCCCGAACCCGCTCTCGGTGACCACGTAGTCGGCCAGCTTGACGGCGATCTTGTCCGCCACAATGGAGTTGTTGCCGTGGGCGATGTTGGCGAACGGCCCGGCGTGGACGATAACCGGGGTGTTCTCCAGGGTCTGGATTAGGTTGGGCATCAGCGCGTCCTTGAGCAGCACCGCCATGGCGCCCGCTGCCTTGAGGTCCTCGGCTGTCACCGGGTTGCCGTCCTCGTTGGTTCCAATGACGATCCGTCCCAGGCGCGCCCGCAGGTCGCGCAGGTCGCTGGCCAGCGCCAGGATCGCCATTACCTCCGAGGCCACCGTGATGTCGAACCCGGTCGTGCGGGGCCGGCCGTCGTCCTTGGTGCCCAGGCCGATGACGATGTTGCGCAGCGCCCGGTCGCTGATGTCCATCACCCGCGGCCAGGTGATTGAGTACGGGTCAATGCGCAGTTCGTTGCCCTGCATGATGTGGTTGTCAATCATCGCCGCCAGCAGGTTGTGGGCGACGCCGACCGCGTGAATGTCCCCTGTGAAGTGCAGGTTGAAGTCCTCCATGGGGATCGCCTGCGAGTGGCCGCCGCCGGCGGCGCCGCCCTTGATGCCGAAGGTCGGACCCATAGACGGCTGGCGCAGGGTGTTCACCGTTCGGTGCCCCAGCCGGTTGAGGGCCATGCCCAACCCGATGGCGGTGGTGGTCTTCCCCTCGCCCAGCGGCGTCGGGGTGATGGCGGTAACCATGATGTACTTGCCGCTGGGCCGGTCGGCCAGGCGTTCCATCACGTCGAGGTGGATCTTGGCCTTGTACTTCCCGTACATGTCGAGGTCGTCCTCGGTCAGTCCAAGGCGCCTGGCGATCTCCAACACCGGAAGGAGCTTGGCCTCCTGGGCAATGTCGAGGTCGCTCTTGATCTTGCTGCTCATGCGATTACCTCCTCGATGGGTACTTTGACGTCTTCTCGCACTACCTGCCGCGGCCGGCCGACCGCGGCTTCTGACCAATCCTTTGGTTCCATGATGGCGCGGAGGGACTCCAACTCCCCCAATGTCTGAAGCCGGTTGAAGATGAGCAGCCACGCGCAGTCCACGGCGGTGTCCACCTCGCACTTCCCGTCGCGGTATCCGCCGCAGGGCCCGTTGAGCAACCCCTTCGAGCAGCGCGCGATCGGGCAGATACCGCCGGTGCGGTCGAGGATGCACTCGCCGCACCCGCGGCACCGCTCGACCCACACCCCGGGCTGGAGGGTGATCCCCATGAACTTGGTGTCCAGCAGCGGGAACACGCGGCGATGGGGGAACGTCTCCGCCATCAACTGCACCCCACACCCGCACCCCAGCGAGAAGACCGCCTCGGCCGCCTCCACCTGGGAAGCCAGCGGCAGGAGAAACTCCTGGTCGCACTGGCGATGCACGGTGGCCTCGGCTATCTCGATGGACGCGCCCTGCGTGCCGCGGGCCAGCCTGGCCAGCGAGCTGAGGACGCTCACTTCCCGCTCCCCACCTGCGAGGCAGACCGACACGCAGCTCGCACAACCGACCACCAGCACCCTCTGGTACGGCGCCATCATCTTGAGGACGGCCTCCAGGGGCTTCTGCTCGGCTACGATCATGGCGCCCTCCTATCTCGCCTGGAGCGCAGGGGCGGCAGCCAGGTGGGCGAGCACCGGGCCGGCCACATGGAACGAGCCTGTCACGCAGACTAGGTCCTCGGGGGAGACGGCATCAAGCGCGCACTCGAGAGCTTCCACCGGGTCCTCAACGATGCGGATGTCGGCAACCCCCGGACAGAACGCGATCGCCACGTCGGCCGGCGGCAGCGCCCGGTCGTCGTCGGCCCTGGTCGCGATCACAACCGAGGCCCGGGGGGCGATGATGCGTGCGATGCCAGCCAGGTCCTTGTTGCCCAGCACACCGATCACGAGCGCGACGCGGCGCCCGGGGAAGACCTCGTCCAACACGTTGCGCAGCGCCTGGAACGAGACGGCGTTGTGGGCCACGTCCACGATCAAGGTGGGACAGCAGTCACGAACCACCTCGATCCGGGCAGGCCAGCGCAGGCCGGCAAGACCTGCCCGCACCGCCGCCTCAGGCACTGCAAACCCCGCGGCTTCCAGAGCCTCAACCGCCCCGATGGCTGTGGCGGCGTTGAGGGCCTGATGCCGTCCCAGCAGGGGCACCGTCAGGTCCCGGTAGGAACGCCGCTGCCCGCACACGGTGACGCGGATCCCTCCCAGGGTGGACCGCAGCGTCCGGTAGCGGATCTCACGGCCTACCCTGGTCAGCGTGGCGCCCCTGGATGCCGCTGCCGCCTCGATCACCTCGGATGCCGCTGCCGGCTGCGGTACGGTGACTGCCCGTCCGCCCGGCCGGATGATGCCGGTGTCTTCCTCTGCGATGCGGCGAAGGCTGTTGCCCAGCAGGTCGGTGTGGTCGTACCCAACGGTCGCAATGACCGAAACGATCGGGTTCACCACGTTGGTGGCATCCAGGCGCCCGCCGATGCCGACCTCTACGACGGCGAGATCCACCCCACGGCGCGCGAAGTACATGAACGCGAGCGCGGCCGAAACCTCGAAGTAGGTAGGGGGCCAACCCGGCCCGCCCTCTCCCCGGGCGATCGCATCGCGCGCCTCGCTCACAAGGAGGGCCAATTCATCCGGCGAGATCAACTCCTCGTTGATTCTCATCCGCTCTCGGAAGTCCACAAGGTGCGGCTTGGTGTAGAGGCCCACCCGGTAGCCGGCGGTCTGTGCCATCGAGGCGATCATAGCCGCGGTGGAGCCCTTGCCCTTCGTCCCCGCAACCAGCACCGCCGGGAATCTCCCCTCGCGGTTGCCGAGCAGACTGCAGAGATGCCGCATGCGGTCCATCTTGATGGGCAAATACCGCGCCGGTTGAGAAGGCCGGCCGGCGATCAGCCCGTTGAGGTAGGCGAGCGACTCCTCGATGTTCATCTCCACACCCGACCGCTAGGCCGTCCTCACTTGAAGATAATTGTCGCAGTAGATCTCCCTGTTGAGAAGCACACTGGCCGTCCGCAAGGCGTCCATCAGCTCCTGGTCCAGCGGGTCCAGGATGGCCCCGTCCAGACCCATGGCCATGGCCATCGCCAGGAAGGTGCGGTTGATCAGCCCGCGGTTGGGTGCACCCTGGGAAACGTTGCTCAACCCCACCATGATGTGCGGCGAGGGCTCGCACAGGGCTCGGAACGTCGGGATTGCCCCCAGGGCCTCGGGGCCCTGCGCCTGCGCGGCGCTGACCGGCAGCACGATGGGATCAAGGTACAGCCGGTCGGTCGGCAGGCCGGCCTCCATGGCACGGGCCACGATCGTCAGTGCGATCTCGGCCCGTGCCTCGGCGTTGCGCGGAATGCCGCGCTCGTCTATGGTCAGCCCAATCAGCCCGGCGTTGAACTCCACCGCCAGCGGAAGCAGTGCGTCGAGCTTCTCCGCGGCGCCCGTCGTGGAGTTGATCACGGCGTAACCCCGGCAGGCCCGCAGCCCCGCTGCGATCACGGCCGGCTTGGGGCTATCCAGGGAAAGCGGCACGTCCACCGCATCCTGGACGGTCTGCACCAGCCAGGTCATCACCTCGGCCGGGTCATCCCCGGTAGGACCGGTGTTGAGGTCCAGGGCGCTGGCCCCGGCGCTTACCTGTCTCCTGGCCAGATCCACTATCGCGGCCGCATCACGGTCCCGTATCGCGCGGGCTACCGACCGGAACATGCCGTTGATCCGCTCACCTATGATGAACATCTGCTTCCTCCTATGCGGTCGCCGCGGCCGCGCTCAGGTCGGCGATCGCCCGCCTGGCGGCAGCCGCCGCCTCAGGATGCATCAGAACAAGGATGTCGGCCCCGGCATGCAGGAAAGAGGTTGCGGTGATCGCCTCCCAGGCCGGGCCGCGCCGTGACTCCGAACCCCATGCCGGCTGCGCGGCCTCCGGCAGCTTGGCCTCCTTGGCCTTCCAGGATTCCTCGGCCGAGAGGGTGAGCATCGGTTGCGCCAGCATCTTGTCGCCCTGCAGACCGGCTATGCGGATCCGCTCCATGATCGAGTACTCGTACTCAAGACCGTAGCCCAGCGACGCGTTCCCCGGATGAAGCACGATACGGCCTGGGGAGATCCCCATCTCGGTGATGAGGATGTTAAGCTGCTTCTGGATGTTGACGTCAATGGGCGATTCGGCCAAGACCGAGTGCCCGTCTGCCAGGCAGGAGACCACCAGCGTCTTGTAGTTCTCAGGAGTGGCCACACCGATCAGGCAACGCTCGCCCTTGGTTGCCTCCGTGACGCGCGGCCAGACCTCGTTGTCCTTGTCGGCGTGGCCGCAGCCCAGGATGATCAGCGGCACGGGTACAGCTTCCAGTACCGACCGCACGGTGGCGACCGCCGCGTCCGGCGAGGCGTCCATCCAGTCGGGATGGGGGCTGTTGAGGCGCAGGCAGATCAGTTCCGCCCCGTAGGCCTCGACGCACTTGCGCGCCCAATCCGCGGGCGAGCTACAGACGTCACCCAGTTGCGCCTTGAGGGCCTCGGGCCAGTCCTGGGGCAACGCGTCCATGACCTCCATCGCCACCACGGGGCGGTTGGGGCTGAGAGCATCCCCCGGAAGGAACGGCAGCGCGGCGTGCCCGCCCACGGTCACGGTACGGGCGCGCGTTCCGCCCTCCGAAGCCGTGGCGCCGATTGTGACGGCGAATATCTTGCCCGGCCAGGTCTCTCGCACCAGCTCAACGGTCACTTGATCACCCCTCCTTGCGTATGCTCTTGGCTGCAGCCACCAGCCGCCGGGTCGTCAGCTCTGCCAGCGCGGTGACCACCTCGGCATCCAGGTATCCCTGGACCGAGGCGTCGAACACCACCGAAACGCTGGGCGCAAACTCCTCATCGCCTTTCCACATCAGGTAGGCCACCGGAACCCGCGGGAGCGCCGGTATGCACACCGATACGTCGCCCTGGTCGAGCGGCTCGCCGTCCAGGTCCCTGCTTGCCTCCAGCAGTAGCGCCGGCTCCGGACCAAAGGCCTTCAGGATCGGCGCCACGACCCGGCCGCGAAACGAGGCCAGGTATCCCGGACCGCCGGGAAGCTGCTCGAACGAGATCCACCGGCCCTCGCGGGGGCTGCCGGTAGACTCCAGCAGGTAGAGCAGCAGGAGGATGGCCACGTTTACGTCGGCGGGCTGGCCATCGGCGTCCAGTACAACCCCCTCTGGGTGCGCGACCGTGTAGTCGCGCCCGACGCAGCGCAGCCCGATCCGGTCCGAGCCGAGCAGCGTTGCCCCGCTGCGGGCGACGAGCAGGTTGAGGGCGTGCGCGCCGATCTTGACGCGCAGCCCGTCGTAGGTCCCCTGATAGACGCTCATCCTCGCACCGCCGCCAGCGGACCCACCGCCGTCAGGATCTCCATCACCGCGCACGCCGCCGGGGAGTCGTCGGGCAAGTCCAGCAGGGGCCGTCCTTCTAGTTCGTAGGCGGCCACCAGCGGATCCTCGGGCACCACCCCGGCCACGCGGATCCCGCCCTCGCCGAAGACGCGCTCCACGGCCGCGGGCACCGCGGACACCCGATTGACCACCAGCGCGATCTCCCTGACCGAAAGGCCGAGTTCTCGCACGAGGTCCTGAATGCGCCGCGCCGCCTTGATGCCAGCCATGCTGGGGTCGCTCACGATCAGCAGCAACCCGACGTCGCGCGTGGTCCGCCGGCTGAGGTGCTCCATCCCTGCTTCGTTGTCCATCACCACGAAGGGGTAACTGCCCATCAAGCGGTCCAGATGATCCCGCAGCAGGTGGTTGGCCGCGCAGTAGCAGCCCGCTCCCTCCGGCCTTCCCATTACGATCAGGTCAACACCCTGACCCTCGGCCAGGCAGTCCTCGAGGTGGTATTCCAGGTATGTCGTCCGCGGGAGGTTGACGGGCACGTCGCGCATTCCCCGCGTCGCGTGCAGGACGTCGGAGATCGCCCGATCCGGCCGCAGCCCCAACGCTGCGTCCAGGTTCGTGTTCGGATCCGCATCCACCGCCAGAATCGGGGTTTTCCCCATGCGGCGCAGGGATCGAACGACAAGCCCGGCCGTTGTGGTCTTGCCCGTTCCACCCTTGCCTGCCACCGCCACCACAAACGGCATCTTCAGGCCCTCCTCAGTCCTGCCTGCCCAGTTGCGCGCACGCGCGGGGGAACCGGGCGCAGTCGGTGTGTGGGAGGAACGTAGCGGAAACGTACTCCTCCATGAAGCCCATGTCGGTGCTGAGCTCCCGATAGGTCATCTTCTGCGCCACCTCGGCGGCCCGGCGCCATGTCTCATGGGAGAGCAGGGCCATCTTGGCGCCCGTCACGGATCCGTTCCCGATGAAGGTTACCCGCTCCACCGGCACGTCAGGGAGAAGACCTATCAGGATGGCCTTCTGGATGTCCAGGTAGGTCCCGAATCCGCCGGCAACGTAGATGCGCTGGATGTCGCGGATGTCAATGCCCAGCCGCCGGGTAAGAAGGGCGCCGCCTGCGTAGACCGCCGCCTTCGTCCTCAAGAGGTTCTCGATGTCCGCCGAGGTTAGGACGATGTCGCGTCCCGTGGCGCTTTCTCCGGCCGGCACGACCACCGCCTCGAGGCCATCCGGACCCTCGCGGACAACTGGCGCGTCGGGCCGCAGCCGGCCCGCGCGGTCCAGGTATCCGGCCAGCAGCAGTTCTGCCAGCAGGTCAACCATGCCCGAACCGCAGATGCCCCGCGGCCTGCCGCCTCCAATCGTGGACCAGGAAAGCCCCCCGTCAGGAGCGAGCTTGACACGCTGCACCGCTCCCAGGGCCGCGCGCATCCCCGAGGTGATGCCGCCTCCCTCGAACGCCGGTCCGGCCGAGCACGCGCAGCACACCAGGAAGTCGCGGTTCCCGATCACCGTCTCGCCGTTGGTACCCACGTCAATGAGCATGGAGAGCTCTTCGGTGCCGTCCATCCCCGCGGCCAGCACGTCCGCGGTGATGTCCCCGCCGACATAACTGCTGACCCCGGGCATCCAGGCCACCGTTGCGTGGTGGTTCACGCGCAGCCCCACCTCTCCGGCGCGGTAGGCCGGAGGCATGGAGATCACCGGAATGTAGGGCTCCCGGCGTATCTCCGCCGGAGGCAGCCCCAGGAAAAGGTGAAGCATGGTGGTGTTGCCCGCCAGTACCGCGCCGACGATATCGTCCCGGGCCACGCCGTGCGCCTGTGCGAGCCCGCCGATCAGGACGTTGGTGACGCCCAGCGCCGCGTTCCGCAGCCCTTCAAGTCCCCCGGGCTCGCCGGCGTGGATGATGCGTGAGATCACGTCGTCTCCGTAGGCCGCCTGCCGGTTGAGCCCGGCCGCCGCACCCAGCGTGGCCCCGCTCGCCAGATCCACCAGATGCACCACGATCGTTGTCGTGCCCACGTCCACCGCTACGCCGTACAACCCGGACGCAGCCGCACCGGGCCGGAGCGCGACGAGCTCATGCGCGCCGTTTGTGCGCGCGAGCACCGCGGTGATCTCCCAGTTGGCGTCGCGCAGCACCTGGGGCGCAGTGCGGAGAACGTCCAGGGGAACCACGAGATCCTGGATGCCGCCCACCCGGCGCAGCTCACGGGTCAGGCGGTTGAGATCACTCAGGCAGTCATGAATGGTCGGCTGCGGCAACTGCAGGGGAAGGGCAAACACGAGAGGATCCGAAGGGACCGGGACTGCGGGAATGGGCATGAACGGACCGTTTCGCTCCGCTCCGGTCAGGATCTGCTCGCCTTCGATCCGGGAGAGCTCCGAGACGTCCACGGTGACATCGCCGGTCACGCGGCTCAGACAGGCCAGGATCTCCTGCCCGCCCGGGACCCTGCCACCCTCGTCCACCTCTGCCTCGCCGGCAACGATCCGAACCAGGCACCTCCCGCAGATGCCGCGCCCGCCGCAGACGCTGTTCAGCGGGATCCCAGCCGCGAAGGCCGCGTCCAGGAGGGTCTGCCCCGCCTCGGCCGCGACGGTCCGCGCATCCGGTTGGAACTTGACGGTCGGTCCGGGCACTACTCCACCACTTCCTCACAGTTCCTCAACTGCTGGCTGCGGCGCTCGCCTGCTTCCACTGCGTGCGCATGAAGGCCGGAATGCCCGCGGACTCACGCGGCCCCACCATGACCTGCCAGCCGCAGAGATCCTCCAGTTTGCCACTGAGGGCGGCGATCCCGCCGGGAATCACCATGCGGCGGTGGCCGATGCGCTCGGCGATCTGCGACTCCCCGATCGCCTTGGCGATGGTCTCCGCGTTGAACTTGTCCGCGGCCCAGGCGGTCATCACGGACATGCCTTCGGTGTTGACCACGACCACCCAGGCCGGGGTCCGGCTGGCCTCGGTATCGGCTTCCACGGTGAAGTAGGTCAGCGAGAAGTTGGTGGTCACCAGCACCGGCGAGGATTCGTCGGGCGCCCCAATGGTATGGATCCCGGACTCCACCTGGATCGGCTTCTGCGGGTCGGTGTAGACGTTCTGGCGGGCGGTAACCAGCGCCAGCGCCTGCCAGGGCTCCAGCTCGTCGGTCACCACGAGGGCCGCGTACTTGCAGATGTACGCGGCCGCCTGCACCGCTTGATCCAGCGGATCGCCGGCCGTGGCGAACGCCATCGCCGGATACCCCAGCGGCCGAAAGGTCTTGCGCAGCGCCAGGCGCCGGATCTGCGTCAGGTCCTGCAGCGTTGCGGCGGGCGTCCTCGCACCGCTGTCAACGACCAGGTCGGTGACGCCTGAGGCGGCTATGCGCACCGTCAGGTCGGCCAATTCGTCGAGGTTCTTCCCCCGCACCGCGAGCGGGCAGCCGCAGCTCTTGGCGAGCTGCGCCATCGCCTCCCAGTTATCAGCGGTCGCGGCGTAGAGCAGCGGGCGGTGCTGCTTGACGGCCGATGCCGCCGCGCTCAAGGCGTCGGGCGAGGAACTCACAAGGACCAGCGCGAGGCCCATCTCTGCCGCCAACACCGCCGCGGACGCGAACCGATCAGGCTCCCCGGTGGCGTCCTCGAGCGCCACCAGCTCGACGCGCACCTCCTGACCGACACGGTCGAACTGGAGCGCCTTGACCCGCTCGAAGGCCGCACGCAACTCCTCAGGAGAACCGCCGGTCCGGACCCGCACGGCAATGGCCGTCGGATGGTAGAACGTCTCCTCGTGCCGGAACAGCACCGTCTCCTTCCCCATGACGATGCACTGCTCCGTGGGCCCAACACTGACCAGCCGGATGGGCGGCGCCGCCGCGCCTGCCAGTGTGGCCTTGGCGTCATCGCTGGCGTACGGGCAGGCGTCAATGGCCACCTTCTTGGTGGCAAGCTGCATGGCGAACGCCAGGCAGGTGGGAAATGCGCACTCCCCGCAGTTCGTCTTGGGCAAGATCTTGTAGATGTCAAGCGCTGTGAGCGGCATGATCTCTCATCCCCCTAGAGCAACGCCGGCATCCGGAGTGCCGGGTGGCCCACTCGCTCCAGATGTGCCACGAGCTCCTCGGCAGTTGTCGCCATGGTCTCATCGGCGATCTTGTCCACGAAACCCTCCTCGCCGATCTCCTTGGCCCGAACCTCGAGCTTCTCGCGAAGGGCGTCCTTCATCTCCTTGGGCATCCACACCAGGCGCTGCAACCCGCCGTCGGCAGGGATGAACTTGCGGCTGGCGAGATACAGGCGCCCCACCCCCAGGAAACCGGGGGTCTGGACGCCTCCGCCGACCATCCCAGCCAGCGTGCTGAAGGTCATGCCCAGAGGTGTCATCCCGCTGAACTCCCGGTTGACGATCATTACCCCGTTCGCCTCAGGCACCATGCCCATGATGCACTCAAAACACCCGCACGACGTCATCGGCGAGTGGATCATCGAATAGAGGCTTACCTGGTCAACGGTCTTGTTGGTCTTGTTGTAGACAAAGGCGTTGATGCCCTCGAATATCCCACGGCTGGCGTCCAGGCAGGCGCCCTTCTCTATCGGCTGGTTGGGGCCGGCGGAGTTGATCTCGTAGCTGGCCTTCCCGTCGAGCCAGTTGTAGGCCCCGCACAGCCCCAGCCGCTCGGGCGAGATGACGCAGACGTGATTGGGCGCGTAGGACTGGCACAGGGTGCAGGAGTAGAAGACGTCCACCGTCTCGTCGGTCATGCCGGCAACGCGCGCATCGCGCTCGTCCCAGACCTTGCGGGCCCCCTCGATGATCTGGGTGACCTGCTCGGCCTCCGAGTAGATGGTGACCGCGACCTTGTCCACCAGCGCTGGGAACTCCTCCAGGTACTTGGCGTGGAGGATCTCACCGAAGTGCCGGAGCCGGAACCCGGCGGCCACCGCATCCTTGCTGACACGGATCCAGGGCATGTCGCGCTGGCCGATGTGCATCACGCCCATCGCGCCGTTGATGAGCCGGTGAATCTGCCGCTCCAGAATCGGCTCGAAGTCCTTCTGGAGCTTGCGGCCGGCGACGTCAATCAGGATGCCAAGCGGCATGCTCCCGCCGAGCTCGACCGTGTCCAGGTCGGGTCCGATCACCTCGATTCGCCCGTCCTCGACCTCGTGCAGCTCCCGCCCGCGCAGGAACTCGAACGCCGGCGAGAGCTGGCGGCCGAACTCCACGTGGAGCTGCTCCTTGCGCACGCGTTCGCCCTCGAACGCCGCGCTGTAGGAGACCGGGATCGGAATCTTAGTGATCTTCAGCTTCAGCCCCCGCACCTCCACCGCCTTGGCCACCATGCGGTCGTGCGGGATGTTGCTCACCACGTGCTCATAGGTGCAGATGCCGGTGGGAAGTATCTGGGGGATGTCGGTGTCGGCTATGACGGGGAAGCCGAAGTTGATGGCGCCCGCTGCGGTAGCGTACTTCTCATCGTCAACCTCGCCCAGGGCTAGCACAAAGGCAAACACCCGCTCCTTGTTGTAGAGCAGGATCTGACGGCCCCGGTTGAAGTCACCGGGAGCCAGGCCCCCGAACGTCATCGCCGCCCGGGCCGCGAAGTTCAGCGCGTAGATAGCGGCGCTGGTTTCCCTGCCGTAGGGCACCAGGTAGGTGTCCCAGGACATCTCCACCCCGGCCTCGGCCAACTGCTCTGCCATGCTGTGCCCGTTGGTGTTGCTGGCCAGGAAGACAAGGATGTTGCGCTCCTGCAACTCGCGGGCCAGCTTGACCGCGGCCTCGGTGGTCGGCATGGCGCCCACGCAGGCGGCGAACCCGGGCATGCGGCCGTCCACAAGCTTGATGCCCTGCGTGCGCAGGATCGCGTCGTCGGTGAACCCCAGGAAGACCCCGTTGGGCTGCGTCCCGTTCGCGTAGCGAAGGGCCTCAATTATCTCCTGGGACATCAGCGTCGCAATCCCCGCGTCAAGCGCGCCTCCCAGGTAGGGAAGCCACATGTTGTCGGTGGGAACCGGAGGAAGCATGTTCCGAGCGATGCGCAGCGGTTCCCATGCGTCCTCGAACGTCTTCACCTTGATCCCGGTCAGGGCCAGGATCAAGGGAAGGTTGAAGGCGGTGTTGGGAAACTCCAGGCGATGGCCGGCGCCCTTGGACTCGATGGCCTCCACGAGCTTGGCCTCGGCCTCGGCGACGTACCGGTGCGCCCCCTTGATCGCGGCGGTGGCGATGATGCGCGACATAGCCTCTTCCCTCCTACCTATGTTTGGACCAGCGGTCCAGTCTCACCGGAACGGGGCTACGCCCCGACCGCAACGACCTCGTACATCATCGGACGCAGCTTCAGGGCCTCGCGCTTCTTGTTCAGGTGGGCAATAATGAGCTGCGCCCCCTTGACCGGATCGGACTCAAACGCGAACCGGCCGCCGGTTACTCCCTCGATCTCCTGGGTTACGAAGCGGGTGACCGCATCGCTTCCCAGTATGTTCAGCGACGAGCCAAGCACGGTGAGGATGCCGGAGGCAACGGCATAGAACCCAATCGTTATCGCCTTCTCCGACCACCAGCCGGGCGCGGCGGCGGCCACGGGCAACTCGGAGAAATCGCGGCCGATCCCGCCCTCCTTGACCATCTCGATGCAGGCGGTGAGGATCCGACTGTTGTCCACGCACGACCCCGCGTGCAGAACAGGCGGGATGCCCACGGTTTCGCAGATTTCCTGCAGGCCCTTGCCGGCGTACTTGAAGGCAGCCTCCGGCTGCAGGAGCCCGGCCTTGCCGCAGGCAATGGCAGAACACCCGGTCTGCACCACCAGGACGTCGTGCCGCAGCAGTTCGTAGACCAGATCAAGATGGCCCTGGTCCTGGACCTGCTTCGGGCTGTCGCAGCCGACCACCCCGACGACGCCCCGGATCCGGCCGGACATGATCGCGTCGTTCAATGGGCGCCAGCCGCCCCGGAAGGTGCCTCCCAGCATGTGGGTGATGGACTCCGTGGTGAACCCGGCGACCACGTCCGTCTTGTGGTCGGGGATGACCACTCGGGACCGATCCCTGCGCGCGAAGTTCTCCACCGCGCGGCCGACTATCTCGCGCGCGGACGCGGCGGCCCGGTCCTCGTGGAACGGCATATGCCTGGTGCCCGGAATGCGGGCCTTCTCCGAGGTGGCGATGATCTCGGTGTGGAAGCAGGATGCCGCCTCGGTCAGCCCGGGCATGATGCACTGGACGTCCACCAGGAACGCGTCCACCGCCCCGGTGATCATCGCCAGCTCCTGCTGCAGGAAGTTGCCGGCAATCGGGACGCCGCGGCGCATCAGCACCTCGTTGGCCGTGCAGCATATCCCGGCTACGTTGATGCCTGAGGCGCCCAACTCCTTGGCCCGGGCGAGCAGTGCCGGGTCAGCGGCGGCATCCACGATGGCCTCTGCCAGCATCGGCTCGTGGCCGTGCACCAGAACATTCACCTGGTCGGCCCGCAGCACGCCCAGGTTCACCTGGGCCCGCACCGGATTGGGGGTCCCGAAGAGGACGTCTTGGAGGTCGGTGGCAACCATCGAGCCTCCCCACCCGTCCGCCAGAGCGCTGCGGATCCCGCCGAAGATGAGACTCTGGTAGTCGGTATCCACTCCCATGTTGGTGCGGTGCATGACGTCCACGATCTCACGGTCCACGCCCCGTGGTGCCACCCCGAGCTTGCGCCAGATCTCCTGCTGCTTTGCCGGCGCTCGCCGGAGGAAAGCCAACTCACCGTCCTGCTGACCGAACTGCGAGAGGCAGACCTGGGCCACGTCCTCTGCGATCTCGGCCGCGCTGCGGCCATCCAGGGCGACGCCGAGTTCGACGGCCAGCGCGCGCAGTTTGCCCTCGCCCTTGATGCTGTACCCAGGCGCCTGCCCGCGGGCCGTCATCAGCAATAGATGGGCCACCGACCGTCCGTGGTCGGAGTGGGCGGCCGATCCGGCAGCCATGTCGCGGGCCAGCCGCCGAGCCGCTATGGTGTCAATGTTGGCTCCGCAGATCCCAACTTGAGGCCGCCGGCTCCCAGGCAGTCCCAGGTTGCACGGGCCTAGATGGCAAATGGTACAGCAGATACCCAACTCGCCCACGCGACACTGGGAGCCCAGAGCCGCGTAGCGATCCCAGATCGTACCGATGCCCTCGGCCTTGGCGCGATCCCGCATCTCCACGCTGGCAGGATCCGTCCGGTCCCGCTGCTGGACAGTATCACTCATTCGCTGATCCTCCCCTGAAATCTGGCTTCCAGTGCATCTATCAGCCGGGCCACTGCTCCGGACGCGGCGGCATCAACTTCTGCCGCCTGCCCACCCGCACGTTCAGCTTCAACAAGAGCTTCGCTGTAAGGAATCGCCCCGATCAGTTCGAGGCCGTCCAGGTGGGCGGCTAGGTAGGCCTCATCGGCGGAACCCCGGACCCGGTTGGCCACGCCCAGCACTTGTGCCATCCCGATCTCCGCTGCCAGGCGCTTGATGCGAACCGCGGTCTCCAGACTCGCTCGGCTGGGGTCCACCACGACCAGCAGGGCATCGGCCGCGTGCGCGCTACGCCGGCCCAGGTGCTCCAGGCCGGCTTCCAGATCAACAAGGAGTGCCTGGTCGCGCTCCAGGGCCAGGAACTCGATCACGCGGCGCAGCAACACGCTCTGGGGGCAGGCGCACCCGGCGCCGCCGCGGGTGATGGCCCCTGCCACTACAAGCCGGATGCCGCGGTGAACCACAGCGACTCTATCCACAAGATCGTCCACCCGCGGGTTCAACCGTACAAGACCACCGGTGCCACCGACCCGCTGCTCGATCTCCTCCCGCAACTCCAGCAGGGGCGTGATCGGCTGGGAGGGAAACCCCAGGGCTGCCGCCAGGGTGGGATTAGGGTCGGCGTCAATGGCGGTCACGCGGTACCCACGTTCCACCATGGATGTGGCAAGGAGGGCTGTCAGGGTCGTCTTGCCGACCCCCCCCTTCCCCGAGATAGCAAGCTTCATGGGTGCAGTAGGCGCCATCTTCTCCTGAATTATCCCTACCCTCCACCGATGAGGCATCGGGTGTGGAGTGGATTCTTGCGGCGGCAGCCGGGCGCCAAGCCCCGGGCAAGCCTTAAGCGGCACGCCTCCCGGTTCCGCATATCGGGGGAAGACCGTATTGCACCCAGGCTTCCCGCCTCATATCCTTCTGAGCAAGTCCGGTTGCCATTGGCATATCGGATACCTGATTGGGGGGGGTTCTAGTGCGGGCGAGAAGAGGAGTGATCTGGATCGGCGTAGCGGCAATGCTGGTCGTGGGTGTCTCCGTCTGGGCAAGTGCCAAGGCACCCGACATGGTTCTGTTCAAGCAGACCTACGCCCCCAAGGAGGGCACCGACCTGGCCAAGGCCCTGCCGTGCCTGGTCTGCCACTCCAAGATGCCGGCGACCAAGACCGACCTCAACCCATACGGGGCGGACCTGGCCAAGGCCGCGGCAGGGAAGGCCGTGGACGCCAAGATCCTGCTCGCTATAGAGAAGCTGGACTCGGACAAGGATGGGGCCAGCAATATCGTCGAGATCAAGGCAGGCACGCACCCGGGGGACCCGAAGTCCAAGCCCAAATAGCGGCTCGCAGGGGGTCGGTCATGAAACATGTGTACTCCGCATGTGGTCGCACATCGATCTTGGTGGCCCTGGTCGCCGGGGTGCTGTTCCTGGGCCTGCTGCTCGTGGGGAAACCGCCGGCCCCTGCGGAGGCCCAGCGCGTCCCGGGCTACTTCGGCGCGGGGTACGTCGGCTCCGAGACCTGCGCCGGGTGTCACCAGAAGATCTACGACACGTCCCGCACCACCGGCCACCCAGTCAAGCTGCGGCCGGCAGCCGAGGCGCGGGCCGCGGGCATCCCCAAGCCCGACTATTCCTCGTGGGACCAGATCCGCTACGTGATCGGCGGCTTCCGCTGGAAGGTCCGCTACGTGGACCAGGAAGGCTACATCATCACGGGCAGCCCGGACGGCAAGATCAGCGGCCGCAACCAGTTCAACCTCGAGACCCAGGCCTGGGTGAACTACAACGCCGGCCAGAAGATGCGCTACGACTGCGGCGAGTGCCACACCACGGGATACAGCCCGATCGGGAACCAGTTCCGCAAGCCCGGCTTCGTCGGCACCTGGGCGCTGGATGGGATCCAGTGCGAGGCCTGCCATGGGCGAGGCCAGGTCCATGCGAAGGCCCCGAGCAAGGCCAACATCCAGACCGACCGCAGCGCGGCCCTGTGCGGAACCTGCCACCGCCGCGGCACCGACATGGGCGTGATCCCGGCCGCTGCGGGCTTCGTGGAGCATCGCGAACAGTACCAGGAGTTCCTGGCCGGCTCCCACAAGGCGCTGGGTTGCGTTACCTGCCACGATCCGCACCGACGGGCCCGCGAGGTGAAGACCACGGGTACCTGTGAGACATGCCACACCGCCGCAACCGCCGCGTTCCGGGGGAGCCGTCACCAGCGCGCAGCGCTAACGTGCACAAGCTGCCACATGCCGAATACCGGCCGGAACGCCGTCGTCCGCAGCAAGTACGAGGCCGACGACCCCTCCCACCTCTTCAAGATCAACCTGGACCCAGCGGCCCGGATGTTCACCGACGACGGCCGCTTCGTCCGGGCGGGCTCGAACACGCTGGACTTCGCCTGCCTACGCTGCCACGCCGACCGCAACCAAGCCTGGGCGGCAGGCGTCGCCAGGGGCATCCACCGTCTGGGCAAGTAGACAGCCACCGCGAGATTCCCGGGGGCCTGTCCAGCAGGACGGGCCCCTGTGTTTGGAGAATACCAGCCGCCAACGATGCCACGCGCAGGAGGATGGTCATGCCTATCCGTCTACCGGCGCTGTTCGCTATGGCCCTGGCCTTTGCGCTGGTTCCCCCGCCCCTGGAATCCGCAGGGGCCCCAGCCGGAGCAACCGGCTGCGGCGCGTGCCACGCGCCCGGCAAGGCCCGTACGCTGGACGCCTCGCTCAAGACGGTAAAGAACCATCCGCAGCTGCCCGCGCCCGCGGTAGCGATGTGCCTTGCCTGCCACAAGCCCCAAGGGCGCTCCGACCCCCTGGGGCCTGTTCTGCACCGGCGGCACCTGGCCGCGGCCGCGTTCACCACAACGTACAAGGGTACCTGCACCTCGTGCCACTCCGTGGACCGGAAGACCGGGCTCGTCACCGTGATCGGCCTGTCGCCGAAGTAGCCCGTGACCATGAAGGAGGAAGAGTGCAAATGCGAGCCCCGCGATGGACGATCCTGATCGGCCTGACGGTACTCTGCATCGCCGCCGTAGCAACCTGGGCGGCGGCCAAGCCGGCGGACCTTGCGTTGCTCAAGCAGTTCTATGCCCCCAAGGAGGGCACCGACCTGGCCAAGGCCAACTGCCTGGCTTGCCACAGCAAGATGCCGCCGACCAAGACCGACCTGAACCCGTATGGTAAGGATTTGCAGAAGACTGCGGCCGGCAAGCCGGTTGACGAGAAGGCCTTCCGCGCCATCGAGAAGCTCGACTCCGACAAGGACGGGTTCAGCAACCTCGACGAGCTGAAGGCCGGGGCTCTTCCCGGGGATCCGAAATCGAAGCCAAGGAGGTAAAACCGGAACCCACCTAGCACCTGCTGCGGAAAGCTGGGCCAAGACGGGGGTGAATTGTCTCATGTCGCACAGAGTGAAGCTAAGTTCGTTTTGGGCCGTCGCGCTGGCCATAGTGGTCCTGTTCGGGACCGGCGTGGCGACGGTACGCGCCCAGGCAGACCAGCGGGCGCAGTGGGCGAAGTCGAAGCATTCCAACCGCCTGCGCCCAACGCTCGAGGCCACGGCCGACGGCCGGCGGGGGCTGACCGCGGCCCACTGCGGCCGTTGCCACTCCGAGCAAGGGTTTCTGGCTTGGCTTCCCCAGATGCAGAAGGGCAACCCGGGGCTGATCACCAAGCCCGACGGATCGCCCGCAGACATCCAGTTCCTGGTCGGCCTCGGCCTGAGCCGGTTCTCCGTCAGGCCGCAGACCTGCACGACGTGCCACCAGTCTGACTTCACGTTGCGCCAGGCGGGCGCCACGCCGCTGCTTCCGGCCGGGTTCCGGGCGATCGGCGTGGGCAAGGGCGCGCAGTGCATGCTCTGCCACAACTCGCGCAACGGCGCCATCGTCTGGAACCAGGAGGACCCACGGCGGTACACCGCCCCGCACACCGCATCCCAAGCCGACGTCATAATGGGCAAGAACGTCTTCTTCGTGGACTACGGCAACAGCTTCGTCTCGCCGCACGCCTCGTTCATCGGCGATTCGTGCGTCGCCTGCCACTTCCAGATGAGCAAGGCGCCGCACACGTTCAAGGCCGAGGTGACTGTCTGCTCGCGCTGCCACGGTCCCGAGATGAATGCTGCCAGGGTACAGAACCCGACGAAGACGCTCATCCACGAGCTCGAGGAAGCGCTTGAGGCCAAGATCATGGCCAGCAAGGATCGCATCCGGAGCTTCCGAGCATGGGATGCGAAGGTCTACGCCTTCATCGAGACCGTAACCTTGGATCCGGCTGCCATCACGTCGCTGGTCCTGGTCGAGGTCGCCGGTCAGCAGGGCGTCGAGTTCACAATCACCGGTGGGCGCAAGATCCAAACGCAGATTGGGGAGCTGCGGGATGCCGCGGGCCGGCCGACGTTCGCCACCAGCGACCCGATCGTCAGGGCCGGCTGGAACTTCTGGCTGGTCGAGGGCGACGGCAGTTGGGGCGTCCACAACCCGCGATTCGTGCGGCAGGTGGTGCTGAACTCACTGGACGCGTTGAGGTAGGCTCACTCCCTGGCGGCGAGACTGCCGGGAGATAGGCGAGAGGCCGGGGGTTAGCCCCCGGCCTCTCCGTCATGGCGCACGCGAAGGACGACGGGAGTGTACTACCGCCCGATCCGAACCGCGCGGACGGTCGCGGTGGTCTTCTCTCCCAGTCCGAGTGTCTGCACGAACGAGACTTGGTGGTATCGGTTTCCCACGTGGTCGTCAAACAGCGCAAGGCCGAACCGGACAACCCTGCCGGCCCCGAGCGGTTTGTCCTCGGGGTTGCCGGTGGTGAGCTTGCGGCGAAGCTCGACCACCCACCTGCCCCGTTCCCAGGATCCGTTGGCCATGATGTCTGCGCTGCTGCCATCTGGCACGCGCAGGATGTTCCGTGGGAGGATATCCCCGGCTGTGAACGGCACCCCGGGGCCAAGCGGCACAGCGTTCCGGTCCGTTACAAGCGGGAGTTGTGGCAGCAGCTCGCCAAGTCGGGCTTCCGGGATTGCCCTGAACCCTGTCCGGGCTTGGTCGTACATGAACGAGGGACGCGCCGGGGTAGTGAACGGGCTGCGGCCTCCGTCGGCAAGACGGTACTCCAGTATGTAGTCATCCCCGGCGTACCCAACCGGGCTCGACCTGTAGGCCCGCCACTGCCATAGGTCGAGGAATGAGCCCTCGGCCCTCAGCCGGTCGAGTTCGATTGGCGTCTTGACCTTATCCCACCCTCCGGTCTCGTCGGCAACGGTCCGGCTGATCAGAAGGTAGTGGCGCATGTCCGAGGCTCTAAGCACACCGCCGAAGTACGGGTGGGTCCGCACCCGATCTCCGGCGACATTGGCAGGCATGTTCTCCATGCTGTTGTGACAGGCGATGAAACACCCGGCCTGGTTGAACCCGGTCTGCGCGCCATCAGCCGCTGGCACATTGCGCTCGGTGATCATCAGAGCGAGCCGATCCTCGTAGCTGGGTGGGATGTTCGCCTTGGTAGCTTCGGGTTTCTCGCCTCCCCACTCCACCCACCGTGTCCCGTCGAAGCGCCACAGCAGGTGGCTGGCCCCAGGCCTCGGCGCCCGCCACTCGAACCGCATGTAGAGGTACTGGTCGTCGAAGGCGGCGCGGACCGACACGTCAACGGCTCCGCGCTTGCCTGTAACCGGGTTGGGTTCCATACGCCCGGCCTTGACGAGTTTCTCGCCGAGGGCCTTCTCCTGACCCTGGTGGCACGTCTGGCAGGCGACCCCACTGTTGACTTCCTTACTGCCCTGATGCGAAGCGCCGGTGAGGAACTGCCACGAGATCTGGCCGGGAGAGAACACGGTGACGACGGCCTCCGGGCTCTTCGACCAGTCGCCCGGAAATGCGAAGAGCCCGGCGGCCTTGATCATGGGCGGTGCCTGGGCATCAGCCGGTCTGAGCGCCCCTCCCGGAGGCGAGCCGGCAAGGGTAAGCGTCATCACCACCACGAACACCACGAAGACACCAGTCTGTCGGCGAAACCGCTGCATCGTTAGCCTCCAGTCTGTGCACGGTAGCCGTGCACGGTGGAATCAATCGTCTGACCAGCGAGCCTACGCGCCCTGTCACGGTCCTGGTGTGGTTCTGGTCTTGAGGTAGAGCCCCGCCAGCAGCACCGCGATCACCGCCAGGGCCAGGACCAGCCCCCGCCGTCGGTATGCGATCTCGGCCAGCCCGGCGCCTCCCAGGTCGGCGGCCCTGCGGCTGAACCCGATCCCTTCGGTCGCTGCCGACTGCACCTCTCGCAACGAGAGGCTGTGCACCAGGTTGCGCGTCAGGATGAGCTGCGTCGAGGCGTCGTTGAGCGGAAGCTTGGCGTCGGTCATGTCTATGCCGGCGTTCTCAGATCGGGCGACGGCGTCCAGGGCCGCGGCCAGGCTCCCCTTGAGGTCTTCCAGGGCCGCGCGGATGGCCGCCGCGGCCCTCCCACCCCGGCTGTCTGCGGCGT
>JASEHJ010000029.1 GCA_030018905.1 bacterium | reverse complement strand
AGAAGATCGCCAGGAACACCTGCGCCGGGGCAATCTGCGGGTGCTGCCGGTAGTCGTCGTAGCCCTTGACCACTTCCCGGAACGCGTATACTTTTGAGATGTACCGTAGGAATCGTCGCAAGTAGTGGGGGCCCATAAGCTGCTCCACCTCTGCCAGGATCGGTCTCTCAACTGCATCCTAGCATGCGGGCGTTTGTGGGCCCTTCTTCTTGACGTGCAGTCTCTCAAAAAGCGAATCGCGCCCCTCTGCCAGACAGGGCACGATCCTCGGCCTGATCAGCCCCTCAGCTAATCCTTGCGGAATCCCTGGGCCGAGGTGCGCGCGGCGATCACATCCATGGCGCCGCTGGATCAGGCCGGCCGCTCGCGCCAGTTCCTGGAGCACTCGCTGCGTTTGGCCGATGCCAGCCACGGCCTCGTGGTGATGCTCGATGACGATGGCCAGCCGGTCGTTGAGGCCGTCCTTGGCGCCGACGGCGAGGTCCGGCCCACGGGTGAATCTCTCCCGGCGACGGGCGCGCTCAGCACGGTGCTTCGGTCGGGTCTGTCCCAGACGGTGGCAGACGCGAGCGGGGACGCAACCTGGGCCGGCGTCCTCGGCGAGGACGGCGCGCGGTCTGCCGTTCTGATGCCGCTCGCCGTGCAGGGCGCTCCGTTCGGCGCCCTCCTGCTGGCGCGCCGCGATCTCCGTCTGTTTGCCGCCGACCAGACGGAGGCGGCGCGTGCACTGGCCGAGGCGGCCGCGCCCCTGCTGCGGGACGCCCGGGCCGTGGCGCAGTCCCGCGACTCCGTGCTGAGCACCGTGAAGGCCCTCGCCGCGGCCCTTGAAGCCAAGGACCCCTACACGCGCGGCCACTCGCAGCGCGTTGCGACCTGCGCCACTGCCATCGCAACCGATCTCGGGCTTTCCCCGAAGGAGATTGAGCGTATCCACTGGGCGAGTATGCTTCACGACATCGGGAAGATCGCCACCCCAGAGTCCATCCTGCACAAGCGCGGCCCGCTTTCCGACGAGGAGCGGGCGGTGATGAACCTGCACCCGGAGCGCGGCGCCAGCATCCTGAGGGAGATTCCGCTGTTCAGGTCGCTTGCCGAGGACGTTCACTACCACCAGGAGGCCTACGATGGAAGTGGCTACCCCGAAGGGCTGGCCGGTACTGAGATCCCGCTCGGCGCACGTATCATCCGCGTGGCGGACACGTTCGATGCCGTGACATCGCATCGTCCTTACCGTCCAAGCCGCACCGTGGAAGAGGCGAAAGCCGAACTCCGCAGGATTGCTGGGAGCATGCTTGATCCGGTTCTGGTGGAGGTGTTCCTCCGCATCCTAAAGGAGAAGCCCCCATTTGAGATTCAGCTCCGCCTGTGGAGGGAGCACTCGTAGCGCGGGCAGGCTAGAAGTTGCGGGAGGAGGCGGCGGCGACCGTTGTGTTCTGACCGGCCCGCGCGCGTGCCAGGGCCTCCTCAGCCCGCTCAGTCAGCTCCTGGTCTGTGTCGGCGTCTTGAGGGTAGCACGCCAGGCCTATGCTGACGGTAATGGTCAGCGGGTATGGATGGCCGGGGGGCACAAACGAGGTGCGCTCGACCGCCCCGCGAATGCGCTCCGCCAGGGCGAAAGCTCCCTCCAGAGAGGTCTCGGGAAGAATCAACCCGAACCTCCCGGAGGCCAGGACGGCCCGGAGGTCAACCATGCGCGTCTCGTGCGTCAGGATGTTGGCCAGATGCACCGCCAGGGACCGGGCGGCCTCGCTCCCGAGGGTGTTGTCCACCTCCTCTTCCTGGTCGGCCGCCACCAAGGCCACCGCGAAGGTGCGCTTGAACCGGCGGCTCCGTATCATCTCGCGCTGCACGGCCGTTGCGAAGTAGGTTGCGCTATACAGGCCCGTGGGTGAGTTGACGATGATCTGGCGCCGCGCGCGCTCGCGCAACTCGTCGAGATGGCCCTGCACGGCAAGCCCTCTGCGCGACCGCAGGCGCTCGTACCGCTGGATAACCTCGAGGATGCCGGCCGAGATCAGGCGGTTGAGGAAGTGGTCAGCTTCAGTACCCTGGTCGCCAGCCGGCAGACTGCTGGTGAGGAAGTCAAGCACGACCGGTTTGACCTCCAAGAGGGCTCGAATCACCTCCTCCAGCGGCGTCTCCAGTGCAAGTGCTTCCCCGCTGAACCTACCGGCGAACTCAACGAAAGGCTCCACCTGCCCGGTGGCCGCCGCCTCGGCAAGTGCATCCATGCCGGTCAAGGTCTGCCGTTCTATCCGCTCACCGTCCTGCCAGATCTGCCCGCGCGTAGGAGCGGCAGCGAGGTCACGGGCCCAGTGCGCGGCCAGCATCCGGCGCCGCGTGCGAATCAGATCAAGGACAACAGGGTTCATCGGGGTCTCTTCCTCGTATGTTACGATGGTGGGTAGCGCAACTCCTGTATTACAGGGATGGATTGGCGGCGCGGGCGGACCATGAGCACACGGCTGAGGGGTATTTTGCAGGGGCTGGCAGGAGATGACACGCGGGCAGTTGTACTGCTTGGCGCCGACGGCCGCGCGGTTGAGACCGTGGTGAAGGGCGGCGCCCATGATCCGGGAGCGGTAACCGACGACCTGGTCGCGCTGTTCAAGGTTGGCGCCTACTGCGCCCGCAAGATGGACGGCGGCGAGATGGACTACCTCACCGTGACCACCGAGAGTCTGGCTCTCCTTGTGGTGGCGGTTGGACCTGCGCACTACCTGGCGGCGGTGCTCGATGCGGGCGGCAACATCGCGCGCGCCCGGCTGGCGGTCCGTCGGTGCAAGGCTGAGATCGCGGAAGAACTTGGATGAGAAGGGTCCTCTGCTTTCTGGCCGCCTGTCTGGCCGTCGCGGCGCTGCTTCCCGCGGCATCCGCCGCCGGCGCGGCCAGGCCCGATGCGCTGCGCGAGGGAGCGGCGCTGTTCGCGCGGGGCCGGATGGCCGAAGCCGAGGCTGTCTTCGCGCGCGCGGTGAGCCGGAATCCTGGCTCAGCCCACGGGTGGCTATGGCTGGGCGTGGTACAGTTCCACGCGGGCGACGCCGAGCGTGCCGAGCGATCGCTTTCCCAAGCGGCCCGGCTTTCACCGCGCGACGGCTTGATGCTGCTCTGGTGGGGTCATGCGCTTGCCCGGGCAGAGCGCACCGCCGAAGCCACTACGGCCTTCCGTCATGTCCTGCTGGCACGATCGTCCACCCAGGTCCGTGATTTGGCCCACCAGGCGTTGCGCGCGCTGGGACCGCTGCCGCATCCGGCCGCGCAGGTTCCGCCTGCGCAGGTTCCGCCCGCGCAGGCTCACAGCGCGCCGTCCTGGGTGCTGGACGCGGCAAGCTACAACGCCATCGCCCGCTTCTACAACCCGCGCCTTACGCACGAGCAGTCGGTTGCCATAGGCCAGGCGTTGCTGGGTTACAGCAGGCATTTCAACATTGATCCCCGCCTTGTGGTGGCACTCGTGGTCGTCGAATCCGGATTCCAGCCGGCGGCGCGCTCGCGGGCCGGCGCGATTGGACTGGGCCAGCTCATGCCGGCCACCGCCCGCGCGCTGGGGGTGGAGGCCTGGGACCCGGTGCAGAATCTCTACGGCGCCATTCGGTACCTGCGCGGCAACCTGGACCGGTTTGGTTGGAACAACGCGCACCTGGCCCTGGCCGCATACAACTCGGGCCGGGGTGCCGTCGAGAGGTACGATGGAATCCCCCCGTACGCGGAGACGCAGTGGTACGTGACGAACGTGTCAGGTCTCTACCGTCGGCTCCTTACGATTCCCGGCGAAAGCCTGGAACTCTCCAGGCGCCTCTAGGCAAGTTAGGGGGGGACTAGGAAGAGTCTCGAGTGGGAAGATAGCAAGTAACAAGCAGCCTCCGAACAGGCAAACCCGCCGCGAGGCGGGGACGCAAAGCCAACGGGGCCTGGAAGCCCGAAGTTATGGGTTTTCAGGTCGGCCGGGTTGCCGAAGGGGAGGTACTCCCAGCCTTCCGGCCCCGGCCGGGAGGCGTTTGTATCTTAGAGAACGGCAAGGGGTATTGCACAGTGGAGACGCTCCGCATCCAGAGTTACGAGGCCATCCAGGCCGGGGCGGCCCTGTTCGCCGGGATCAGCGGCGACGAAGTGGATCTGGATCTTCTTGTGGCGCACCTGGCCGCGCGCGGGTTCGACGGCGGTGTGATGGTAGGAGACCAGGAGGCCGACGGCGTGCTCTGGTTCCAGGAGGGCACACCCCGCGAGGTGTGGCTGTTTGACGCAGGCGACATCCCGGAAGTGCTGCTGAACGGTCCGGGGCGCGACCGGCTCAACGCCCTGGCGGCCCGCGGTGGGCAGGTCAGCGTTGTGTCGTGCGAGCCGCCCGACGTGCCGTCCGAGTTGCTGAACTCCGCTGACGAGCCGGAACCGCAACCCGAGGTCGCTGCCGAACCCCCCGCCCACCCATGGCCGGCGATCCTCGAACAGGTGGCAGTCCGCGTCGCGCGCAGCCGCGGTCCCCGCCTCGCGACGCAGTTCGCGTCAGCTCTGAACCGGGCGCTGGAACAGCACGGAGGCGGCGTGGATGGCGAGCGGGTCCACGCGCCGCAACTACCCGAGTCCACCTGGCGTATCATCGTGGAGGCGGCCTGCGCGCCGATTGTGGCGATCGCGGGCCGCGCGTTCACCGACCGGACCATCGCCGCGTCCGAGCGCGAGGTCGCGGAGGGGACGTGCTGACGCAGCGGCCCGTGCGGGCAAAGGCGATCATTGGGTCACTTGCCGTGGCCGCGGGCATAACCTACGGTCTGGATGGCGGTGGGCCAGGGGTGCAGATTGCGCGCCACGTGACCTCCGCCGTCCTGCAGATTCTGGCGCCGCTGGTGGCCGGGCTTGGGTGTATGGCTGCGGCGCGGGCCTACGCGCGCGGCGACCGTGAACGCACGGTCTGGATGACGGGCGCGTGGGCCACCCTCGCCTGGGCCGCAGGCCGCGCGATCTTCACCGGCCACCAGTGGATCGGTGGAACAGCGCTGCCCTTCCCGTCCCTGGCAGACGGGTTCTTCGTCGCCTTCTACGTACTGCTCGGCGCGGCGCTCTGGATGGAGGTCCGTCTCGTCTGGCCCGTGGTTGAACGGCCGGTCCGCAGGAACCTTGCGATCTATGGTGCCCTGGCATGGGCGCTCGCCCTTACGATGGTTCTCGTATCGGTTGCGCGGAGCCAGGCTTCAGTACTGGAGAAGGCGCTGGCCGCGTTCTACCCGGCGGCGGCGGTACTGCTCGTGCCAGCGGGCCTCCTGCCCGCCGCCGGCTTCCGCGGAGGCACCTCGGCGTACCCGTGGCTTGCTGTGGCAATGGCGGCGGTCTGCCTGACCGCGGCGAGCTTCGGGTTCACCTCCTTGATCCAGCACGGACTGAACCCGGCAGTGCAAAGAGCAGACGCGCTGTGGGTCGCCGGCTTCGTCTTCCTGGCGGTCGGCGGATTCTGGCAGCGGGCTGCACTTGAGGAGGCCTAGGCCGCTGTGTCCGCATCAAACGGGCCTGGGATCCACCACTACGCGTGGACGCGCGGATTGGCCGCCGTCGTGGATGCTCCGGCGCACCGGACCGCCGCGGTCTTCGGGCCGGGCGGCTGGGAGCAGGGCCAGCCCCGAACGGTGCTGCCGGCCGGCGCACCCCCGGGAGCTGAGACGGCCCACCTGGCGCTCCCCGCGTGGCTGGCAGAGCAGATCGCCGGATTGCAGTTCTCGGCCGGGGGGCTTCACACCGCTTTTGTCCGTCTCAATCTCCTGCTTGAGCGGCTGCGCTCCCAGCAATCCGACGCGGCGGTCCTGGTTCTAGGAGAGAAGCCGTCAGTCTATGTGGTCACCGGCGGGCAGGTTGCCCAATGCGGAGAGGGCACCGCGCCTCCCGGCGAGGCGTCAGGGTGGATTGTCGTGTTTTCCGGGAAGGTGCGTGTGCCCGTGGAGGAGCCACGCGCCGCCGTGGCAGCGCCACCCGGCGCCGCGGACGAAACCTACTTCGTTCCTGCCGGCGTCCGAAACGCCATGTCAGAGGAAGTGGCGGCCGGCATCCTCGAGGTAGCGGGGCCGGCAGGCCATGCGGTGCCTGGGCTGCTCGACGGCTCGCGCACTATCGGGGCAGTCGCCGCCACGGCAGGGCTGACCACTGCTCAGGCTCGGGCCGTGGTTGGGGTGTTGATGGCGCAGCGGATTGCCTTCCGGTACGTCGGCCGGTCCAGGCCTGCCCCACGCCCGGGATCGGGCACTTGCGCAAATGCTCCCGACGGTCTATGATACTTCATTACCGGGTCCGACCGCCGGGCGCGATAACCGAATATGAACCCCGATAAGGGCAAACCCATCGCAAGGTGGGGGCGCAAAGCCTCGGGACCAGGAATGTGGTCGGCCGGGCTGCCGGAGGTGGATTCACCGTCCTCTTGGGGCAGCCCAGGAGGGCTCGTCGTTCTCGGGAGGCGCTGGAGATGACCACACGGACTCCGCACCGCCTAGCAGAGAGGCCGGGACTTCGATCCGAAGAAGCCCCCGGGTACGACGACGCGGATCTCCTGCTCCAGGAGTACGCGGACACACGCAGCCCGGACGTGCACGAGCGCATCGTCGCCGCGTGCACTCCCCTGGTCCGGCGCATAGCCGCGGAGTTCGCCTACTCCGGGGTGCCGCCCGAGGACCTGATCCAGGTTGGTTACATCGGACTGCTCAACGCCGTCAACGGATTCGATCCCGGACGCGGCGCAAAGTTTGCCACCTACGCCAGCTACCTGATCCGCGGAGAGATCCGCCACTACCTGCGCGACCAGCGGGACACGATTCGCAGGCCGCGCTGGCTCAATAGACTCAGCACTCGCATAGAGGAAACCATTAACGCCCACGTCGCCGAGACCGGCCGCTTCCCCAGCCTCGAGGCCCTGGCGCGCGAGCTCAACATCGAGGAGGACGGGCTGCTGGAGGTCCTACGTGCGAGGGAAGTCCTGCGCACGGTCTCGATCGAGGCCGACGAAGAAGGGGCCGATCTTCGGGTGGACCGCGACCGTATCCGGCACCGGACCCACATCAGCTTCCAGCTTCCGATCGAGGACCGGGTGATGCTGATGGAGGCGTTGGAGTCGTTGACCGCCCTGCAGCGCAACGTTGTCTACTACCTGTTCTACACCGACCTGACGCAGATGGAAGCCGCCAAGCAGATTGGGATTTCACAGAAGCACGTGTCGCGCGTGCTTGCAGCAGCGCTGGGCAAGCTGCGTGGCGCGACCAAAGCGCCCTCACCCGGGGCGCTCTAGGCCACAGGAGGGAACCCATGATGTCGCAGTTGAAGGATGTGCTTGCCGACATGACCAGGGTTGACGGCGTCGTGGCCGCCATGATCGTAGGCCGGGACGGGTTCGTCGTCGAGGGGATGACCACAGAGGAGCGGGTGGACCTCGAGGCCCTGGCGGCAATCGTGGCCAGCAACATCGCGGCGGCCGACTCGATGGGCAAGGAGATAGGCCGCGGTGTGCTGCGCACCATGCTGCTGGAGTACGACGACGGTCCGGTGGCCGTCGGGCCGGCAGGGGCCGATGCCGTGATGGTGGTCGTGGGAACGCGGTTGGCCAACCTGGGGCGAATCCGCCTGGAGATGCGGCGCAACAGCCAGCTCGCGGCGGCGCTGGTCTAGCCTAACCACGGAGCCTGCTTAAGCGGGACCCACCCCCCTGAGTGCGCCCCGGCGGGAGGCGCCAGGACTAACCCAGAAGCGATTCGGGAAATGACCAACTGTGCCCTAGGCACGGTGGGGGGTGGATTGCCATGCGGCAGCGGCCGCAGGTTGGGGACGCCAGAGGCGATAGGGGGTTCACTTACCTCGAACTGCTCGTGGCCCTGTCGCTGTTCGCCGGCTTCTCCGTAGTCCTCCTTCAGACTTTCATAATCGGCATGGCGCATGCCGGTCGGGCCAACGATCGCGCGGCCGCCACCACGCTTGCCATCCAGGTGATGGAGCAGGTTCGCGCCAGCGTCAACCCCTACGAGATGGTGGGCTTCACGGATCTGGCCCGGACATCGCTCCCGCTGCCGGACCCATACACCGGCGTGACCAACCCAACGCCCCACACTTTCCAGGTGGCCGTGGACATCACCCTCAACGAGAACCTGCGGCTCACCACCGCCACGGTCCAGATCTACAGGCTTGCCGATCCCGACGGCATGCCATTCATTTCGCTCACGACCGTGCTTGATGATCAGTAGAGACCGCGTCCAGGCTTTGCCGGCCTCCCTGCGCGGGACCCAGGGGGTAACGCTGATTGAGCTGGTCGTGGCCCTGAGTTTGCTGAGCCTCGTGCTGGGGAGCATCTATGCTCTCGTGGCGGTCGGCGGCAGGTCTGCCCGCACGACCAACGACTTCCTGCAGACCCAGGCTCACGTGCGGGCGGCCCTTGACAACATGGTGGACGAGATCCGCTGGGCGCAGGCCGTCTCGTGCGCGTCCGCAACGGCGGTTACGCTGTCCATCCCGCAAGACACGCCCTTCTCCCTGACGAGCCCCTATCGGGTAACCTTTGCGTACGACGCCGGCGCCCGAACGCTGACGCGCAGGGAGGATGCAGCGGGAATCGGCTGTCCCGCCTCGGCCCCCGGGAGGCCTCTGGCCCACTTCATCGGGCCCGACGGGCTGGCGTTCGAGTACTTCGACGCCGGTGGCGCCTCGCTTGGATCGACACCCACCAGTCTCGAGTCCATAGCAAGGGTAAGGATGACCGTGACGGCAGTCCGGGATCGGGTCAGCCGCACCTTCGCGGGGGATGCGGCGCTGCGCGCCCGGTAGTCGCCACAGGAGGGTGATAGCACATGCTACATCTGCTCAGACACCAACGCGGGATGGCGCTGATGGCGGTCCTCACCGTGATCTTCATTCTCTCACTCCTGGGCGCGCTCATTCTCTACCTGAGCGGCAAGGAGATGGGGCTGAGCTCGCTGAGGGTCATTGGCGCTCAAAGCATGTACATCGCCGAGGGCGGCGCCTTCTCCGGCCGCGCCGCGCTGATGGCGCTGATGGGCGCCGATCCGATCGGCCAGGCCACGGTTGACCCCTCCCTGGACAACGCGACCCTGTCGCCCTGGTACGCCGACGGGGATCCCGCCAGCCAGAACGCGTTACGCATCTTCGACTTCCTGATCCTGGACGGGCTCCGGTTCACTTTCAATGCGACCTCGGCCACGGAGTCGTTGACGTTCCACGTCAACTGGAACCTGCCTCAACCACACAGGAAGCTGCAGCCTGCCGCTGGGATGCCGCCGTCCAACCCCCTCGGAGAGGGGAACTACGCGGCCACGGTCACCGTCCGCCGCCGGCTGGCGCCGCATCCCTACGACTCGAGCCAGCCGCTTAGGTATGTCCATCGCGTCATCAGCCCGGCGGGTTCGGATGAGTACCAGTTCTTCTACACCTACGAGATCGTCAGCGACGGGCGGGTCAGCCCGCAGGCCCGACGCCGGATCGCGCTGCGCGGCGACTACAGCATCCACCTCCAGAAGCAGAACTTCGCCCAGTACGCGTTGTTCTCCCACGTGCACCTCGGGCCTGACGGCGCGTCGCTCTGGTTCGCCGACATGTCGAGTTACGACGGCCCCGTGCACACCAACACCGAGTTCCGGTTCGCCTACTTCCCGAAGTTTGGCACCCCGGACAGCCAGATTCCCTGCGATGAGTCGCGTGCCAGGACCACGCGGATCACGAGCGCCTGGACCACGGCCTGGTTCTTCAACAGGGGGAGCCCGGTTCGGCGGACCGCGAACGAGAACGTGGTCGGAGGACAGCGGCGGGATGCCCCGGTGATCCCTGACTGCGACAGCAACTCCAGCAACGACCACGACAACCTCCCGGCCAACTTCACCCGTGGGGTGGCCGCGATCCCGATACCCACCAACCCGTTCAGCCAGAAGGGCGTTTCCCTAGGTCGCCACCCGGAGGACACCAGCGAGGTCACCCCTGACTATGTCCGCGCGCGCATCCCGGAACTGAAGAACACCACCGGCGCGGTGCCCACCGGCATCTATGTGCCGGTGACCGATGCCGACGGCAACTGCCGCTCCGACGCAGACGAACCGCTGCTGGGCGGGGTCTACGTCCAGGGCGACCTCAGCAGCCTGACCCTGAGCGTGACCGGCGGCGGCAGCCTGGCCGCCTACACCCTGGTCCAGGGCACCCGGACGGTCACCATCACCGTGGACCGGGCCAACAACCGGACGACCGTTACCGACACCAACTGGCCGACCCCGCCGTCGGGCGGCATCTGCCCCTCTCCCGGGGCCCCCAGCGGCTCGGCCACCCGGGTCTTCTCGGGCGTTCCCAAGGGATGGCAGGGTCTGGGCAGCGTGAACGCGGGCATCATCTACGTCGAGGGAGCGATCCTCTCGCTGCAGGGCACGCTGGAAGAGAAGGAGCAGACCACTATCGTGGCCTCCGGGCGAATTGACATCACCGGCCACATCCGCTACGAAGTGCCGCCGGCCGTCCACGACCCCAACAGCAACCCGATCAACCTGCTGGGCATCTACTCCCCCACCAACGACATCAGGTTCGTCACGGATCCCAACGATCCGAACACACGCGACCTCGACATCCACGCCGTGCTCATGGCCGGCAACCTGGCGGACGGGTTCAACAGCCGCGTGTTCAACGCCAACTGGAACGCCACCCCTCCGCGGGGTGTCATACGCCTGATCGGAGGACTGATCGAGGAGTACCTCGGCGTCTTCGGGGTCATGAACACGGCAGGGCAGCTCATCAGGGGCTACGGCTCCGACTTCAAGTACGACCGCCGGATGAGCCGCGGTTTCTCGCCGCCCTACTTCCCGACGACCAACCTCTACCAGGTGCAGGCGCTCGACCTGGCCGGAGTGCGGCCGGTCTGGCGCGAGGGGTCTCCGTGAACGGACGCGGCGCCCGCGGCTTCGGCATGCTGGAGTTGGTGGTTGTGGGCATGCTGGTGGCCGTACTTATTGCGATTGCGATGACCGGGTGGCGGGGGCACATAGCGCAGCAGCGGTTGCGCTACGGGGTGGCCCAGGTGGCCGCGGACCTCCGTCAGGCGCACGAGCGTGCCAAGGCCGAGCGGGCTCCGTACACGGTGACGTTTGTGGCCTCCGGCTCCGGTTACAGCATTGTCCGCGACGGTGGGGGATTCAGCGAGAACGCCGTGTTGCCCGAGGGGGTGACGACCACCGCGGATTTGGTCGTCGCCTTCTCGGCCTTCGGCAGGCCGGGTGCCGAGCACACGATCACCGTTCAAAACACCGCGGGCGCGGCCTCGGCCTGGGTGAACGAGGCCGGGGGCATCACCTACCAGGAGCCCTGAACCGACCGCGTCAGTCCGCCACGTAGACGACCCGCAGTATCTCGTCAATCGTTGAGACCCCGGCCATGACCTTCTCGAGGCCGTCATCGCGCAGCGTGCGCATACCCTCGCGTATGGCCTGAGCCTTGATCTCCGTGGACGAGGCGCGCTGGACGATCATGCTGCGGACTGTATCGGAGATGACCAACAGTTCGTAGACGCCGATGCGCCCCCGGTAGCCGTTGCCCCGGCAGTGGTCGCAGCCCTGTCCCCTGTAGAAGACCACGCCGGGGTCCACTCGGGCGTCGGCGCCCAGCCGGCCTAGTGCCTCGGCCGGCGGCGAGTAGGCCACCTTGCAGCGGGGGCAGATGGTGCGGGCCAGGCGCTGCGCCAGCACCGCGATCACCGAGGAGCTTATCAGGAACCCCTCGATGCCCATGTCCACAAGCCGGGTGATGGCGCCCGCCGCGTCGTTGGTGTGAAGGGTGGAGAGGACCAGGTGGCCGGTAAGCGCGGCCTGCACCGCGATCTCGGCGGTCTCGCGGTCGCGGATCTCGCCCACCATCACGATGTCCGGGTCCTGTCGGAGGATGCTGCGCAGCCCACCGGCAAAGGTGAGTCCTGCCTTCGCGTTGACCTGGACCTGGTTGACCCGCGAGAGCTGATACTCCACCGGATCCTCGATCGTAACGATGTTCCGGTCCAGGGTGTTCAGCTTGCCCAGCGTTGCGTAGAGCGTCGTGGTCTTCCCGCTGCCGGTCGGGCCGGTGACCAGCACCATCCCGTGGGGCTTGCTGACGGCGCTCTCCCAGAGGGCCAGGGTGTTGCTCTGGAAGCCCAAGCGCGGCAGGCCGATCTTGGTTGTGGACTGGTCCAGCACGCGCATTACGACCTTCTCGCCGAACATTGTGGGCAACGTCGAGACACGCAGGTCTATGCTGCGTCCGTCGGCGATTAGGTGGATGCGGCCGTCCTGGGGCCTCCGCCGCTCGGCGATGTCCATCTCCGCCATGATCTTCAGGCGGGAAGTTATCGCGGCCTTGAGGTGCTTGGGCGGGTTCATCACGTCGCGCAGCACGCCGTCCACACGATACCGGATCCAGATGCCCGTCCGCTGCGGTTCCACGTGGATGTCGCTGGCGCCCTGCTTGACCGCTTCGTCTATGGTCAGGTTGACCAGCTTGATCACGGGCGCCTCTTCGGTCAGGGCCTTGAGCTGATCCAGCGAGGGGTCCTCCTCGCCGATCTCGACGCCGAAGTCGGGTACCGTATCCCGCATGACCCGTTCGATGAGCGCGTCGCCAAACTGGTAGGTCCGATTAAGGGCCGAGGAGATGTCCTCCTCGGTGGCCACGGCCAGGTCCACCTCGAGCCCGGTGATCAGGCGCACGTCGTCCACCGCGATGACGTTGAGGGGATCCGCGATCGCCAGCAGCAGCCTTCCACCGCGCTTCTCGAGGGGCACGCACTTGTGGCGGACTGCCAGGGCGTGCGGGATCAGCTTGGCGATCTCGGTGTCCACCTTGGTATCGGCCAGCGCCATGTAGGGGTAGCCCCACTGCTCGGCCATGCCTCGGGCCAAGTCGGCCTCGGTGGCCGTGCCCATCTCCAACATGATATGCCCGATGCGTTCGCCGGTGCGCGCCTGGATCTCCAGCGCCTCATTCAACTGCGGCTCGTTGATGATGCCCAGGTTCAACAGCACCTGGCCCAGGGTGCTGCTCTTTCCCGCGGTGCGGCTGCGCGGCGCTCGGACGGAGGGGGCCGTCGGGCCATCTGCCGCTTCCGGCTCGGCCAAGGCGGCCGGTTCATCCGAGACAGCCGCCTCCTGTAGGGTCGGGGGTTCGTCCGAAACGGGTGCCGCGGGGACTACAGGGGGGTCGCCGAGCTTGGCCTGCACCTGGGGATCATTGGGCGCTACCGCCGCTGCCTGCTGATAGGCGCGCAAGACCTTGTCGGTCTCCCCGCGGGAGAGGTGTTTGTCCGCGGCGGTCAGGAAGGCCAGGCCGGTTTCGTGGCGGTCGTCCAGCGCCCGGTGGGCCTCGGCCAGGTCCCAGTATATCCAGGGTTCGTTGGGATCGAGGGCGATGAGTTGCTGATATGCCTCGCGGGCTTCGTCCCAGCGGCCCGTGCGCGCCAGAAGCCGGGCACGGCCGTAGGCTGCGGCCCGCTCGAGGGTGAGGTTCTCGCCCGACAGCCCTGAGGCAGTCTTTAGGGCCCCCAGGCCTGTCTCGTCACTCGTCACGTCCATCACCGGCAACCCAGCCGACCGGCGGCCTCTGCCGCCGGCCCCGTGGCTTTGCGCCCCCGGATCGCTCCGGGTTTGCCCTTACGGGACTAGTCCACTAAACTTCTGGGTATATTCTCACTTGCCCATCTTTGAGATTGCAACGACAATACCACAGGGTGGGACCCGGCGCAAGACAGTGTCGGGAGAACTTCTGGGGAGGAACCGTGGAACTCTACCAGTTGGAAACGCGTTTGTTGAGCGGGCTAATCAGGGACCGGCACCTGCTGACGATGGCGATCAACGAGGGCTTCCACGTTGACCAGCTCGCCTCGCCGCAGGCGCGCCGGCTGGCCAAGGCGACGATTGATGCGCACGCCACGACGGTCGCGCTTGACGAGGCCGGGTTGCGCGCGGAGCTGATCGAGCGTGGCCTTCTGACCCCTGAGATGGAGCAGTATCTCGCATCGGTCCTGCTGCTCCCGCCGCCCAAGGCCGGAGATCTGATGGCCTACGTCGAGGATCTCAAGGCCCGGGAGAGCCGCGATCTGCTGGCCCGCGTCCACGAGGCCTTTGGGAGCTACCTCTACCGCCCCAACCAGGGGCAGGCAGACATTGTGCAGTTCACCACCGACGCAATCCACCAACTGCTCGAGATCCAGCGGAGGCGGACGCGCCGCCAGGTCGCGCCGATCTCGGAGACGCTCGGCTCAATGATTGACGCCAGGCCGGCGATGACGAACGGGATCCTGGGGTACTCGATCAGCCCCTTCGACCGGCTCAACACACTGCTCTCGGGCCTGCGACGGGGTTTCTATTACGGGATGGCCGGCGCCCCCCGCCGCGGCAAGACCAACTTCGCCCTGGACATGGCGGTGCACGTGGCCGCCAACCACAAGGTGCCGGTCCTGTACTACACCTGGGAGCAGACCCGCCGTGTGCTGGCCGCCCGGTTGATTGCCAAGGAGGTCGGCATCAACCCCACCACGGTCCTGATGGGGAGCAACGGAGACGGCGAGTCGGTGGCCGACAAGGTGGCCGCGGCCCGGGGCCCGCTGGGTCGGTACTCGCCGTACCTGTACCTGGTCGAAGCCGGCCGCAAGGAGACTCTGGACCGCATCCGCGCCCACGCCCACAACCTGATGCAGGAGTTCCAGACGCAGGACATCGTGCTGTTCTTCGACTACCTCCAGAAGATCCCGCTCTCCGCCTACGTGGACGATTGGAAGGCCCGGACCGACATGGTCTCCACGGCGCTGGCCGAGCTCAGTCTGGAACTCAACTGCCCGGTCTTCGCGATCTCGCCGCTGGACAAGGAAGGCTGCCGGCTGGACGAGCGGCCGGCCGAGGAGACCGAGATCTTCAACCCGTTCAACCGACCCACCATGCACCACAGCATGGGCAGCGGCGACCTGGAGTACGACCTGGACGTCGCCATGGTGCTGGCCAAGGACTGGAAGGCCACCTCCGACCTGCGGCAGCTTATCGAGTCCCGGGCCAAGGCCGAGGGTTTCGACACCAGAGATCTGCCCAAGGTGGACATCCTCAACCTGTTCGTGGACAAGAACCGCGATGCGCCCGAGGCGGCCTCCAACATCGTTCAGTACGCGTTCTTCGTGACCCTAAACAAGCTCGTGGAACTGGACTACAAGCTGGAGCAAGAATACCGTCCCGACTACCAGGGGTTCTCGAAGCTCCAGGAGATCTACTCGTTCCTGCGCGACCACGGGTTCCGGCCGCAACGCGACGCGGTTGCCGGGCCACGCGTGGGTGGGAACGGTGGTGGAAGTGGTGGAAGCGGTGGAAGCGGAGGAAGAGGCCGATGATCGTGGACAAGTGCGCGCCCATCTACCCCATACGGACGGTGGCGCACCTGACCGGCGTCAACCCGAGGCGCATTCGCGCGTGGGAAGACCAGTACAACCTGTTCGTCCCGGCCCGCACAGGGGGAGGACATAGGCTCTACAGCGAAGAGGACGTGGAGCGCATCCGGTGGGTGAAGGCGATGGTCGAGCGGGGCCTGAGCCTAAAGGGTATCCAGAGGTTGGTGGAGCGTCCCCGATCAGCCGAGATGGTCGCCGAGGAAAGGGGATCTGTTCGATGAAGGTGGAACTGGACCGCGAACAGGTAGTGATCTTTACACCGTCGCAGCGGATCGAGGGCGAGCTGCACCTGCCGTCGAGCGCCCGGCTCTCCGACCGGCTGAACCAGGCCAAGGATTTCCTGGCAATTACCTCTGCGCGAGTCTACTCCCTCGACGACCGGCTGCTCTACGAGACGAGCGTCGTGATGGTGCACAAGGCCCACATCGTCATGCTGATGGAGAGGCATGAGGCCCTCTAGGAGCCTCGCGTCCCGGCGCCGGGTCCGGCTGGGTGAGATCCTGGTGGAAGCCGGGCTGATCACCAGCGCCCAGCTTGAACAGGCGCTGGCGGCCCAGCACGCCAGCGGCGACCGGCTCGGCAAGGTGCTCGTCAGCCGCGGGCTGACGACCCAAGAGGCCATCTCCAAGGCCGTGGCCGGCCAGATGGGGATCGAGTACGTCAGCGTGCAGGCGATCGGGATTCCCGAGGAGGTGCTCACGGCCCTCCCCGAGACACTGATTCGGCGCTACCAGGTCATCCCGCTGCGCATCGAGGGAAACGCGCTTGTTGTAGGGATGGTGGACCCGCTGGACGTGGTGGCCCTCGACGACATCCGGCGCGTGGTGGAGCGTGACCTGATCCCTGCCGCGATTACACCCGAGGGGTTCCAGCACGCCGTCAACCAGTACCCGGCTCTCGAAGGCGCGCTGGACCAGGTCATCCAGGAGATCCGCCCCTCCGACGTGGGCGAGGAGGAGCCCGGCCTCGAGCGGCTGCGCGAGATCGTCGAGGACGCGCCGGTGGTGCGCCTGGTGAACCTGATGCTGGTCCAGGCGGTCCGGCAGGGCGCCAGCGACGTCCACCTGGAGCCGCAGGAGAAGCAGCTCCGCATCCGCTACCGCATTGACGGCACGCTCTACAGCGTAATGACCGCGCCCAAGCACGTGCAGGCCGCGGCCACCAGCCGCGTAAAGATTATGGCCAACATGAACATCGCCGAGCGGCGCGCGCCGCAGGACGGCCGCATCGAGCTACGCGTGGACAACCGCGAGATTGACCTGCGCGTCTCCAGCATTCCCACCGTGTACGGCGAGAAGGTCGTAATGCGGATCCTGGACAAGCGGGCGGCGCTGGTCGGGGTGGAGAAGCTCGGCCTGCTCGGTCCGGACCTGCCGCGGTTTGAGTCGTTGATCGTCAAGCCCTACGGGATCATCCTGATCACCGGCCCTACCGGCAGCGGCAAGACCACCAGCCTGTACTCGATCCTCCACCGGCTCAACAAGGTTGACGTCAACATCATCACCGTCGAGGACCCGGTCGAGTACCAGCTCGCCGGCATCAGCCAGGTTCAGATTAACCCCAGGGCGGGCCTGACCTTTGCCACCGGCCTGCGCTCTTTCCTGCGGCAGGACCCCGACATCATAATGGTGGGCGAGATCCGCGACGAGGAGACCGCGCGCATCGCGATCAACGCTGCGCTGACCGGCCACCTGGTTCTCTCGACGCTGCACACCAACGACGCGCCCGGGGCCGTTGCGCGGCTGGCGGACATGGGCGTGGAGCCGTTCCTGGTGGCCTCTTCGGTGATCGGCGTGGTCGCGCAGCGCCTGGTGCGGCTGCTCTGCCAGCACTGCCGCGAGGCGTACACGCCCCCGGTGGAGGTATCCGTGCGCTACGGCCTGGCGGGCCCGGACGACCCGCCGCCGGTGGTCTACCGCGCCAAGGGATGCGACCGGTGCAACCACATCGGGTACAAGGGGCGTATCGGTTTGTTCGAGATCATGATGATGGACGACGCGATCCGCGCGCTGGTCGTGAAGGAGGCCTCGGCGGACGTCCTCAAGCATGCCGCGGTCTCCGCGGGGATGCGCACGCTGCACGGGGACGGGGCGGCCAAGGTGCTGGCCGGACTGACATCGCTGGAGGAACTGCTCCGCGTCGTGTTCGTCGAATAGGGGGCTACCATGCACATCGAGGATCTGCTGCGCGAGGTTGTCACCGCCCAGGCGTCGGACCTGCACCTGACTTCCGGGATCAAGCCCACGATGCGCCTGTGGGGCCGGCTGGCGCCGATGGAGCACCACGAGATCCTCTCCGCCGAGGACACCTTCCAGCTCGGTTACAGCATGCTCAACACCTTCCAGAAGCAGAAGTTCGAGAAGTTCTGGGAACTCGACCTCTCCTACGGCGTGCCCGGGCTGGGCCGATTCCGGGTCAACATCTACCGGCAGCGGGGCGCGGTGGGAATCGCCATCCGCGTGATCCCGATGACGATCCCGACGGTGGAGGTCCTCAACCTCCCGCCGGTCTTGAAGGAGCTGACCAGAAAGCCCCGCGGGTTGGTGCTGGTAACCGGTCCCACCGGCCACGGCAAGTCCACGACGCTGGCCTCGATGATTGACTTCATCAACACCGAGCGCAGCGCCCACATCGTGACCGTGGAGGACCCGATCGAGTACCTCCACCAGCACAGAAAGAGCATTGTCAACCAGCGCGAGCTGGGGTTCGACACGCAGTCGTTCCCGGCGGCGCTGCGCGCGGTGCTGCGCGAGGACCCCAACGTGGTGTTGATCGGTGAGATGCGCGACCTGGAGACGATCTCCGCGGCCCTGACGATCGCCGAGACCGGCCACCTGGTCTTTGCCACCCTGCACACGGCCAACGCCGCGCAGTCCATAGACCGCATAATTGACGTCTTCCCGCCTTACCAACAGCAGCAGATCCGCATCCAGATCTCGATGGTGCTCGAGTCGGTGGTCTCGCAGCAACTGCTCCCCAACGCGCGGTACAAGGGGCGGGTGGACGGCAGGCCGGCGGCGGGGCGGCCGCGGTTGGGCAGCGCCAGCGGGGGAACCTGGCCCACACTGGACGAGATCGGACGGATCCCGTGCGTGGAGATCATGCTGGCTACGCCGGCGATCCGCAACCTGATACGGGAAGCCAAGACGCACCAGATCGAGACGGCGATCCAGACCGGCGGGCAGTACGGGATGCAGACGATGGACCAGTCGCTTCGAGACCTGTGCTTAAGGAAGATGATCACGATGGAGGACGCGCTCGGCCGGGCCATCCACGCCGAGGAACTGCGCAAGATGATCCGAGAGGGCGGCGGTGACGTCGAGCACGCCGGCCGCACCACGAGGGGGTAGGCGCCGCCATGGCAGTCTTCCGCTACAGCGCCAAGGACAACAGCGGGCGCCTGATCTCGGGCGTCATCGAGGCCGACAGCGACGCCATGGTCGTGGACCGGCTCCGCGACATGGGCTTCTTCATAACGCACCTGGAGCGCACGGTCGAGCGCGCCGACGTCTTCCAGTCCCTTCAGAGCATGTTCGGGATCGGTCTCAAGGACCTGGCGATCTTCAGCCGGCAGTTCGCCACGATGGTGAACGCGGGGCTGTCGCTGGTGCGCACGCTGACGATTCTGGAACAGCAGTCCAGCAACAAGCGCCTGAGGGGAATCGTCGCCGACGTGCGCTCGGACGTGGAGGCCGGCCGGCCGCTCTCGGACGCGATGGCGCGGCACCCCAAGGCGTTCTCTGCGCTCTATGTCAACATGGTCAAGGCCGGCGAGACCGGCGGCGTGCTCGACGAGGTGCTCAACCGCGTCGCCACCTACCTGGAGAAGGAGCAGGCGCTGCGCTCCAAGATCAAATCGGCGATGGTCTACCCGATACTGCTGACCACCGCGTCGCTGGGCGGCCTGTTCTTCATGACGATCGTGATCCTGCCCCAGTTCGAGAGCATGTTCAAGGAGCTGGGCGGGTCGGGAGAACTGCCCCTGCCCACCCAGATGGCCATGGCCTTCAGCGTGGCGCTCCGCTCGTACTGGTACGTGATCTTCGCGGTTGCCGGCGTGGCGCTCTACGCGCTGCGCCGCTACCTGGCGACTCCGGGTGGCCGGGCGCGCTACGACCGCTTCAAGCTGAAGATGCCGGTGGTGGGCGAACTGAACCGCAAGATCGTAATCGCCCGGTTCTGCCGCACGCTGGGCACCCTGGTCGCCAGCGGCGTACCGATTATGCAGTCGCTCGAGGTGGTTTCCAAAGCAATTGACAACACGGTGGTCGGCAACGCGATTGACGCGGTGCGCACCAGCATCCGCGAGGGCCAGACGATCGCCATACCGCTGCAGTTCTCGGGCGTCTTCCCGCCGATGGTGGTGCAGATGGCCAAGGTGGGCGAGGAGACCGGCGCGCTCGAGCAGATGCTGGAGAAGGTGGCCGACTTCTACGACGTCGAGATCGAGGCCATGGTGGCCGGATTGACCTCGCTGCTCGAGCCGATCCTGATCATCTTCATGGGTGTGATCGTGGGAGCGATGGTGATCTCGCTCTACATGCCCATCTTCCAGCTCGCGACCGGGGTGAAGTAGGCTACCCCGGTCGTCCCCATGCCTGTACGGCCCACTCACCGCGCCGGGGGCCAAGCCTGTCAAGCCATGAATAGCTGTTACCGTAGGACGAATCATCGCGCCATGGAGGATGTTACCGAATGATAGTGACGCTTCAGGCCCGTCGGCGCGCCGCCGATGCGCAGGGGGATGCCCAGGGGGCGTTCCACCTCGCGGAGCGGAGTCCGCTCGCCCCGCGGGATCGGTCGGGGACTCTGCCGCCGGTCGGCCAAGCGGTAGATGCGGGCGAGCTTCTGCTCGATCGCCTCGGCCAGGGCGAAGGGATCCAGACGCTGCCGGAGGTGCTGCAGGGCCGTGACCGCGGCGGGGTCGCTGTTGCCGGAGGCCAGGAGCCGATCCAGCGGAGTCTGAGGCCGGTCATA
>JASEHJ010000299.1 GCA_030018905.1 bacterium | reverse complement strand
GGCGCGCGGGCGGCCACCAACGCAAAGCCGGCGGTAGCTTTCGAGGAGGTGGGTAGATGGGTTGGTGGACGGGGGGAGGGGTGGTGGTCGTGGCGATTGTGAAGGCGGCCTGGCCGACCTTTGTGGCCTATCTGCTGTTCGGGCCGTGGTGCGCGTTCATCGTCGCCGTGGGCGTCTTCTTAGGCGCGCTGGACGAGAATCCGGTTCGCCCGGACGTCGCCCGCCGAAGGGTTATCCCGACAGCCGTCAAGCAGGAGGTCTGGAAACGAGATGGCGGCAGGTGTGTGGTCTGTGAGGCAACGGACGAACTGCACTTCGACCACGTCATACCCTTCTCACGGGGCGGCACGTCGCTGGTTGCCGAAAACGTCCAACTCCTCTGCGCACGCCACAACATCGAGAAGCATGACAGGATTCTATGATTGTCTGATTAGCCAGCGCCGCGGCTGAGGCGCGATTTCGGTGGCCAAAGAGTCCAGGAAGCCCCAAATCGCTGCGGCCCCAAGGAGCTCTCACAACTGCTAACAGGCATGAAGGCAGGCGGCATCTCACAGGCTGCGTCGCGGCGACCCTCTCAGTTCGCCGGTCGGCCTGGTCCCTGGCCGGCTGCTCTCTCGCGGCTCTCACGCCGGGGGCGGGGTGGCTGAGAACAGCGTGAAAACAGCGTCGGCGGCTCCACTGCGGCTGCACCTGGTCTACGGAGCGCTGCTGGCTGCAGGTTTCCTGGGAGGCCGCTAGTGAGAAGGCCAGGCGCCGCCGGTGTCTTGAGGGGGTGACTGCAGTGCCGGCTGAACCAGTCCGCATCTCCGCCAAGAACCTCGCTGCTGCCCTGCCCGGCGAGTGCCCGCGGTGCTTCTGGATCACGCGCCACTGCGACCTGCCCTATCAGATGCCGTTTCCGGGCGTCTTCAACGTGATTGACGCCCACGTGAAGGCGACGGTGCACGCCCACTTCAACCGGCACGGCCGGCTCCCGGAGTGGTACCCGGACATCGGCCGGGTGACCGACTATGTGCGGGACGCCGGCCTGCTGCACCCGACTAGGTTCCGCGTTACGGATGCGCACGCTGGCGTCACCCTCACGGGCGCTCCAGACGACGTCTTCAAGATGCGCGACGGGTCCTATCACATCGTGGACTACAAGGTCGCCAGGCTGACCGCGAGGCAGGACGAGTTGATGTCGGTGTACGAGGTGCAGCTCAACGGCTACGCCTACATCGCCGAGCGCGTGGGGTTCGATCCGGTCTCGGTCCTGTCGCTCATCTACCTGGACCCCGGCGCCGCGCCCCAGCCGCGCGCGGGCAAGAGGCTCGGTCTCGGGTTCGCTGCCACGCGCAGGGCGGTGAAGCTGCGGCCTGGGAGGTTGATCCCTCCGTTGCTAAGGACGACTGGGAAGATTCTCTCACGGTCCACGCCTCCCAGGGGGGATGCGTCCTGTGAGGACTGCACCTTCTTGCGGAACCTGATCCGCACGGTGGGGTGAGCCAGGCCGGGCGGGGGCGTGAATGGGGCGTGAGGGAAGGACCCAGCCTTCTCCTTGACCCTGAAGTGGCGGGTAGCCTGCCAGCAATCCCACAAAAACGTGCGTGCGAGAAGGTCAGTACGTCAGCACCGTGCAGGGGTGACAAGCTGACTGGCGAACCCTGTCGGCGTGAGGGTCTTCGCGGTCGGTGGCACGAAGGGCGGCAGCGGGAAGACCACGCTGGCCGTCAACCTGGCCGCGGCGTGGACGGCGGCGGGCCGGACGGTGCTGCTGGTGGACACCGATCCGCAGCGGTCGGCGGCGAGCTGGCTAAGCCAGCAAGAGGCGGTGCAGGTGGCAGAACACGCCGGCGGCGGCCTGGAGGCACCGCTGCCCCAGCTCGCCCGGCAGTTTCAGGCTGTCGTAGTGGATCTGCCCCCCGGCGTCCCCGATG
>JASEHJ010000298.1 GCA_030018905.1 bacterium | reverse complement strand
GCGGCGACCCAGCTCGGACTGGCGCAGTCGGCGGACTACTTCCACGAGAGCCGATGGTTCGACAGCAACCTGCTCGAACCGCTGTCCCAGTGGGAAGAGCGGGCCAGGCAGCGGTACTGGAAGGCGCTCGATGGCGCGACCCGCCCTGACGGACCCGGTCGCCGGCTGTCGGAGTCCAAGGTCACCGCGGCATGGCAGGAGGCCGAACTGCGCCAGGAGGCGTTCTGCGTAGCCGTCAAGATTACCGACCGGCTCTGCGATCTCTACGAACTGGTCAACCCCGACACGGGACGGCTGTGGACTCGAGCCGAGGCCGATGTGGCGATCGACGAGATGCTCGCGGGGCTGCGGACCATCGCCCACTCCGCCGCCGAGAGGGCGGCACGGCACCTGCGCTTCCATCGCTATCGCTACGCAGCCGGGCTCGTGATGATCGACCTCATCGAGGTCGACCTGCGTCCCGGCAGCACCTGGTCGCGCCGCTCCGTGCTCAACGGCCTCATCCGCCTGTGGGCCCTCAGCCGGCAGCTCGCGGACCCGGACGCCTGGGTCGACTACGAGACCTACAAGGACCAGCAACGGCTCGCCCGCGAGCTGGAGCGCCGCCTACGCGGTGAATGCGGCAACCTCGAGGAGGTTGGGGAGGCTCTCCGCCGCGAGCTGCGGTTCCCGAAGCGTTCCTCGTCCGGGGTCGAGTCGCTGAACAGCAAGCTGCGCGTGCTCCAGATGGTCCACCGCAACGTGAGTGACGAGATGCTCGGCCTCGTCGCACTGGCCTGGAACCTGACTCCAAGGCGGCATCCGGGGAGGCGGAGGGGCCTGAGCCCCTACGGGATGCTGGGAGTGGACATCGGGCAGGCCGACAAGCCCTGGTACGACGTCCTCTTGGACGCCCAGAGCCAACATAGAGCCGCTGCGTAGCCGAGTCCGTGGGCAGCCGGCGGGGGCGGTGGGGGGGGGGCGGAGGAGTGCGCCCTCGACCAGTGTCAACCGATCTCGGTCGTCGGGTCAGGCCGGTGCCGGACAACCCCGCACTGGGGGTTGTCCGGATCCCTGCGGAACCGCGGGCGGAGATTTCTTGACACAACAAGAGTTAGTGGGTCCTGCCCAGCCGCCCGTACGTCCAACAAACGGGGCGGCTGGGCGGAGTCAGACCCATGGAAGCCTACCCCGTCCCCGTCTGGTCGTCCGCCCCTCGTGAGGGCCATCGTCGCCTTCGCCTCGTCGCCCAGCTCCTGACGCGTGAGGGCGACGAAACCGCCCTCGACATCGCAGATGCCTACGGCATGAGCCGGCAGTGGCTCTATCTCCTCGCGAGTACGGCCGCGATGGCGCTGGAGCCGGGTGCGCCGGGACCTGCCGCGGGGTGGCGGGAGGAGGCCCGCCTCCGTGAGGAGGTGGCGCGACTCCGGGCGGACAACGAGTCGCTTCGTGCTCGCCTGGAGGAGCAGGAGGTCCGTATGGCCGGGATGGTCGAGGTCAACCAGCGCCAGCGCGATCGGCTGGAGCTGGTCTGCTTCAGCCACAACGTCTCGCTCCGCGGCACGCAGGAGATCATCGAGGTGGCGTGGGGCGACCCGTGGCGCCCAGGCCGCGATGGCCTCCAGCGCCGGATGAAGGAGCGGGGTCGGGTCGCCCTCGACCTGCTCGGCGAGGCCCGCGCGCAGGTCGCATCCGAGCTCAAGTGCGTGATGGGTGACGATGTCTACTTCCACCGCGCCGGCGTGAAGGTCGTCGCCGAGCCCGAGTCCATGGCGATGCTCAACATCGGTCACTGGGACGGCTCGTCGGGGCTGGACTGGGTGGTCTGGCTCGAGGAGTACGACAACCTGGCCCTGCTGGTGAGCGACCTGGGCAAGGCCCTCGTCGGAGCGGCGACCCAGCTCGGACTGGCGCAGTCGGCGGACTACTTCCACGAGAGCCGAT
>JASEHJ010000297.1:353-1928 GCA_030018905.1 bacterium | reverse complement strand
CCGATCCTGGCTCATTCGTCGATGAGGTGACCGGCGAGATACCGTGGAACGCCCCGGGTTTGACGGAGGCTCCGTATCTGGGATTCTATGAATCTCAGAGGAAGGAGTCCGTGGTCCATGAGAGCTTCCAAGTATTCACCCGAGTTCCGAGAGAGGGCCGTGCGCCTGGCCCGGGAATCAGAGAGACCGGTCAGCGCCGTCGCCCGTGATCTCGGAGTCCACCCCGACAGCCTGCGCACCTGGCTGCAGCAAGACGAGGCCGACCACGGCACTCGCAACGATCGCCTGACGAGCGCCGAGCGCGAGGAACTCACCGCGCTACGCCGGGAGGTCCGTGATCTTCGCCGTTCGAATGAGATCCTCAAGGCGGCGAGCGTGTTTTTCGCCCGCGAACTCGACCAGCCCCGTCCGAAGTGAGCGCGTTCATCGACGCGCACCGCGTGCGCTTCGGGGTCGAGCCGATATGCCGGGAGATCGAAGTCTCAGCCAGTGCCTATAGAGCGCGAAAGACCCGACCGCCCTCCCTGCGGGCCCAGCGTGACGAGCATCTGCTCGGAGCCATCCGGCGCGTCCACGCGGCCTCGGGCGGCGTCTATGGTCAGCTCAAGGTCTGGGACGAGCTGCGGGGCGAGAACATCACCGTGGCCCGCTGCACCGTGGAACGGCTGATGCGCACTCATGGCATCCAGGGCGTGTGCAACGGTCAGGTCACGCGCACCACCCTGCCCGGCCTCTCCCCGGTGGCCGCCGATGATCTGGTGCGCCGCAACTTCACCGCCGATCGTCCGGATGCCGTGTGGCTTTCCGACTTCACCTATATCCGCACCTGGGAGGGCTGGAGCTACCTCTCGGTCGTCCTGGACGTCCACACCCGGCGCATCGTGGGCTGGCAACTTGCCAGCCACATGCGCCAGAGCCTGGTGACGGACGCTCTGGAGATGGCCATGGCCGGAAGGAAAGAACGTGAAGCCGCGACGATCGCTCACTCCGACAACGGAAGCCAATATACGTCCTACGAATACACCGAACGCCTGAAACGCGCCGGCATCGCCCCCAGCCGGGGAAGGACCGGCACCGCCCTTGATAACGCCATGGCCGAGAGCATCATGAGCACGCTCAAACGGGAACTGACCAAGCGCTACATCTGGAGGACCAGGCTGGACCTCGAACTCGCCGTTCTTACCTACGTCGGGTGGTATAACACCCGGCGCAAGCACCGCTCGCTCAAGGTCATGGAGGATGGCCGGATCAGACGGCTGGCTCCTCTTGAGATGCTCGAGCGCTACAATCAGCAAGTCGCCACTTCAGTCGTGGCATACGAGTGAACGAGCCTCCGCAGAACCCGGGGCGTTCCAGCTGTTTGCCGGCGTCTCTCATCCATTCGAACCAGATTGCCGACTCCATACCGTTGTAGGCCGCGCGGACGAAGTCCGGGTCTACAGACCAGTACACGATGTTCTCGGCATGTCTCATGGTGTCCTCGAGCAGATCGAACTGCTCGGGCACGCCCAACTGCCACCAGTATCCGTAGACGTGCGGCGCCCCCCAGTGCCACCCCTCCCAGGAGTCGGGATT
>JASEHJ010000297.1:0-343 GCA_030018905.1 bacterium | reverse complement strand
GTTGAAGAACCGGAAGTAAGGACCGAATCTGTACCCAACGATCCTCCAATTGTGATGGTCCTGGTCGAGCGCGCCTATCGCGGCCGGTCCGTGGGCCGCCCGCAGTCTCTGCATCTCTCCGGCCACGATGTCGAGCGCCTCTTCCCAGCCGATCCTCTCGTATCCCGATCTGCCCCGGTTCTCGGGGTGTCTCTCCCCGGCCGGGTCGAAGTCGACCCGCTTCATGGGATAGAGCAGCCGGTCGTCCGAGTAGATCTGGGTACGTGCGGCCATCACGTAGGGGCCGACTTTCAGTTCCTTGGGAGGTGAGTAACCGACACCCCGCGGGTCGCGGATGGTCCAC
>JASEHJ010000296.1 GCA_030018905.1 bacterium | reverse complement strand
CGTCGCGGGCGTGGTAGTGGCGATGGGCGGCGGCGGAGCCGTGATCGAGCAGGTGCGCAGCGGCGCGCCCGCGCTGCTCTCGCTGGGGCACCGCCCGGGCATCGAGGCCGCCGCGACGTTCGTGATCGCGATCCTGGCCGCCAACCTCTTCCACCAGGGCTACTGGCAGCGGGTCTACATCGCCAGGGACGACCGGGTTCTGCGCAAGGCGCTCCTCGCATCGGCCGCGGTTGTGGTGCCCGTTGTGGCCCTGCCCGGCCTGCTGGGCATCGTCGCCGTAGCCAGCGGCCGTGCCGAAGTGCCGTCGGTCGCGTTCTTCAACCTGCTGCTGGGCGTAGCGCCGGCCTGGTTGGTGCTCACAGTCCTGGTGCTGGCGGTGGCGTTGGCGATGAGCAGCATTGACACGCTGCTCAATGGGCTGGCCGCGGTGTTCACCTCGGACTTGGCCAGGCTGCGTCCAGGAGGAGGCGACAGGAGGCTCCTGCGCTGGTCGCGCCTGATCACGGTCGCGCTGGCCGTCGCAGCGATTGCGGTGGCCTCGCGCGGGTACAGCGTCCTCTACCTGTTCCTGGTCGCCGACCTGGTCTGCGCCGCGGCGATGGTGCCGGTCTTCGCGGGCCTGTACGCGCCGCGCTTCACTGGAGCCGCGGCGATGGTCAGCACGCTGGCCGGTCTGGCCGCTGGCGTCGCGTTCTTCCCGGACCCAGGGTTTACGCGCGGCCACCTGCTGACATCGTTTGCGCTGGCCGCGTTCGTGCCGGCGGTGATCACGGCTGCGCTGGCTTCTACCGGCCGGCCGTTCGACTTGGAGCGGCTGCGGACGCTGGTGCGGCCGCTTGCCGGGCCGTCCGGCGCCGAGATCGCAGTCCGGCCCGATCCATGACAGGATAGACGAAGGAGGGAAAGAGGTGTCCACACGCAAGCTGGTTCTCGCCGCCTTCTTCGCGGCGCTGCCCGTGGTGCTCTCGTTCGTGCCCGGGTCCATCCCCGTGGCCGGCGCCAAGCTGCTGCCCTGGCAACACATGACCAATGCGATCGCCGGGGTCCTGCTAGGGCCCTGGTATGCCGCGCTTGCCGCCACCGTCGCCGCGATCTTGCGCAACCAGTTTGGCGTCGGCACTCTGCTGGCGTTTCCGGGAGGCATCCCCGGCGCGCTGGTCGTAGGGTTCGCCCACATGCTCTGGCGCCGGTCCTGGGTCGGCCTGCTCGAACCGGTCGGAACCGTGGTGGTCGGAGCCACGGTTGGCGCCTTGCTGGTGGCGCCGTCCCTTATGGAGAAGGCCATCCCGCTGGGGACGCTCGCCTACCTGTTCCTGGCGAGCAGCATTCCGGGCGCGATCCTCGGGGTTGTGATCCTGCGGGCCCTGGAGCGCGCAGGCGTGGCCGCGCTTGCCGGGAGGTTGTCGGGATAGCGATGACACACCTAGGTGACCGCGCCGCTGTGCTCCTGGCAGCCTTGCGGAAGCAGCGTCCTCTCGTGCACCACCTGACCAACTTCGTGACGATGCAGGCAGTGGCAAGCGCCACGCGGGCGCTCGGCGCGCTGCCGGTGATGGCGATGGCAGGAGATGACGCGGAGGAAGTGGCTGCTGCCGCGGACGCGCTGGTGCTGAACCTGGGGACACCCACGCCGGAGCGTCTTGAGGTGATGCTTGCCGCTGGGCGCGTGGCGACGGTGCGGAGCATTCCCATCGTGCTGGATCCCGTGGGCGCCGGCGCGACGCGCTACCGCACGGTCGCAGCCGGCCGCCTGCTCGATGAGTTGCGGGTGACCGTGGTGCGCGCCAACCCCGGTGAGGCCGCCGCGCTGCTGGGCCGGAGTGGGTTCGTCCGCGGGGTGGAAACCGTGGAGCCGGCAGGATCTGCGGCGGGGTCGGTGGTGGAATCGGCGGGCGCGGGTGACGCGGCCGTCCTGGCCGCGGCGCTCGCCC
>JASEHJ010000295.1 GCA_030018905.1 bacterium | reverse complement strand
CCTGGTGGGTGCTGAGTTCCTGCCGGAGCGTCCACCAGGACGTGTGGATGCCCCGGTCCAGGAATCGCTTCTCGATGGCGACCAGGAGATGGTAGGCGAGCACGCACAGGAAGATGTGCGTCTGCGTGCGATGCTCCAGGTGGTGGAAGATCGGCCGCTCCATGAGCGGGCTCTTCATCGCCCGGAAGGCGGCTTCCACCCGGGTCAGCAAGATGTACGTGCGCCAGATCTCCTCGGCCGTCAGGTCCTGGCGGTCCGTCTTCAGCACGTAGCTGCCATCCAGCTGCTCCGCCTTGGCTTTCCGCACGGCATCCTCGTCCCAGGTGAGGGCGTGCCGCTCGGGGTCGTAGGCCAGCCGGTAGTAGCGGGCCACCCGTGGGTAGCGCTCCTGGAGCCGCCCCATCGCTTGGTAGATCTTCGCGGGCTGCTTCAGCCGGCCCGTCGCGATGCGCGTTCTCAGCGCCTCCAGATCCTCCCGCAGCCAGCCCTCATGCTTTTCGCGGATCGCTCGGTCCTTCGCCTCCCGCCCCTCACTCCAACACAGGATGATCACCTCGGCGCCCTGCCGCCGCTGCTTGATCTGGACCTGGGATTTCTTCTGCGCGGGGTTCCGGGGCGAGGGGGTCCGGATGACCTCTGCCCAGTCGTCCTCCTCTTCGAACGCCTCCCACCACGGGGTCCGCTCCGCCTGGCGGCCGGCCACGAGGTAGTGCATGTGGCGGGCCTGCAGCTCGGCGAGGTTCTCCGGGTAGGCCAGGCCGCGATCCACCACGACCGTCGTGCCCGGGCGCTTGCCGGTGCGCTGCTCCAGGCTGTCGAGCATCTCGCCCAGCGTGCTGCGATCCTGGCGGTTGCCCTCGAACACCTCGTGCGCCTTGGGGAAGCCGTCCCGGTCCAGCACGAGCCCGACGAGGACCTGTTTGCAGTCCGGTCGCTTGTCGCGCGAGTACCCGCGCTTCGCCTGGGGGTTGCGCTTCGCCAGGCCCTCGACGTACGTGGAGGTCAGATCGTACAGGTAGAGCGTGTCGTCGAGGGTGAACAGCGTCCGCTCGCGCTCCGCGAGGTCGCGCTCGATCGGCCCGCGCTGCGGATGGAGCCGATCCAGATTGCGATACAGCCGCTCGTCGCAGAGGGTGGAAAAGTCGGTCCCCAGGATGTCCCCCAGGGCCGTGCGGCGCATCCAGGCGGGCATCGCGTGTTCCGAGAGCGGGAAGATCAGCCGGTTCAGGGTCATGGCCTCGGTGAGGGTGCACGCGCGCTCCGCCAGCCCCGCCGTCCGCAGGATGGCATCGAGCCCCAACTGCCGCCAGACCTGATGGCCCACATGGACCGGGCCGGCCTCGCGCGCGTCTTCCAGCGTCACCCGGTCGGGCTGGACCGCGACGCTCCGCTCGCCTGGCGCGGGCGCTCGCGCCCCCGTCCCCCGGCGGCGCCGGCCCGCGCGCACCTGCGCCACCAGCGTCTCCACCTGCGGGTCCGCCGGGGGCAACGGGAGCTGGCCCTGCAAGGCGGCCTCGAGCTTGTGCGCGACGCGGAGCCACTCGTCGCGCGGCGCCGGCGCCAGCGAGCCCAGGGAACAGATGCTGCGTTGCCGAGGACCCTTGGGGGTGTGAACGGATTCGACCAGCACGTAGTTCGTGTAGGTCTTCCCCTTGTGCGTCTTGGTGGTCGTGCGGAGGTACATGCCGCATTGTCTACACTAGAATCCAGGTATAAGTCAATAGGAAAAGTGATCATATTCGTCACTACTTTGGGCTCTTGCCTTCCTCCCTCTTGAAAATCACGGGGTTGCACGCGCGAAGGGCCGAAAAAAGCTGCTCGGGTGTGGAAGTTAGGCTAAATGCGGCATACTCTGGGTGGAAAGAAGAGACTTGCGCGTTCTGGTACGAGGCATACCAGAGAGGCCCTGCCTAATGAAGCTGGATGTGCGGTTGGG
>JASEHJ010000294.1 GCA_030018905.1 bacterium | reverse complement strand
GTCCGCCGGGCCACGCGATCCCAGAGCTTGACCACGGGCAGCCGTACCGGCCCGAAGGGGAGCTGCCACTGCCGCAGCTGGTGGCCCTTGTGCCGGAACCGGCCCGGGTGCGTGGCCTCGAGTTCGGCGCGCGCCCGGGTCTCTATCGCCTGCAACACGGCCGTGAACAGCGTCGTGGCCGCCAGCCCCTGGAAGCGCCAGAAGGCCAGCGTGAGCGCTTGAAACAGCGAGGCCGCCTCGGGTATCGTTACTTCGAGGACCAGATGGATCCGCAGGGTCCGCTGGGACTCGATGGGGGCACCTCCTCGCCAGGGACTGTGTCCCCATTCTCTTACCCATTACCCCAGCCTCCCCTCCTGCCCCCCGTTTTGAGACAAGCCCAAGCTTTCGCCCACACCGGGCGCAGCGCAGGAGACCGCTCAGCAGGCTGGGGCCCTGGCGCGCCGGTCCTCGTGCCATCAAGCCTTTCATGCGCGCGTTCTCCCGGATCTGCTGCTGATGGCGCTCGTAGACCTCCCAGGCAATGTAGCCCTCATGATGGTCCCGGATCAACACGTCCCACGCCTCGATCTCCTGCCGGTGGCCGCGGGTTTTCACCACCTCCCCGCCCACCATCTCGGTCCGGGTGGTGGTCCGGCCGAAGACATAGGCGCCCGCATAGATCGGGTTCGTGAGGATCTTATGGATGTTGTTATACACCGGCAGCCTCCAGATCACCTGGCGGCCGTGCGGTCCAATGGCCAACGCGGGAAGCATCACGCCTTCCTGGCGACACCACAGGAGGACCTGCCGGACGCTCCCATACTCGGCGAATTTCGTGAAGACCACCTGGAGCGCGTGCTGGACGCGCTGGTCCGGGTCTTTCTCGCACCGGCCATCGGCGCTGCGGGCATAACCGATCGGCAGGCACGTGATCAGTTCCCCGCGTTGCGCCATCTGCCGCAGCGCCTCGTGGGCGCGCTGACGGATCAGCCCCAACTCAAACTCGCTCATCGTCCCCTTCAGGCCCAGCAGCAGGCGATCATTGAGGAGTCGGGGATCATAGACCCCATCGAAGTCCACGATCAGGGTGGCCATCAGGCTGCAGAGGTCGAGGAGCTGATACCAATCCCGGTTGTTGCGCGCGAGTCGGGAGGCTTCCGCACTGAACACCACGCCCACCTCGCGCAGGCACACGGCAGCCACCAGCCGCGCGAATCCAGACCGGCCTGCCGTGGTGGTCCCAGAGCGCCCCAAATCCTCGTCGATCACCTCCACGACCTGCCAGCCCATCGCGGTGGCTTTGTCTGCCAGCGCATATTGCCGGCGTTGGCTTTCGCGGTTGTGCCGGACTTGGTCGGGGGTAGACTGGCGGATGTAGACGATAGCCTTCCGGCGCAGGTGTTCCGGGGTGATCTTGTCAAGGCTCATGTGGGTGTTCCCTCCGCCGACGGTCGAACGTGGCCCGTAGCATGTCTCGAAGCAGCGCCAGCACCTGCTGGCGCACGGCGGCGGGCAGAGCGGCCCAGACCTGGTGGTGCTCGCCGAATCGCAATGCCTTCTGCGTCGCTCGGTGTCGTCGCTGCACGGCCTCCCTCCTGCGGGATAGGGTTGCGCAGGGCTTCTTCAGCCAAAGGGGCCTCCCTGCGGAGCGCATCGACCAGCGCTCGGGCCGCACGGAGTGCCTCGACCGAACACCGAGGCCTCGCTTGGAGCGTCATGGCGACACAGAGATCGGCCCGGGTCATCCACGCGGGGATCTCGGCCAGGGTACCGTCGGGCAAACGAATCACCAGCACCTCGTCCGTCCCGCCTCGTCGGTACCGCTTGTGAACCGGCACCTCCTGACCCGCTAGAGGATGCCACGGGTAGAGGATTGTCGTGGTCTGGGACGAGAGAATGTGAGTAGTCTGTGACCGCTTCGACGGGGGCCGGCAAGACGTTTCTCGCCTGTGCCCTGGCCCACGCGGCCTGCCGGC
>JASEHJ010000293.1 GCA_030018905.1 bacterium | reverse complement strand
CACCCCGTCCGTTCTGCTTCCGGGGCCAATCGATGTCGGGCGAGACCAGTAGGTCGAGCCGGGCCGTGACGGCGCAAGCGCGCCCGCTGCCGATCAACCAGTCTTCACGGGGAGTGCGCCGCCTAGCCGGCGGCGTCCTCGTAGTTGAGGATGGTTGCCACTGATGCGCACACCTGAAACCCCCGCCACGCTGCAGACACAGTCGTACGTTCTGGCGCTTATCCCGGGGTGGCCGATTCCCCGGGTGGCCCGCGTGCTTCACCGCGATAACGACCGCCTTGCGGTCGAGTTCTGCGACTCCAGCGCCCCCAGCCGCATGACCGTCCACGCGTCCACAGTCACGTACGTCCCAGCGTCTTTGGCCGAGCGTCTCCTTGCGCCGATCTCCCAGAGACCCTCCTCCACACGACGTCCTACCAGCACCGGAGCCGAAGCTTGGCTGGGAATGCGGATCCCAGTGCTCGATGCCGGATGGGTCTGCCTGCTCGACTACGCCGGCACCGATGAGGGCATCGCGGACGCGGCCCGCACCTCGTATGGCGAGCGCGCCTCCTCCGGTGCGGATAACCGCAGGTTGATCCGGTACCTGCGGCGTCACGGCCACACCGGCCCCTTTGAGATGGTCGGAACAAAGTGGCACGTCCGCCTCCCGATATTCGTGGCCAGGCAGTGGGTCCGCCACCGCACCGCCAGCCTCAACGAGCAGTCCGGGCGCTACTCGGTCCTGACCGACGACGCCTATGTCCCGCCGGCCCCCACGATCGCCTCTCAGGTCGCCGTCAAGCAGGGCCGGGACGCGCCCCTTCCGCCAGCCGTTCAGTCCGAAGCGGCTGCGCTAATCGCCCGCGCCGCCACAGATGCCCACCAAGCCTACCAACGCCTTCTTAGCCTCGGCGTCGCACGAGAAACCGCTCGGCTTGTTCTGCCAGTCAACACCTACACGCAGTGGGTGTGGAAGATCGACCTGCACAATCTGTTCCACTTCCTCCGCCTCCGGCTTGCCTCGGACGCTCAGGCGGAAATCCGCGCCTACGCGGAAGCCGTCGCCCAGATCGTTCGCTGCGCGTGGCCGGTAGCCTGGGAGGCGTTTGACGACTATGTCCGAGGCGCGGTTTCTCTGGCGGCTCCTGAAGTTGGTTGTCTCCAGCGCGCTCCCATGCGCCCGGAGGAGGCCCAGCAGGATGCGCTACGCCAGAGCGCCGACCTGATGGGCCCGCGAGAGCGCGCAGAGTTCCTCGGCAAACTAGCCCGGCTTGGCTTGCTCGATGCCGTGAACATGGAGGTCCCATGATGAACATGGACAAGCCTATCCTGCACCTGTCCTGCGATCCGGCGGCGCTGCGGGCGGCGCTCGGGTTGGTCGGGTACGCGATCGACGCGCGCAGCCCGATGCCGATCCTTCACCACGTGCTGCTTCAGGCCCAGATTGGACGCACCACCCTCACGGCCACCAGCCTCGATCTCACGGTGCGGACGAACCTCGCCGCGGATGTCACCGTCTCGGGGGTGGCAACCCTGCCGGCGAAGCTGCTTGCCAACATCGTGAAAGCCGCTCCCGAGGAGGCCGTCCTCGAGATCGTTGTCACGGCCGGGCGAGCGCGCCTAACTTGCGGTGATGTCCAGTTCGAGCTGTACACCCTTCCCCCGGGCGACTTTCCGACGCCCGTGGCGCCCAACGGGGAACCCGCAGTGTTCATGCCCTCCGGCGCGCTTGCCGAGATGTTGCGGCAGACCGCTTTCGCCGCTGGGACCGACGAGATGCGGCCCTCCTTCACCGGAGTTTCGGTTGGCGTCAGCAAGGCGCAGGTGCGCATGGTTGCCACCGACGGCGCGCGGCTGGCGATGCGCACCGCCTCGCGTCCGCAGAACGGCGGAGCGTCGCTTGAAACCATCATCCCGGCCCGCAACGCCTTGGTGCTTTCTCGGCTGTGCACCGTACCCGACGACGAGGTCGCTCTTCG
>JASEHJ010000292.1 GCA_030018905.1 bacterium | reverse complement strand
TCACCGCCCCCGTGCGGCGGGTCGCCTGACCCGAAGACGCAGGACGAAGCCCCGGTCACCGATTCCCACAGGGGGTGGTGCGCCCCGAATTCGCCTTCAAGCTGCGTCGAACGCTTCGCGGCCGCGAAACCTTCTACGCACCGCCGCGCAAGCCACCCTCGCCACCGCCGGCGGCCCGCCTCTACCGCCAAGCCGGCCCCGGTCTCACCTCATTGATCGCCACAGCGCGGATGGCTCCCGGGCCCGAACGGTTGACTGCACGCCGGGTTTCCCCTATCTGTCGAACGGCTCCGCGGCCGCGGCGGCCGAAGGTGCGAGGATCGGTCATGGCGAGACGGTTGCCGCTGCTCGACACCCCGCTGCGTATCAGCGCCCCCTACAACCACGACCCGGACTTCGTCGCCAAGATCCTCGAGCCGTGGGCGTCGCTCATCGGCGAGGTCTATCTGCCGGTCCACGAGGTCTACTGCCACACCGGCCGGCCGTGGACCGGTCCGACCGATCCGGACGCCTACGAGGAACAGGTCGCCGGGCTCGCCCGGGCCTGCACCCGCCTCGGCATCCCGCTCGACTTCGTCGCCAACCAGTTTCCCTCGCCCTATCGCGCGACCCTCCTGGGGCGCGAGATCCTCCGGCTGCACCGGGCCTACCCCGGCAGCCGCTTTACCCTGGCCGACTTCGAACTGGCGGTCGGCCTGCACCGCCGCGAGCCCGAACTGGATCTGCAGCCGTCCACCCTGGCCCACGTGGCCGATCCGGTGGCCGCCTGGTACTGGAAGTCGGAGGTCGGCAGCCGCTGCATCACGCTGCACCGAGCGGCCAACAAGCGCCTCGCCGCGATCCGGGCCATCCGCAAGCTGGACCTCGCGGTGCGGGCGGTGGTCAACGACAAGTGCCTGCCCGACTGCCCGACCGAGCGCAACCACGGCGTCCAGATCCGGCTCTACGACGAGGTCCGGCACGCTTGGCCCGAGCCCGGGGCTTTTTCGGGCTACGTCGGCTGCCGGCGCACCAGCCTGCGGCTGAAGAACGACCAGTACTGGCTCGTGGCGATCAAGGACATCCTGCCCGGACACCTGCCCCACCTGGTCGGGCTGGTGGATCTGGTCAAGATCAGCGGCCGCTGCACCCCCACCCCGAGCATCGTCGAGTCGATCAAGCGCTACGCGGCGATGAAGGACCTGACCAACGACGGGCCGTTCTACCGCGAGCCGCCCGAGGCATGGGATCGGATCACCACCTGCGATCGGGCCTGCGCGGCGTGCGGCTGGTGCGAGGCCCACCTGATCCGGCTGCCCGCGTCGAAGGGCTTCGGGCGCGACGGCAACCGGTAGTTCCGCCGGTCCGATGTCGCGCTCGCGGGAGCACTCGGCCCTCGCCCTGCGGGCTCGGGCCTACTACTACTGCGTCAGTTTTTGACGGGCGTGGCGGTCAGGAACACCACGTCGCGCCGCTTTCCCGCGAGCAGGCGCCGCAGGATCGCCGCGCGCTTGATGGTGTCGGGGTTGCGGTAGTTGTGCGCCTCGTCCACGACGACCAGCGCGTAGTCGTCGAGCGGGTTCTTGAGGTGCTGCTTGTCGCCTCCGAGCTGCGCGTCGTTCGCCAGCTCCTCGTAGGAGAGGCTTTCGACGAGGATCTGGTTGCGCGCGCGAAAGGCATCCTCGCACATCGGACGAATGACGGCCACCATTTGCCGGTGTGTCTGTGACACGCCGCAAATTCGCAAGGGCGCGTCCAAGACTCCATGAATTCTTGGATGCCCCCCCTTGAACGCCGGGCGGTCCCGGCGTAATAGTCCCGGCCATGAAACTCTTCCTCGACACCGTGGACGAGGCGGCGCTCCCCGGCCTCTGGGGGCTCGGTGCGTTCGCCGGCATCACCGCCAACCCGATCCTCCTGGCCCGCGCCGGGATGACGGCCGAGCAGGTCGTTGCGCGCTGCCGCACCCTCGGCGTCGGCCGCATCTTCCTCCAGG
>JASEHJ010000291.1 GCA_030018905.1 bacterium | reverse complement strand
TACTCGACGCGGACGGGGAAAGCCTACATCGGAACCCGGCCGTCGAAGAAGCGGATCGCCCGAGTCTGTCGGGCGATCCACGAGATCACCTCACGCCGATGGCTGCTGCTGGACGCCCACGACCGCGTAGTGCGGCTCAACCGACTCATGATGGGCTGGGCAAACTACTTCTGTCTGGGACCGGTGAGCAAAGCCTACCGGGCGGTGGATGCCTACGCCCGGTACCGGCTGCGCCAGTGGTTGTGTCGCAAGCATCAGCACCGGTACAAGGGGATCACACGATTCCCCGACGAGTACCTGGATCATACCCTGGGACTCGTCCGGCTGACGTCGCGAACGCACAACTTCCCGTGGGCGAAGGCATGAGACCTTGTCCGAGAGCCGGATGCGGGAAACCCGCACGTCCGGTTCGATGAGCGGGAGCGTGGAAACGAACGATGGGCCACTCGGCGAAGCTGGCTCCGAAAGGAGCGAGTTGCAATCGGCGCCGCCGGCCCTGTACGTCACCGCGCCACCTCTCGACTCTACGAATTTCACGCCACCCGTGGCAGGTTGCGAGCGAGGCGCGTGAAGGCACGCTCGACTTGAGGATTGGCGGCCAGCCGGAGGAGGGTGCTCCCGTTGGGGCGCAGGAGCAAGCCCGCGCGGTGGAAGAGCTCGAAGCGCAGGGTCTGGGCGGACTTGAGGACGAAGAGCGCGGTGGCGCGGAAGCCGCGTGGCCGCCGGGCGGCACCGCCCTCGATCTGGAAGTTGACGAGCAGGTTGTGGGCGAGGGCGACCAACTGCTGCCAGGCGCTGTTGGCGCCGTAGTGCTGGGTGGGGATGGAGGCGAAGGCGAGGCTGCTCTTCAGTTCCCCGATGGCCTTCTCGTGCGCCCCGCGGCCGCACATGAAGCGCCAGAGCCGGGGAGCGCTGAGGTCGAGGTTGGTGGCGATGGCCGAGTACTCGTAGTAGCCGTCGTCGGGATCGAAGAGGTCAAGTTGGTAGTTCTTGGCCGAGCGATGGAAGACGCGCTTGCGGTAGATGGCGATGCGCAGGTAGGTGTTCCAGGGGGTGACCGCCATGGCGTCCTCGAAGAACTCCACCTCGCGATCGACGCGCTGCCAGCGGCGGCGCTGGCGGATGCGGCCCTGCAGGTCGAGCCAGCGGAAGAACGGCACCCGGATGGCGTAGCCGGCCTTATGGCGCTCCAGCAAAGCCACGACATCCTGCCGGAAGAAGGCCCCATCCATGCGGAAGCGCAGCCGGTAGCATGCGCCCAGGGTCTCGCGGATCTGGGTAAACAGAGCGCGCAGAAACGAGAGCGAGGCCTTGCCGTCGTGGACGTTACCCGAGCGGTTCTTGACCCGCAGCACGTGTCCGGTCTCGGCCAGGTAGGCAGTGATGGCGTAGTAGCTGGGCACCTTGCGGTGATGGGGGTTGTAGCCCCGGAAGGCCCGCTCGACCTGGAGCCCGGTCGAGTTCACGGTGCCGTCCACGTCCACGCTCAGCCACTTCAGGGGCAGACGCTTGACGATGGGGGCGACGACCCAGGCGTTGATCGAACGCAGGCGCTCGACCCACGTCTCGTTGAAGTTCTTGAGCCAGCGGCTCAGGGTGCGAGCACTGGGCAGCCGGGTCAGGCCACAGAAGCGAAGGAAGAGTGGATCCCCCGCCACATAAGCGATGTGGCGCAGGCGCCGGCCACCGACGATCAGCAGCCCGAGCAGCACGCGCACCATGGCCACCGTGCCGAAGTCCCCGCGCAGCTTGGTTCCCTGGAGCCAGCGGCGCAGCAAGGCGTTGAGCTGGGTGGCTCGCAGATAGCGCAGCAGCAGCTCGAGACCGGCATAGGAGGTGAGACCCGAGGCGGTGAACTCGACGGCGAGAGAGCCATTGACGCGGCAGCGGAGATCGGCTTTTCTTTGCCTCACGGGAAGTGGCCTTTCGTTCGGGTGAGAAGGTTTGGTTCGCACCTCCTTCAAACCACGCGGAAG
>JASEHJ010000290.1 GCA_030018905.1 bacterium | reverse complement strand
AGGAGCCGACCTTCTCGCGCGTCGCGCGGGTGTCCAGCCCGTAGATCCTGGCGTAGAACCGCAGTTGCTCGACAACGGTAAGGTCGGCGTAGAGGCTGGCCCGTTGGCTCATGTAGCCGATGCGCGCCTTCAGCGCCTCGCGTTGGGTGCGCACGTCGAACCCGAGCACCCGCGCGCTTCCGGCCGTGGGATCCATGATGCCGCAGAGCATGCGGATAGTGGTGGTCTTGCCGGCGCCGTTGGGGCCCAGGAAGCCGAAGACCTCGCCGCGATGGATCTCGATGTCCACGCTGTTCACGGCGATCATGTCGCCGAACCGCTTGGTCAGCCCATGCGCCACGACCGCGGCTTCGCGCGGCGCAGCCTCCCCAGGGGCCGATGGCGCTAGGGACGTCATCCTACCGGCCTGCCTGACTCATGAGCGAGATGAACACATCCTCCAGGGAGGCAGGGGCCACGCGCAGCGACCGCAACGAGATGCCCTCCCGGTCGAAGGCGTCGCGCAACTGAGGTTCGGCCGCGGCGGCCTCGGGCACGGTAAGGTGCAGGGTGTCTCCGAAGACGCTGCCGGTGAGCACCGCCTCGACACCGAGCGCTACCGCCAGCGCGCGGCGGCGCGGCTCGGCCACGATCTCCAGAACCTCGCCCTGCATCCGCGCCTTCATGCCTTCAGGCGACGCCACCGACAGCAGCCGCCCCCCGTACATGAATCCTGTGCGCGTGCAGCGATCCGCCTCATCCATGTAGGGCGTCGCCACCAGCACCGTGGTGCCCCGACGGTTGAGGTCGTAGAGGATGCCCCAGAACTCCCTGCGGGAGACAGGGTCCACACCGGTCGTGGGCTCGTCGAGCAGCAGCATCCGGGGCTCGTGTATCAACGTGCACGCCAGCGCCAGCTTCTGGCGCATCCCGCCCGAGAGGTGCTCCGCCAGCGTGCGCACGAACGGCCCGAGCCGGCTGAAAGCCAGAAGCCGCTCGGTGCGTGAGACAATCTCGCCGCGTGGCACCTGGTAGGCCTCGGCGAAGAAATGTAGGTTCTCGCCTACTGTCAGGTCGCGGTAGAGCGCGAACGCCTGGGGCATGTACCCTATGCGCTGGCGGAGCAGTTCGGGCTGTGTGCGGACGTCGGCGCCCGCGACCACGGCGCTGCCTTCTGAGGGGTCGAGGATCCCGGCCAGCAGGCGCAGCAGGGTGGTCTTGCCGGCGCCGTCCGGACCGATGAGGCCAAACACCTCGCCCGGCGCCACGCTGAAGGAGATCCGGTCAACGGCGGCGACCGGGCCGAACGACCTGCTTAGGCCCTCGGTGGCGATGGCCGCGTCAGTTGGGGCGTGCATGCCTCACGGCGGTCCCTGCCGCGCCCTCACCTGCCGCGCTGGTCACGGCGACGATGTGCCTGTGTGGATCCTCGCGTCGGCCGGCATGCCGGGCTTGAGCAGGCCCTCCGGGTTCTCCAGCGTCAGGCGCACCGCGAACACCAGCTTGGCGCGCTCCTGTTGGGTTGCTACGTTGCGCGGTGTGAACTCGGCCTGGCTTGCGATCTCGGACACCCGGCCTGAAAAGGTCCGGTCTGGAAACGCGTCCACGAACACGTCGCCGCGCTGGCCCACGCGCAGCCTGCCCAGGCGGGCCTCGGGCACGTAGACGCGGATCCACACGGTGCGCAGGTCGGCCACGGTGAGGATCGGCACTCCGGCTCCGACGATCTCGCCCGGCTCGACGCTGCGGGAGAGCGCCACGCCGCCGATTGGGGATGTCAGGATCAAGTTGGCCCCCACGGCCTGCGCGTAACGCAGCACGGCCTCGGCCTGCGCCAGCGCGGACCGGGCGACCGCGACCTCCGCTTCGCGCTGCGCGACCAGGTCCTTGGCCGCCTGCGCGCCGGCGTAGGCCGCCTGAGCTTGGGCCTCTTGGGCCTGGGCCACGGCCACGTCCTGCCGGCGGATGGAAGTCTGCCGGGAGCCGGCCTGCGCCAGCTCCAGC
>JASEHJ010000028.1 GCA_030018905.1 bacterium | reverse complement strand
GCTGGTCGCGGAGGGTCGCATTGACCTTGACGGCGACGCGTTCCCAGGGGACATCAGATACACCACCGAGCGTTTGCCAGAACTGACCGTCGTAGGCGACCCGCGGCTGCTGACCGGTACGCGGCTCGTCTACCAGTTACAGGTCGGACTGGGGCGCTTCCGCGAGACGCTCCCATCGGGAACTGCCGACGCATTGCGCACCGACGCGGCGGTGACGGTGGGCGGGCCTCTGCTCGTCTCTGACCGCGGCTACCTCAACCTGCGGGTCCAGGCGCGCGGATCATACTACTCCAGTGGCGACGCGCGGGCGTTCATCTCGGGCCGGCTCGACTACACTCGCCAGATCAACACATCATTGACCGGCCAGCTCGGTCTCACCTATCAGGATCAGGCCGGGCAGTCGCCGTTCGCGTTCGACCGGCTGTCCGGGCGCATGGCACAGGCCGACGCCACGCTGACCTACAGACAGCCGGGCCTGGTCGCCACGGCCACGACCTCCTTCGATGGGATCGCAGGCCGCCTGGCGCCGATAGTGGCACAGGTGCAGTACGCGCCGCGGCCGGGATGGACCGCCGCCGCGGCCGCGGCCTATGATCCATCGCTGGGCGGGCTGTCACGGGCAGAACTCGCCTTCGACGTGAAGTTGAGTCCCCACTGGCAGGCGGCCTACTACGGGTTCTATGATGGGACCAGCGGCCGCTTCTACCATGACCGGCTGACGATCACACGGATCTGGGACGACTGCCTGGCCGCGGCGATTACCTATCGCGGCGTCGCAGGGGAGATCTGGTTCGAGACATGGCTGACCGCGCTTCCCTGGGTCAGGGGGCGTGTGGGGGTAAGCGGCCAGGGCACGATCCTGTTTGACCAGCCGTGGCTGTGGCCCAGGCAGTGAGATACCAGGCCGTGGCTCCCAGGCATGGCGCAGGACCCGGAGGTGATGCGGGATGAGGCGGCTTCGAGTTCTATCGGCAGCGACCCTTATGGCGGCGTTGGTTGCGGCGCTGACAATGCCCGTCGGAGCACAGAGCGGCCAGCAGCTCGCGATCACCATGAACGTCGCCGGCACCCTCCAAGACTTCGGCGGCGCCTACTACATAGCGTTTACGGTCAGCGACTCGCTCCTGCAGGGTCCGCAGCCGGACAGCACCAACTGGACGCACTACGCCGTCTACCGCGACGGTCGGTTCTTCTTCGGCACCGTGCCCCAGGTTACGGCTCCGCCGTTTGGATTCAACGTGATCCGTCCTCCTGCGCCGTTCCTGGGTGGGACCGTGCTGCCCGACGGGCGCACGCTGCAGGTGGTAGTGTCGCTGGCAGATTTGAGGATCGGTTCGGCCCTTCCGACAAGGGTCATGGTGAACTTCGTCACGACGGACGGGTCGAACAGGCCGCTCGACGCGCTCGGGCCGGGCGCCACCGACCGGTTCGGATTCGTGACCGTGGACCTGCGGCGCGACCTCTTCGTGACTGTGCGCGACCCCCGCGGGGACTGCCCCGATCCGGACTTCGACATCCTCGGCGGTGAGATCCGCATCTTGACGCCCTGAACGAAGCAGGAACCTGGGGGCGGCACCGTTCCCGGTGCTGTAGGGTTCCGTGTGCGGCGAGACGGCGGCCGTTGGGCATAGTACAATACGAGAGTTGTGCTTCGACTTCCCTCTGGAGGTGCTGGTTTGATTCTGCGCCGTGCTAGTTTTCTTGTAGCCGTTGTGCTTGCTACCGCCGCGTGCGGTGGCGGTGTGCCCGGGGTAACCCCGCCAACGCCCACACCTACCCCGACGCCGTCCACCGGTACCGTTACGGGAATGGTGAGCGTGGCGCCCACCGGGACGCGGGTTCCGGAAACGGCCGGGGGCCTGGTTCGGCCCGCGCGCTCGTCGCTTGGACGGCCGACGCTGGTGCCCGACCAGTTGATGGTGAAGTTCAGGCCGGGGGTAGCATCTGCGACCGCGGCCGAGGTCCATCGGCTGGCGGGCGGCACGGTGCTGCGCACCATCGAGCGCCTGGACGTTCAGGTGGTGCGCTTGGCCCCAGGGAGTTCGGCCGAGGCGGCGATGGCGGCCTACCGGGCGTCCGGCCAGGTGGAGTACGTGGAGCAGGACAAGTACGCCTACGCCACGGCGACGCCGACCGGTCCCATGTACACCTCGCAGTGGCACTATCCGCAGATCAACCTACCGGCGGCCTGGGATACTACCACCGGCGGCGCGGTGATCGTGGCCGTGCTTGATACCGGTACGCGCCCCGCCCATCCCGACCTCGCCGGCGTGCACGTCACCGGTTCTGATTTCGTGACAGACCCGGCTAACGGCGACGGCGACGGCAGGGATAGTGATCCAACCGACCCGGGATGTCCAAGCGACCCCAGCGACCTCAGCCACGGGACGCACGTCGAGGGCACCATCGCGGCCCGCACCAATAACGGCGTGGGCGTGGCCGGCGTGAACTGGGGTGGCATCTCGCCCACGAAGATCATGACGCTGCGCGTGCTTGGTGGGTGCGGCTCGGGTACCTATTCAGATGTCGCCGACGCCATCACCTACGCGGCCAACCGCGGTGCCAAGGTTATCAACATGAGCCTGGGGGGTTCCAGCGGCAGCACGGTTGTTGACAACGCGATCACGTACGCACACGGCCTGGGCGTCACTCTGGTGGCTGCGGCCGGGAACAACACCTGCGGCCCGGTTATCTATCCCGCCCGCAATCCGAACGTGATAGCCGTGGCCGCGACTACGATTACGAATGAGCGCGCATCCTACTCGGCCTGCGGCCCCGAGCTTGACGTCGCCGCTCCGGGCGGGAGCAGCGCTGGCTGGGTGTGGAGCACGACCTGGAGCCCGAACCTGGGCAATACCTACGCCGGCTTTTCGGGCACCTCGATGGCCACGCCCCACGTGGCCGGCCTGGTCGCCCTTATGATATCGCGCGGCATCACCGGGCCCGCGACCATCCAGAGCACATTGCAGAGCACCGCCACCGACCTGGGTACGCCCGGCTTCGACAATCAGTTCGGCTGGGGCCTGGTCAACGCGGCCGCCGTGGTAAGCGGCGGCGCGACTGACACACAAATGCGCGCCTTCTCCGGCGTGATCGTCGGTTCGACCATCACGCGGCAGAGCAATCTCGTCAGCGTCGCGGCCAGCGGCGCGTTCACGATCACGAACGCCCAGACCGGCACGAAGTCCGTGTTTGTCTGGCAGGACTTCAACGCCAACGGCGTCGTGGACACAGGGGACTACTACGGGAGGGTGGACAACGTGGTCATCAATCCGGGCGCCACGATAAACATCGGGGTTGTGACGGTTCAGCGGTACACCGGGGCGCCCATCTCCGTGGCCGGTGTGCCCATGGCCGTGGCAGGCACCGGGCATTTGGGCACCGACGGTTCGTCTGACCCGAGGCGCAGGCAGGGCTAGTTCGGCTTTCGCTCCGCCCAGCGGCGGAGCTCGAGCTCCAGGTCAACGGCGGCGACCATCCTGGGATAGAACTCCACCAGGGTGGTCGCCGTGCGTTCGTAGTCGGTCAGTTGCGCGGAGAAGTGATCTACAAGCACCAGCCCGCGCGCGTAGGCCGCGCGCAAGGCCGCGGCCGCGGCATCGCCGGAGAGCGCCAGCCGGATGGCCGTTGCCTCGACCAGACTTTCGACCACCACCTCGGACCACGCACGGTACCCACCCCGGGCTGCTGCCTCGCGCGCCTGGAGGAACAGCGGTTCGGTGCGCTGCACCTGGTCGGGGGACTGCCCCCGGACGGGATCGAGCAGCATCCGCACGAACGGCCGCACCAGTCCGAGGCGGTTCACCCCCACAGGGGCTCCGGCGACAAGGTAGGTGCGATCGCCCTGCCGGACCAGGAACCCCTGGCCCGGCGCGCCGAGCAGGTTGGGCAGCAGGGTGATCCGCCCACCGGGCACCGCGGCCACCCTGAGGTAGTCGGCTGCACTGCCCAGGAGCGCCGGCCCCTCCTTGCGGCTGGCCTCGAGGGCCTCGGCGTAGGCCCGCTCATGCGCCTTCCAGAGGTCTCCGATTCCCGCGGAGGCGTAGAACTGAGCGAGGACCGGTCCTAGTCCTGAGAGGTCCCTGCTTTCCGGGCGCGGCGTACTCGTTCCTCCTGTGACTGCCGGCGGTCGCTGCACAGGCACAGGCTGCTGACCGGCAGCAGGCGCGGCAGCGCGTCCGGGGACTGCGGATTCCCGAAACTCGGGGGGCGCGGAGAGCTGCAGCGCCGCAGCCAGGTACTGCTCGGCCGGCGCCTGCCGCTCGTTGATGAACCGGCGGACCGGGTCGGCGACCCTGGATGGCAGTTCGGCCACCTTCGCCCTAACGGCAACGGTCACCGTTCCGGGTTCCCCAGGAGGGGCGTCGGGCGTGGCGGCCAGGATTGCGGCAAAGAGGGTGAACACGCGGGCGTCCAGGCCGACGTCTATCCGTTCGGCCAGGCGGAGCCGACCTTCGCCGGCCACGCCGGTTGGCGCCATGGCCGAGAAGCTCCAGGTGTAGTCCGCCGCCATCTGGTTGCCCTGCCGGTCCCTGGCCCGCAGTCGGACCGTGTACCGGACCCCTGGAGTTAGAGGAGGGTTGGGCCGCACGGTGACCGTCTTGGCGTCGTCCGACCACTGCGCGGGCCCGAAGGAAAGAGAAGGCTCTGCCTTGACATCGAGCGTATCAGGGCTCATCGCCTTGTTGAATGTCGCGCTGATGGGCGTATCCGATGGAGCAACGCTGTCCGCGGCTGGCACTACCGATGTAACGGCCGGCGGCGTGTTCTCAGAGACGCCGGGATTGGGCAGGCCTGTCAGGCCTCCGACAGAGCCGCATCCCGCCAGCAGCACGGCAATCGCCAGCACGCCCGGCAATGCGCAAGGGCGCAGAATAGACACGGCAGGTTTCCTCATGGGGTAGATGCTTGTATGCAGCGGGGCGCGTTTCCTCCTGCTGCTGTGCTGTTCTGCCGCCCGGGCGTGGACTCGTGCCAGGGCCCGGGGTATAATCCAGGGTAGTCGTGGCGGTGTAGCTCAGTTGGTTAGAGCACGCGGTTCATACCCGCGGAGTCGGGAGTTCGAGTCTCCCCGCCGCCACCATGTTTGAACCGGCGGTTCCAGAGGGACCGCCGTGTTGCGCTATTATGGGGAATCCGAGGAGTACCGGCCAGGTGACCCGCGCGCAGACACTCCGGATGCTGCACCGCGTGCGCCAGACGCTTCGGCGCTACCGCATGCTTTCCGGCGGCGAGACCGTGGTCGTGGCGGTCTCGGGCGGGCCGGACTCGATGGCGCTGCTGCACGTCCTGTGGCGGCTGCGCGACGAGTTTTCGCTGCGCCTGCACGTCGTTACGGTAGACCACGGCATCCATCGGGCCGGCAGCGAGCATGCCGCTTTCGTCCGGCGCACCGCGCGGGCCTGGGGAATCCCGGCATCGTCCGTCCGGGTGAACGCGAGATCCTGGGCGCGGCGGCACCGTCTCACGCTTGAGGAGGCCGCAAGGGCCGTGCGGTACGGCGCGCTGGCGAGGGTCGCCGGGCGCATCGGCGCCTCGCACCTGGCCCTGGCGCACACTGCCGACGATCAGGCAGAGACCGTGCTGCTCTGGCTGCTTCGGGGGGCGAGCGCCGACGGGCTCGCAGGCATGCCGGCCACCAGGCAGCACGACGGGCTGCGGGTGATCAGGCCCATGGTGGATCTATGGCGACATGAGATCGTCGCCTACCTGGGGGCCGAGGGCGTGCCCTGCAGGAGCGACCCGACAAACCGGCTGCGCGGGCCGCTTCGGAACCGCATCCGCATGGACTTGATCCCCCACCTGTCGGGGTATAACCTGGGTGTCAAAGCCGTTCTGCGACGCCTGGCAGAGCAGGCGGCCGATGACGCGGCGCTGATGGATCACCTGGCAGAGGAGGCCGGCTCAAAGGCGCTGAGGCGCCGGGCGGGCGGTCTTGCGATTGACGCCGAACAGTTCCGCGCAATGCCCGTGGCTTTGCAGCGTCGGGTGGCGCACCGGGCTCTGTGCGAGGCCGGCGGGAAGATTCGGGACGTGAAGTTCGTCCATATAGAACGGATCCGTGCGATGGCCGAGAGCGGGCGGTCCGGCGAGCTGGCGGACCTGCCTGGGCTGCGCGCGGAGCGCAGGGGCGGCCGCGTCGTGTTCAAGCGTGCACGCCGCGCCGGCTCCCGCCGGATGTTACAATAGAGACGCGGAGCCGCGCCGTTTCAGCGACTCCGCCTTGGAGGAAGTGCGGGCAGTGACGAACCGGTACATGCGCAGCCTAATCGTTTGGGCCGTGATCCTCGCGGTCGCGTTCCCCTTTGCCATGCAGCTCTGGCGCCGCACCCCGCGGGAGGAGATGTCCTACAGCGTCTTCATTGACCAGGTGCAGTCCGGGCAGGTGAGCCAGGCCGAGATTGGAGATGGGGTCGTAATCGGCAAACTCAAGAACGGCCAGCAGTTCTCGGTCTACGTGCCGCAGGGAGATACCTCGTACATAGACCTGCTGAAGGCCCGAGGCGTTGTGATCAAGGTCGAGCCCCGTTCGCGCTCGGCGCTGTGGCCGACCCTGCTGTCCACGCTGCTGCCGATACTGCTGCTGGTGGGTCTCTGGATGCTGATGCTGCGGCAGGCACAGTCGGGCAGCAACCAGGCGATGTCGTTTGGGAAGAGCCGGGCCCGGCTGCACACCGAGGGCAAGCCCAAGGTCACTTTTGGGGACGTGGCCGGGGTGGAGGAAGCCAAGGAAGAGCTCCAGGAGATCATCGAGTTCCTGAAGTACCCCAAGAAGTTCCAGGCGCTGGGCGCCAAGATCCCGCGCGGCGTGCTGCTGGTGGGCCCGCCGGGCTCGGGCAAGACGCTGCTGGCCAAGGCGATTGCCGGCGAGGCCGAGGTTCCGTTCTTCTCGATCTCCGGCTCGGAATTCGTCGAGATGTTCGTCGGCGTCGGCGCCTCGCGCGTGCGCGACCTCTTCGACCAGGCCAAGAAGAGCGTGCCGTGCCTGGTCTTCATTGACGAGATAGACGCGGTGGGCCGCCAGCGCGGGGCAGGGCTCGGCGGCGGGCACGACGAGCGCGAGCAGACGCTCAACCAGCTTCTGGTCGAGATGGATGGCTTCGATCCCAACAGCGGGATAATCGTGATCGCGGCCACGAACCGGCCCGACATCCTGGACCCGGCCCTACTGCGCCCCGGACGGTTTGACCGGCGAATCGTGGTGGACAATCCGGACACTAAGGGCCGCCGCGCCATCCTCGAGGTGCACGTCAAGGGCAAGCCCATCGCCGAGGACGCGGATCTTGGCGTGCTTGCCAAGCGGACGCCCGGGTTTTCCGGCGCCGATCTGGCCAACATGGTCAACGAGGCGGCGTTGCTGGCTGCGCGGCGCGACAAGAAGAAGATCGGGGCGGCCGAGATGGACGAGGCGATAGACCGGGTGATCGCCGGACCCCAGCGCCGGAGCCGCGTCCTGACCCCGAAGGAACGCGAGCTGACGGCCCACCACGAGGCGGGCCATGTATTGCTCGCCAAGGTGATCCCAGGAGCCGACCCGCCGCACAAGGTCACGATTCTGCCGCGCGGCATGGCGCTTGGATACGTGATGTTTGCGCCGCCGGAGGACAAGTACACCTACACGCGAGCGGAGATCCTGGCCCGAATCACGGTGGGGTTGGGCGGGCGTGTCGCAGAAGAGATCGTCTTCAACGAGGTCACGACCGGCGCCCAGAACGACTTCGAGGCGGCAACAGAGCTTGCCCGCAAGATGGTCACGGAGTACGGCATGAGCAACAAGCTGGGCCCGCTCTCGCTGGGCAAGCGGCACGGGCCGATCTTCCTCGGCCGCGACCTGGTGGAGAGCCGCAACTACAGCGAGGAGATCGCCTACGAGATAGACAAGGAGATTCGCCGGATCATTGACGAATGCTACGAACGGGCGCGCGCGGCCATCCTGGAACACAGGGACGCGCTTGACCGCATCGCGCAGGCGTTGATTGAGCACGAGAGCCTTGAAGCCGAGGATCTCAACCGGCTGTTCGCGGGTGAACCGCTGGCGCCGGTCGGGTCAGAGGCGACCGTAGCGCCGGAGCCGCGCGCCGAACCTGCCGCGACTGAGGCACGTCTGAGGCCGGAGGCACCGGTGCCGCAGTTGCGCCCGAAGCCGGAGGCGTCCGGATAGGCGCGCAGGCCGCACAAGAAAGGCAGAGCATGACGCGCGAGGTTGAGGTTCCTCCCTACACCGTGGAGGCAACCGTGGTCGCACCTCCGGCGACGACGGCCCTCGTGGTTGTGGACATGCAGAACGACTTCGTTACTCCCGGCGGCGCGCTGGTGGTCCCCGATGCCGCGGGCACGGTCCCGGCCATTGCGCGGCTGCTGAAGAGGACCCGCGCGGCGGGCGCGCGCATCTTCTACACCCAGGACACCCACCGCAACGGCGACCCCGAGTTCGCGATCTGGGGCGACCATGCGGTCGAGGGCACCTGGGGATGGCAGATCGTGGAACCCCTGCGGCCTGCCCCCGGCGACCGGGTAGTCCAGAAGCCGCGCTACGACGGGTTCTTTGGGACCTCGCTGGATCACGAGCTGCGGGCGGCCGGCATCCGGACCCTTGTGGTGTGCGGGACGGTGGCCAACGTGTGCGTCCTGCATACCGCCGGGAGCGCCGCGCTGTACGGCTACAAGGTAGTTCTGCCCGTGGACGCGGTGTCGGCGATCGTCCCGTTCGATCTTGAGGTGGCGATCCGCCAGGTCGCATTTCTGTATCGCGGGACGATTACCACGACCGACGCGCTGACCGTAGGGCCGTGACGCCACGCGCTGTCTGCCCGGCCCCAGATCGCCAGTATGAGATGAGAGAGGAGCCTTCGCGATGCGCCGATTCATTGTCGTAGGCCTGATTGTTCTTGTCCTGGCCGCGACCTCCGCGGCCCAGAGCCCGGCGGTCCGGCTAACACTCCTGTACACCAGCGAGCACCACGGAAACGTCCTGCCGTTCGACACGCCTACTGCTAAGGGCGTGGGAGGAATGGCGGCCAGGGCCTCGCTGATCGCGCAGGTCAGGGGCGAAGCCCCCAACGTGCTGCTCCTGGATTCCGGCGATATCCTGATGGGGACCGCGATGTCGTCGGTTTTCCGCGGCGAGCCGGACATCCTGGCGATGAACCTGATCGGCTACGACGCGATGGCGGCGGGCAATCACGAGTTTGACTACGGGGTCGAGCACTTCCGTCGCCTGGTGCGCCTGGCCAAGTTCCCGATCATCTCCACCTCGCTCCGCGCTCGCGGGCAGGAACTCACCCCGCTGTTCATCATCAAGCAGGTGGCCGGCCTGCGGGTGCTGATCTTCAGCACGCTTGACGAGGAGTGGGCGGACATCATTCACCCGAATATCTCGCGCGAGCTTGAGTACTTCGACCCGATAGGCAGCGCGCAGGGACTGATTCGAGGCCTGGGCCGGAGCGTGGACCTGGTCATCGCCCTGACCCACATGAGCAACTCGCTGGACCTGGCGCTAGCCCGCGCGGTCCCCCAAATCCATGTTATCATCGGGGGCCACACGGATGGCTTTGACGGCGTACTGACCGCCGCGGGCGGCCGGCCCGTGGATGCGATTGACAACCCGCCTACCGTCTACGTCAAGACCCACCGGCTGGGTGCTACCGTGGGGCGCCTCGACCTGGTCGTGGCGGACGGCAAGGTGCGCCGGGCATCTGTTCGCAACCTGCCCGTAACCGGCGCTCTGGCGCCCGAACCGGCGGTGGCAGGCCTGGTCAAGCAGTACGAGGACAGGCTCCAGGCCCGGTTCGCGGAGGTGATCGGACGGGCCGCGCTGTTCCTCGACGGTGAGCGGGGGACGGTGAGGGCGCGGGAGACCAACCTGGGCAACATGATCTCCGACGCGGTTCGGGAGTTTGCACGGACCGACGTGGCGATCATCAACGGCGGCAACATCCGCGGCTCGATCAACGAGGGGCCGATCACCCTGGGCGATGCCTTCCGCGTGCTGGCCTTTGACAACTCCATCGTGACCTTCCAGTTGACCGGTGCGCAGATCCGCGAGGCCTTGGAGAACGGCGTCAGCATGGTGGAGCAGGGGGCAGGGCGCTTTGCGCAGGTGGCCGGGATGTCCTACGCGTACGAGCGGGGCCGTCCGTCCGGCCAAAGGGTAGTCGAGTTGCGGATCGGCGGGCAGCCGGTGGATCCCACCCGGCGTTACTCGGTCGCCACCAACGACTTCCTCGCCGACGGCGGGGATGGGTTTTCGGTCTTCAAGCTGGGAGTACAGCGACGGGACACGCAGATGGACCTGCGCGACCTGTTTATCGAGACGATCCGTCGTGTAGGGGTTGTCTCGGCGCGGTTGGACGGACGCATAACCGCCAGGTAGGCTGGGCTGCGCATCGGCAAAATGCGCCACGCGGACTCGAAGGAGGGAAGCATGTCACCACGGTTGATGGCCCAGGTAGCCGTCCTTGCTGCGGTCTACGTTGTGCTCGGACAGGTGGTTCGGTTCATACCCAACCCGATGGTGCCCGGAGCCATCGTGGCCCTCAACATGGTGGTGGTCGTGATAGCGGGCATGCTCCTGGGGCCCGCGGCCGGGGCGTCCGTGGGGCTGATAGGCACCCTCGTAAATGCCCTCAGCCCTGCGGGGAACCCCTTCGAGTGGGCCGCCATCGTTCCGCACGCGGTCATGGGGTTTGTCGCCGGCCTGGCGGGCCAGCGGCACCTGATCCTGGGCGCGCTGACGATCATCGTCGGCCACGCTCTCAACATCGTGGCCTTCATACTGGTGGGACTGATCCCTGCCTCGCAGGTTGCGGTGACGATCTTCTCGGTCGGCCTGCTGGCCGAGGTGGTGATTGACGTGGTCGTGATCCTGGCGGCGGTCCCGCTCCTGCGGCCGGTGGTGCGCGCCGGACCACCTTCCCGGTAGAGCGGCCCCGCGGACTCGCGCAGCAGGGAGTCCGGTCTGGGGGTGGAATACACTGCTGGTCTACTGACGGAGGTGTCAGGCGTGAGCATGCGGCCCAAGAATCTTGCGCGCAAGACCGGTATCAATCTGGTACCAATCTTGATCTACATAGGCGTGGCCGTCGTGGTGGCGGCCGGGATGTACGCCTGGGACATGAAGTACCGCAGGGACGAGGAGGCCAGGCGCCGTCCCCCCTCGCCTGAGGTCATCGCAAAGAACCTGGTTGAGAACATCGTCGGCTCCGACACCGTCCGAGATGTCAAGGTGGACCAGGAGAAGAAGGCGGTCACGGTGACCTTCGACTCGGTCCTGTTCAAGCCGGGGAAACCCAAGAAGGACCTGCGCGAACTGATGGAGGCCGAGGCGACGCTGGCCACGCAGGCCGTCCTTATGCAGATGCGCGAGTACGGCCAGGTGAACGCGGTCCTCGTGAACCAGGGCAAGACCCTGGCGGTTGCCGAGGCAGTCCGTGGCAAGGATAAGATATCCATCACCTTCGTGGACGAAAGGTTGAAGGACTAGCGGAGCTGCCCGCGTGCTCATCCGCCTGGGTGGGACGCTGACCATCGGCGACGTCGTCGCCGTGGCCGAGGGCCGTGCGCAGGTCGAGGTGCCTGACAGCGCACGGGAATCCCTCGCCAAGGCCCGTGCTCAGGTTGATCGCATTGTCGCCGCGGGCCTGCCGGTCTACGCTATCACCACGGGCGTCGGGAAGCTGGCCTCGGTTCCCGTCTCACGCGAGGACGCCGACCGCCTGCAGCTCAACATCGTCCGCAGCCACGCCGCCGGCGTGGGGCCGCCCGCCCCGACCGGCGTGGTGCGTGCCATGATGCTGCTTCGCGCGCACGGTTTGGCACTGGGACACTCGGGTGTCCGGCCGGAGGTGGTGGACCTGCTGGCGGCGCTCCTCAACCGCGGCATCCACCCCATCGTTCCCGAGCAGGGATCGGTCGGCGCCAGCGGCGATCTGGCACCGTTGGCGCACCTGGCACTTGCGCTGATTGGCGAGGGCGACGTCATGGTGGGGGGCGAGCGACTTGCCGCGAGCGCCTCACTCGAAGGGAACGGGCTGCGGCCGCTCTGCCTTCGCGCAAAAGAAGGGGTGGCCCTGGTCAACGGAACGCAGTTCATGACCGGCTGGGGAGCCCTGACCGTCCACCGTGCCCTCCGGCTCTGCGCCACGGCCGACGCCGTGGGCGCCATGACCCTGGAGGCCCTGCGGGGCGGCTCGGCGGCGTTTGATCCACGGCTCCATCTCTTGCGCCCTCATCCAGGCCAGCAGGCCAGCGCGGAGAACGTACGCCGCATGATCGCGGGAAGCGCGCTGGTGAACAGCGTTCCCACGCGCGTCCAGGACGCTTACAGCCTGCGGTGCCTCCCCCAGGTGCACGGGGCGGTACGCGACGCCGTGACCTACGCCTCCGGCGTGGTGGGCGTGGAGCTAAACGCGGCGACCGACAACCCGCTCCTGTTCCCGGAGGAGGACCTGGTTCTCTCGGGCGGCAACTTCCACGGCCAGCCGGTGGCGGTGGCGTTGGACTTCCTGGCCGCGGCGCTGGCCGGCCTGGGCACGATGTGCGAGCGCAGGGTAGAACGGCTGCTGAACCCGGCGCTGAGCGGCCTGCCCGCGTTCCTTTCCACGGACGGCGGCCTGCGCTCCGGGCTGATGCTGGCCCAGTACACGGCCGCGGCGCTGGCGTCCGAGAACAAGGTGCTGGCCCACCCGGCCAGCGCCGACAGCATTCCGACCTCCGCGAATCAGGAAGACCACGTGAGCATGGGTGCTACCGCTGCACGTAAGGCAGCCACGGTGGTAGCCCATCTCGAGCAGATCGTGGCGATCGAGCTGCTGTGCGCAGCCCAGGCCCTCGAGTTCCGCGGCGGTGAGGCGATGGGACTTGGTACTGCTGCGGGTCATGCCGCGTTGCGGGCGACCGTGCCTTCCCTGGACGACGACCGCGTCCTGGCCCCGGACATCGAGGCGGCCACGGTGCTCGTGCGCAGCGGGCGCCTGCTGGAGGCGGTTGAGCGCGCGGTCGGGGTGCTCCGGTGAAGCGGGTCATCCGCGCGCCGCGCGGCACCTCGCTCTCCTGTCGCGGATGGCCACAGGAAGCGGCGCTGCGCATGCTGATGAACAACCTGGATCCCGAGGTGGCCGAGAAGCCGGACGACCTGATCGTCTACGGAGGAACCGGGAAAGCCGCACGGAACTGGGCGGCGTTTGACGCCCTGACCTCGGCCCTGCGCGCGCTGGGCGACGACGAGACGCTGCTGGTGCAGTCGGGCAAGCCCGTGGGTGTCTTCCGCACGCACGCCTGGGCACCCCGTGTGGTGATCAGCAACGCCATGCTGGTTCCGGCATGGGCCACCTGGGAGCGGTTCTGGGAGTACGAAGCCCAGGGCCTGACGATGTACGGGCAGATGACCGCCGGCTCTTGGATCTACATAGGGACGCAGGGCATCCTGCAGGGCACCTACGAGACGTTCGCTGAGGTTGCGCGCCAGCATTTCGGAGGGTCGCTGCGCGGCCGGCTGGTCCTGACCGCCGGGCTGGGGGGCATGGGCGGGGCTCAGCCCATGGCCGTCACGATGAACGAGGGCGTGGCGCTCGTCGTCGAGGCCGATCCGTCCCGGATTCACAGGCGCAAGTCGCAGGGTTGGGTGGACCGGGCGACGGACTCGCTGGATGAGGCGCTGCGATGGTGCGGTGAGGCAAAGCAAGCCGAGAAGCCCCTGTCGGTAGCCCTGCTGGGCAACGCCAGCGAGATCCTACCCGAGGTCCTCCGGCGCGGGGTGCCTTTGGAGGTCGTGACCGATCAAACCTCTGCCCACGACCCCCTGGAGGGGTACATCCCTTCCGGGGTCAGCGCAGAGGAGGCGCCAGAACTGCGACGGCAGGATCCCGCGGGCTATGTTGCTCGGTCGCGGGCCTCGATGGCCCGGCACTGCGAGGCGATGGTAGGCCTGCTGCGGTCCGGGGCTGTGGTCTTCGACTACGGCAACAACCTCCGCGGCCAGGCCCGCGAGGGTGGTTTCGCGGACGCCTTTGCCTACCCGGGATTCGTACAAGCCTATGTACGCCCCCTGTTCTGCGAGGGAAAGGGGCCGTTCCGCTGGGTGGCGATCTCGGGGGAGCCCTCGGACATAGCGGCCACCGACGCCGCGATTCTTAACCTGTTTCCCGACAATCAGGGACTCGCGCGCTGGATCCGCCTTGCTAGTGAGCGCGTGCCGTTCCAGGGTTTGCCGGCGCGGATCTGCTGGCTGGGATACGGAGAGCGTGCGCAGGCGGGTCTCGTTTTCAACGAGCTGGTTCGGACCGGCCGGGTGGCCGCCCCGATCGTCATCGGGCGCGATCACCTGGACGCGGGATCGGTCGCCTCGCCGCTGCGCGAGACCGAGGGGATGCTGGACGGATCGGACGCCATCGCCGACTGGCCGATCCTGAACGCGCTGGTGAACACCTGCGCGGGCGCGACATGGGTCTCGGTGCACCATGGCGGAGGCGTGGGCATCGGCTACTCGATCCACGCCGGGCAGGTCAGCGTGGCCGACGGCACCGACCTGGCCGCGCAGAAGCTTGAGCGGGTGCTGACCACCGATCCGGGTACCGGGGTTCTGCGTCACGCCGACGCCGGCTACCCCGCGGCGCTGGCCGCTGCCGATCGGTGGGGTCTGCGCCTGCCAGGCGCCTCCTAGCCCGCGGCAGGAGTCGCCCGACGGAAGGGGAATCTGCCAGAGACCGTCGCTCTGCCACGGAGGTCCTGATGCTTGCGCTGAACTTCTACTCGACCGTTTTCGTCGATGCCCTGCGCCACGGGGTGAAGACGGCGACGATCCGGCTGGGCGATAAGAGCGACAAGTATTGCGACGGCCAGGTGGTCTGGATCACGGTTGGGCGCAGGTTCGGCACCCGCCGCAAGATCTTCTCGGCCGTCATTGACCGGGTTGAGTTGAAGCGGCTTGCCGAGGTCACGCCGCGCGAGATCGAGCGGGACAACCCACAACTGCGGCGGCACGAGGACCTGGTGGAGTTTCTTTCCAAGATCTACGGCCGTCCGGTGACGCTCGATGACGAGGTCACCGTGATCCATTTCTCGCGGGTGGAGGAGGGCGATGGTCTGCCGCCCATGGACGTCTAGCTCAGGATAAACCGGGCCGGCACGCCCCGCGTTAGAAACAGCGCTGCCCCAGCCCGCCAGAACTCCACCCCGGCAGCATGCGCGCGCCGGCTAAGGACCACTACCACAACCGGATTGCTCAGGTGTCTCCTCGCCACCTCGGAGGCCGCCTGGGGCATAGTGGAAAGGTGCACAAGCTTGCGGTCCCTGGGCCGCAGGCCGGTTTCGCGCAGCGTGGCGGCATCGGCCGCCGACGTGCCGAGGTACAGCCACTCCGGGGGCAGCGCAGCCTCTCCGGGTTGCTCAACCGTGACGGTGTGGCCGTATCGCGCGCGGATCCTGTCGTCGCTCAGTTCGTACCGCCTCGGGTCGGCCACCGCCAGTGCGACAAGGTCATCCGCGCACAAGGACTCCCATCCCCGCTGCGTGCTCAGCGCCTCTGCAAGCGCCTCTACCCGCACGAAACCGCCGCCGTCCAGCGTGAGGCCGACCTCGTCGGGACGGTGGCGCAGCACGAGGGCTGCCAGCCGGCTGAGCCGGGCCAGCTTCTGGGGGCCGCTGTTGTGTCGGTCAGGACCAGGGGACGCCATCTGAGCTTACATATCAATTGGCCGTAGGGTCTAGGAGAACCTGCCGGCACGACGAAGCATTTCGAGAGATGACGCCGGGAGGTGACCGCGTGGTCGGGCGGCTGGTCGAGTGTGTGCCCAACATCAGCGAGGGGCGGCGGCGAGAAGTCATTGACGCGGTAGTGGACGCGGTGCGCCAGACCCAGGGGGTGAGGGTTCTCAACGTTCAGTCGGACGAGAGCCACAACCGGACCGTGATCACCTTTGTCGGGGAGGGCGAGGCGGTGGCGCAGGCGGCACTGGCGCTGGTTGGAAAGGCGGTGGAGCTGATTGACCTGCGCCAGCACCAGGGGGAACACCCGCGTCTGGGGGCGGTTGACGTGATCCCGTTCGTGCCTTTGGGTGAGACCACGCTTGAAGAGTGCGTCGGCCTGGCACGGCGGCTCGGCGAGCAGATCTGGGCCGCGCTCCGGGTTCCTGTCTACCTGTACGCCGCTGCGGCGACCGCGGCGCACCGAGTCCGCCTGCCCGATATTCGCAAGGGTGAGTTCGAGGGACTGGCGGCGAAGATGCTTCAGGACGCCTGGACGCCGGACATCGGCGATCCCCGCCCGCACCCCAGCGCGGGCGCCGTTGTCGTGGGCGCCCGATTTCCCCTCATCGCGTACAACATCAACCTCCGCACCACCGACGTGGAGATCGCGCGCGCCGTGGCCCGCGCCGTGCGCGGGTCCAGCGGCGGGCTGGCCAACGTCCAGGCGCTGGGTGTCATGGCGGCGTCCGGTCTGGCACAGGTCACGATCAACATACTGGACGCGTCCCAGACGCCGATGGCGAGGATATTCGACCTCGTGCGCGTGGAAGCGGAGAGGTACGGCGTTGAGGTTGCGGAAAGCGAGGTCGTGGGGCTCGTGCCGCTGGACGCTATTGTGGACGTGGCCCGCGCCCATCTCCGCATGCACGGCTTCGATCGTGGGCAGATTCTAGAGGTTCGCCTGCCGGAGTAGACGGCCTGATGCTCTCCGCCGATCTTATCATTGAGCATGCCTCGGAACTGATTACGCTCGCGGGCTACCACGCTGGTCCGCGCACCGGCGGGTCGCTGAGGGACCTGGGCCTTATTGCGGACGGGGCAGTGGCCGCATCCCAGGGCCGGATCGTGGCGGTCGGTCCCACGCCACAGGTACGCGACCTCGTCCGGCTCGAACCCGCATCTACCGTGGTGGACGCACGGGGGTGCGTGGTTCTCCCGGGGTTCGTGGATCCGCACACGCACCTGGTCTTCGCCGGAGGTCGCGCGGACGAGTTCGAGATGCGACTGCGCGGGGCGACCTACCAGGAGATCGCCGCAGCCGGAGGCGGTATCCTGCGCACCGTTGCCGCCACCAGGGGTGCCGACGAGGAGACACTGGTGCGGCTCGGCCTGGCGCGACTGGACCGAATGCTGCGGTGTGGCACTACTACCGCCGAGGTCAAGAGCGGGTACGGGCTGTCGGTGGGGGATGAGATCAAGCAGCTGCGCGCGATCCGGCGGCTCTCCCAGTTGCACCAGGTGGATCTGATCGCCACGGTTCTGGCGGCCCATGCCGTGCCTGTGGAGTTCAAGGGAGATCCCGATGGGTACGTCGCGGCGATCATCGGGCAGATCCTGCCGGCGGTCGCAGAGGAGGGCCTGGCGGAGTTCTGCGACGTGTTCTGCGAAGAGGGCGCGTTTACGCCCGACCAGGCGCGGGCCGTGTTGAGAGCAGGCGCCGAGCTGGGGCTGGTTCCCAAGCTCCACGCGGACGAGCTCTCCGACCAGGGCGGCGCAGCCCTGGCGGCAGAGGTGGGAGCGGTATCGGCGGACCACCTGCTGTACTCCTCGGAGGACGGTCTTGCGGCGATGGCCCACAGAGGCACGGTGGCCGTCCTGCTGCCGACCACCGCGTTCTTCCTGGGGTTGCCCTACGCCAGCGCCCGCCGAATGATCGAGATGGGCGTGCCGGTGGCCCTGGCGAGCGACTTCAACCCGGGATCGTCGCCCACATGGGCGATGCCCGCGGTAATCTCCCTGGCCTGTGTTGGCATGAAGATGCTTCCCGCCGAGGCGGTCGCGGCGGCCACGATCAACGCGGCCTGGGCGGTCGGCAGGGCCTGCGACGTTGGGAGCCTGGAGGCCGGCAAGTCGGCCGACATGCTCGTTCTGGAGGTTTCCGACTACCGGGAGCTGGCCATGCACATCGGCGCGCCGACCGTGCGCACGGTGGTCAAGCGCGGCCGCGTGGTGGTCCAATGACCATCCGGACCAGCCAGCCGAGGGCGCGGCAGCACGCCCTGCTTCCCCCAGAACCGCGCGGCTGGCTGATCGCCGTGGAAGGTCCCATAGGGGTCGGTAAGACCACGCTCGCCCGGCGTCTGGCTGGGCGCATGGACGCCGAGTTGCTCCTGGAGGTTGTGGAGGAGAACCCTTTCCTGCACGGTTTCTACCAGGACATCCGCGGCCGGGCGTTCCCGACCCAGTTGTTCTTCCTTCTCAGCCGCCACCGACAGCAGCGGTCCGCGCTGAGCCGTCTCGCCGCCGGAGGGGTAGTAGTTTCTGATTACATGTTTGCCAAGGACCGGCTGTTCGCCTCGCTGACGCTGGATGCCCCCGAGCTCGCGCTCTACGAAACGGTGTACGAGCTCATCGCCCCGCAGGTACCGGAGCCCGACGTGGTGGTCTACCTGAGGGCCACACAGGACACGCTGCTTCGGCGCATCGCCGCTCGGGGACGGCCCTTCGAGCGCGCCCTCGGCCCGAGCTACCTGGCACGCCTGGCCGAAGCGTACGACGCGTACTTTGAGCGGTTCGACGGGGCGCCGGTGATAACGGTAGACACCGATGCCCTGGATCTGTTGCACGAGGCCGGGCTGGCACGGGTAGTCGGCGCCGTCGCCGAGGTGCGGGCGTGAAGTGGTTTGTGGCGATGAGCGGCAACATCGGCTCCGGTAAGTCTACCCTGACCACGCTGCTCTGCCAGCGGCTGGGATGGCAGCCCTACTACGAGGTGGTGGACGAGAACCCGTATCTACCGGACTTCTACGCCGACATGGCCCGGTGGAGCTTCCACCTACAAGTGTTCTTCCTGTCGCGCCGGTTCCGGCATCACCAGGAGATCCTGCGGGCAGGGCACGCCGTGATCCAGGACCGCACGATCTACGAGGACGTGGAGATCTTCGCCCGCAACCTCTACTTGCAGGGGCTGATGGACGAGCGCGATTTCCGGGCCTACCACGACCTGTTCCAGACAATGGTGGGGTTCCTCCGGCCTCCCGACCTGGTGATCTATCTGCGCGCGCCGGTGGAGGTGCTGCTGGAACGCATCAGGGCCCGCTCGCGCGACTACGAACGGCAGATCCCCTCCGACTACCTGGCCCAGCTCAACGAGCGCTACGAGGAGTGGGTCGCGCGATTCGCGCTGTGTCCGGTGCTGGAGGTGGACGCCGCCTCGCTTGCCCTGGACCGCCTCGACGGACTGATCGTTCAGATGCAGGAGCGGCTCTCGTCTCTCTTCCCCCTGCGCGATACGCAACCGTGACCGCCGGCGCCGCCACAGGGCAGGCCGCGCGCCTGGGATGGCCCCTGGTGTGGGTAGGCGAACTGGGCTCCACCAATGACCTGGCGCGGCTGCTGGTGGGTGCCGGGTGTCCGGAAGGCGCCGTCGTAGTGGCCGACCGGCAGACGCGCGGGCGCGGACGCCAGGGACGGGCGTGGGCATCGCCCTCGGGCGGGCTGTGGTGCTCGGTCCTCCTGTACCCGTCCGCGGACTTGCCGCAGGGCCTCCTCAGCCTGGCCGTGGCCGTGGCGGTCGCCGAGACGGCCGAGCAGTTCGTCCCGGGGCCGGCAAGGATCCGGTGGCCCAACGACGTCGAGATCGCGGGCAGGAAAGTGGCAGGGATCCTGATCGAGACCGCCGGAGCAGCCGTCGTGGTCGGCGTTGGGATAAACGTGGGCATCGAGTTGCAGGTGATGCCACCGGAGGTGGCCGCACGTGCCGGGTCGCTCCACCTGATCGCCGGCCGTCCCATCGAGAGGCGCGCGGTGCTAGAGGCACTGCTCGCCCGCTTGGCAGACCGTTACTCCGCGTGGGCCGCCGGGGGGGAGGCAGTGAGCGACGCCTGGAGCTCCCGCGACATGCTGCGCGGGACGCCCGTTGCGGTACTGCATTCGGGCCCGGCGATCGAGGGTATCGCGGAAGGGATCAACCGAGAGGGCGCCCTAAGGATCCGCACTGCCACCGGTGCCATCCGGCAGGTGGTGGCCGGCGACGTGCACCAGATCTGCGGGCCGTCGGATCCGTCAGGGTAACAGGAAACGCCGCCTCCGCGTCAAACCACTCCTTCTTGTGGAGTCCAAACGACACGTGGTCAGCATCAGCCTCGGTTCCAGCAGCGGGGATCATCGGGTGGAGACCGTGCTCCTGGGCCACGCGTTCATAATCGAACGCATCGGCACCAACGGCGACTACAGGTTGTTCTGCCAGAAGATCCGCGAGCTGGACGGCAAGGTGGACGCTATCGGCATCGGCGGGATCAACCTGGCCCTCGTGGCCGGTCGCCGCAAGTACTACATCCGCGATGCCGTGCGCGCGGTCGCGGGGATGCGCACGCCGGTAGTGGACGGGGGAGGCATCAAGGACAGCTGGGAGCGCCACCTGATCCAACACATCCTGCCCGAGGAGGCCGGGCTGACGCTGCGGGGTCGGCGTGTGCTTCTGGTGGCATCGGTGGACAGGTACGGCATGGCGGAGGCGCTTGTGGAGGCAGGAGCAGATGTGGTCTTCGGCGACCTGATGTTTGGATTGGGTATTCCCATTGGCCTGCGCGGGCTTGCGACCATCAGGGTGCTGGCAGCGATTCTGCTACCCGTGCTGACGCGGGGACCGTTCACGTGGCTATACCCGACAGGCAAGAAGCAGGATCAGGTGACACCCAGGTTCGGACGTGCCTACAGATGGGCCGAGGTCATCGCCGGCGATTCCCATCTTATTCAGCGGTTCATGCCCGACGACCTGACCGGAAAGACGATCATTACCAACACCATCACCGCGGCCGGAGTTGAGGCATTTCGGAGCAGGCGCGCCGCGCTGCTGGTGACCGCCACGCCCGAGATGGACGGGCGTTCCTTCGCCACCAACGTCCTGCAGGCGGTTGTGGTCGCGCTTTCGGGCCTGCGCCCAGAACAGCTAGGCCCCGCAGATTACCTGGATTGGATCCGGCGTGCAGGGCTCAGGCCCCGCATCGAGCGGTTGACCTGAGGTCCCCGACGCCGAACATGGTCAGCGGAATCCGACGCTTCGCTTTCGTGGTTCACCCCCTGGTGGCGCGGGATTTCGTCCGGAAGTACCCGGTTGCCCGCCTGGTGCCCGACTCGGTGCTGGAGCGGATCGGGGGCTGGATGAAGCCGCTCATCGCGTCGCACATCACCGGCGTTCGCTCGGCCACCGGCGTCGAGGCAGAGGGATGGTTCATCGGCCTTCCGATGACCTCGTCGCTGCTTCTGCGTTCGGATCCCGAGGTCGTGTACCGAAAGCTGGTCGCCTGCGGCCACCTGGCCGAGTCCCTAGGTGCGGGCATCATGGGTCTGGGAGCATACACCAAGGTTATAGGCGACCGTGGGGTAACGGTGGCCGAGCGGCTGGGGCTGCCGGTGACGACGGGCAACAGCTACACGGCTGCCACCGCGGTGGAGAGTTCGCTGCTGGCAGCGGAGGAGATGGGGAAGGCGCCGGGTGGGCTTCACGCCGTGGTGGTCGGCGCCACCGGCTCGATCGGCGCGGTGTGCAGCCGGATACTGGCCCGGCACGTGGATTCCCTGTTGCTGGTGGCTCGTAATCACGGCCTGCTCAACGGGCTGGCAGAACGCATCCGTGCCGAATCCGGGACGGACGTTGGGGTAACCACGGACGTCCATGCTGCGGTGCGACAGGCCGACCTGCTCCTGGCGGTGTCCGCTTCGCCGGAGGTCCTGATCGAGCCCGAGGACCTGCGCCCTGGGGCGGTCGTATGCGACGTGGCCCGTCCCCGGAATGTCTCGCGGAAGGTCTGCGAACGGCGTGACGACGTGCTCGTGTTCGACGGCGGGGTGATAAAGATCCCTGGCGAGCCCGACTTCGGCATTGACTTCGGGTTCCCCCCGGGGCTGGGCGAGGCGTGCATGGCCGAAACGATGGTGCTGGCCCTGGAGGGCCGGCTTGAGGACTACACGCTGGGTCGCGACCTCTCTTGCGAGCAGGTGGATGAGATCGCGACCATGGCGCGCAGGCACGGCTTTTCGATAGCGGGGTTCAGGCGCTTCGAGCGGGCGATCCTACCGGAAGAGATCGCTTCCATCAGGAGTGCGGCAGCAAGGCGCACCCCAGGCGCCCAGGGATTCCGCAAGGATTAGCTGAGGGGCTGATCAGGCCGAGGATCGTGCC
>JASEHJ010000289.1 GCA_030018905.1 bacterium | reverse complement strand
AGGTGCGGCAGATCTTCTCAAGGGGCGTCCGGAGCATGTTGCCCACCACTATCCCTTGGCAGATGTGCACGTTGCCGAGCGGGTCAACATGCACCCGGCCCGGCTCGCGCAGGTCCTCGTGCGGGCATTCCGTGAACTGCTCCCAGGACTGCCGGACGGCCTGCGCGACCAGCTTCTCCGCGGCCCGCCCGCGGTACATGACCGCGGACTCGCCGGATGGCAACTGGCCGGCCGCCGGCGCGGCATTCGTGGCCTCGGGCTGGGCGATGCTGATTGTCCCGACCGGGATCTGCAGCCTCTCCGCGGCCGCGCACGCATCCCTGGCCTGCTGGCTCAGCTTCTCGCTCCAGTGGTACAGGTCGCTGCTCACGGATAGGTCCTGGATCAACCCCGCGAACGGCCTCAGCCACACCAGCGCATCCTCCACCGTTGTCGCCCAGTAGCCGTTTGAAACTATTCCCGCGCGAAAGCCCATGCGCGCCGCCATCCGGACCCCTCTGACCAGGACAGGGTAGTAAAGGAAGGGCTCGCCACCCTCGAAGTAGATGGACTTGATTGTGCCGACGCTCCTGGCCTGCCGGAGGATCCGCCGGATGCTCCGCAGGGTCATCGTCCCGCTCTGCCGCGTGCTGCCCCAGACGAAGCAGTGGTCGCACTCGAGATTGCACTGGTACGTCAGAAGAAGATGAAGGCCCGATAGCGTCACGTTAACCCTCCTCCGCTGGCGGTCCTATCGCTTCCTCGCTTCGGCCCTTGCCCGACCTGGCCCTGCGCCCCTACCATCACAGCAGGGAGGTGCAGCCGTGTCTCGCATCGCCGTCCTGATAGTTGTGCTCGCTGTGGCCGGCGCGGATGCATGGGCTGGCCCCGATCGCTACGTTGAGGCCCGCCGGGCAATGGTGGAGACCCAGATCAAAGCGCGCGGGGTGCGCGACGAGCGCGTGCTGCGCGCGATGCTGACCGTGCCCAGGCACCGCTTCGTGCCCGAGCGCCACCTTCGTCAGGCCTACAACGACCACCCGCTGCCCATCGGATTCGGCCAGACAATCTCGCAGCCGTACATCGTGGCCCTCATGTCCGAGGAGGCGGCGGTGCGGCCAGGGCAGCGCGTCTTGGAGATCGGCACCGGCTCCGGTTACCAGGCCGCCATACTGGCCGAGTTGACCGATCATGACCGGGTCTACACCGTTGAGATAATCGAGCCGCTGGCGCAGTCGGCGGCGCGGGGGCTGCGGGAACTGGGCTACGGGAAGGTGCGGACGCGCACCGGCGACGGCTACCTGGGCTGGCCCCAGGCCGCGCCGTTCGATGCGATCCTGGTGACCGCGGCGCCCGACCACGTGCCGCCGCCGCTGGTCCAGCAACTGAAGGAAGGCGGGCGGATGGTGGTGCCGGTGGGTCCGCCAGGGCTGGTGCAGACGCTGTGGCGGATCACGAAGGAGGGCGGCCAGTTGAAGTTCCACAGTCTGGGGGCGGTGATGTTTGTGCCGCTGGTGCGGAGGTGAATGCGGACGACGGCGCGATGACGGCCGCCGCGCCCGCGTAGGCCAGCGCCCCCAGCAGCATCACCATCCCAAACCCCCACTCCAGCGCCGCCATCGCCGCCAGTATCGAGGCGATCACCGAGGCACAGCCGTTGACGCCCCAGGCCCACGGGATAGCCGCGGGGTCTGTACGGCCCAGCGCCCGGACAGCGGCTGGAAAGGGCACTCCCATCAGCAGGCCCAGCGGCAGCACGGCCGCGGCGATCACGGCGAGACGGACTGGCAGCGCGAACCCGAGACTGGTCTGGAAGGCCCCGGGAAGGAGCAGCGCTGCAGCAGCAGCGGCCACCGCGACAGCGGCGAGAATCGCGGGCAGCCGCCGCCCGATGCGCGGCGATGCCAGGCTTCCGGCTCCCGAGGCGACCAGCAGGCCGGCCAGGACCGCGGCCAGCGCGTAGGTGGGGTGGCCCAGCACGAGGATCGCCTGCTGGAGCAGCGGGATCTCGATGA
>JASEHJ010000288.1 GCA_030018905.1 bacterium | reverse complement strand
TGGGCAACCAGATGCTGACCGATCAGCTCCCTCAGGTGCGCAAGGCCGGCTATCTGGAGAGCGGTACCTGGACCAAGGCGTTCGTTGCCTTGCAGTATCCCCAGGTGATGGAAGGGACGAAGATCGTTCGGGAGAAGCTGCGGGGGCTGCCCGAGCCCGACCAGGTGCGCCTGGGCCAACTGATCTTTCAGTACCACTGCAACAACTGCCACTCCACAACCGCGGGGTACTCGGCGGTCGGGCACCTGATGCGGGGCTGGACGCCGGACATCATACGGAGCGCCGTCCCGTACCTGGGAGACGTGAACATCTTCATGCCGCCGTGGGTGGGCACGCCCGAGGAAACGGAGATGCTGGTGAAGTACCTGGCGTCAATCGCGCTGCCGCGTCCGGGCGGGATGCGGTAGGGAGGCTAAGATGGATCCAACCCGTCTACTAGGACCCGACAGCCCGCTGGGAGTCCCATCACCCTACTGGTTCACGGTGTTCTTCAAGGTGCTGGGATTCACGCTCCACACCATCCCGATGAACCTGTGGTTCGCAGGGGTCCTGCTGGCGATGCTCCTGCGAGGGCGCGGCGAGCATGCCCGAACCTGCTCGAACCGCCTGATGAACCAGATGCCGATCATCATCGCACTGGGCATCAACTTTGGGATCGTGCCGCTGCTGTTCATCCAGGTCGCGTACTACAAGGTGTTCTTCCCTGCCACCATCCTGATGGCCTGGCCGTGGTTCAGCATCATCCTAATGCTCATCCCGGCCTACTACGGCGTCTATTTCTACGCCATCGGACTCCGCACGGGCCGCGCCGCGCCGATTCATCGCACGGCTGGATGGATTGGGGCGCTGCTGTTCATCACTATCAGCTTCGTGTTTGCCAACGGCTTCAGTTTGATGACCAATCTGGCCGGGTGGCCGGCGCTGTGGCAGAAGACGAGCGTGGCAGGCGCGCCGCTGGGGATCGCGCTCAACGTCGCCGACCCGACACTGTGGCCCCGCTGGCTGATGATGTTTGGCCTGGCGCTGACAACGACGGCGGCCTACCTGGTGGTGGACGCCGCCTTCTTCGCTTCCAAGGAGAGCGACGCGTACCGGCGGTGGGTATCCGGCTTCGCGCTGAGACTCTACACCGGGGGCGCGGCCTGGTTTGCTATAACAGGCACATGGTACACGTTCGGAACCTGGTCCGCGGAGTTGCGCCAGATGATGCTCGGCGGTTCCCTGGTGGTGCTAACGGCCCTGACCGCCCTGGGCCCGGGCCTGCCCTGGCTGCTGATCCTGGCTCAGCGCAGGAAGGTGACGCGGCTGCTGGCGCTGGCCACCGGGCTGGCCCAGGTAGGCGTCATGGCGCTGAACGCGATCAGCCGACAAGTGCTGCAGAACGCGGAACTTCGAAGGTACGTTGATCTGGCTGCGGAGAAGGCTAATGTACAGTGGAGCCCGCTGATCGTGTTCCTGATCACCTTCGTCGTCGGGGCGGGCGTGATCGGCTGGATGGTCGTCAAGGCGGTGGCCGCGGCCAAGCAGCCGGCGCCGGCTAAGGGGTAGCCGACGCCCAGAACCGGCGCAGGCGCTCGTCTCTCACCCCTGACCGTCGAGCGGCTTGAGTTGGCTAATTGCGATCGCGTCGCGACTGCGCATGGCGTGCCAGAGATCCCAGTCCTGCTGAAGGCCCAGCCAGAAATCCGCGGACATACCCAGTACCCTCGCGAGGCGTAGCGCGGTATCCGGGGTGACGGCCCGCTTCCCGCGAATGATCTCGTTCAGACGCGGAAACGAGACCCCAAGCCGGATCGCAAACGCCGACTGGCTGATGCCCAGAGGTTTTAGGAACTCCTCGAGCAGCATCTCCCCCGGGTGCGTGGGAGAGCGACGCGACGGAAGCCGCCGGCCTATGAGTGCGGCCTTCCTCACGTGGCTATATCCCTTGGGCCGATACCTAGTGGTAGTCCGTGATCTCGACGTAATCGGCATATCCATCCTCCTAGACTCCCGCCAGCCTCCGAGCCAACCGCAGCATCCGGCAGCGGC
>JASEHJ010000287.1 GCA_030018905.1 bacterium | reverse complement strand
ATCGCAGCCCGCGTTCACCCCGGACCGCCTCTAGCCGAAAGCGTTGAAGCCCGTAAGATCACGGCCCAGTATGAGCGTGTGGATGTCGTAGGTGCCCTCGTAGGTGTCCACGGATTCTAGGTTTGCGGAGTGACGCATCGCGTGGTATTCGAGCGTGATACCGTATGCGCCGAGTATCGTGCGCGCGGCGCGCGCGATCTCAAGTGCCACGCGGACATTGTTGCGCTTGGCCAGCGAGACCTGCGTGTGTCTCATGACCCCCTGGTCCTTGAGCTGGCCGAGTCGGTACGCCAGGAGCTGTGCCTTCGTGAGTTCGGTGAGCATGTCCACAAGCCGCTCCTGGATGATCTGCGTCGCGGCGATCGGCCGGCCGAACGCGATGCGATCTCGCGCGTATCCCAGAGCCTCCTCGAAGCAGGCCGTTGCCGCTCCCACGGCGCCCCACGCGATTCCGTAGCGCGCCTGGGTCAGGCAGGAGAGCGGCGCCTTCAGTCCCTTTGCATCGGGCAGGCGGGCGTCGTCGCCCAGGCGCACGCCGTCGAGCACCAGCTCAGAGGTATCGGACGCGCGCATGCTGGCCTTTGTCTTCAACTCGTGCGCCGAGAAGCCGGGAGTGCCCCGCTCAACGAGGAACCCAAGGATCTCGCCGCCGTCGTCCTTGGCCCAGACCACTGCCACGTCCGCGAGCGAACCGCTGGTGATCCACATCTTGGAGCCCGTTAGTTCCCATTCGTCCCCACGGCGCCTGGCGCGGGTCTGCATCGCGGCGGGATCAGAGCCCGCCGACGGTTCGGTCAGGCCGAAGCAGCCGATGGCCTCCCCGCGAGCCAGGCGCGGGAGCCAGTGCCGCCGCTGTGCTTCGCTGCCAAAGGCGTAGATCGGATACATGACGAGCGAACCCTGCACCGAGGCAAACGAGCGCAGCCCCGAGTCGCCGCGCTCCAGTTCCTGGAGGATCAACCCGTAGGCGACATTGTTTGTCCCTGCTGCGCCGTACTCGCTGGGCAGATTGGCACCCAAGACTCCCAGGTCCCCCAACTCCTTGACCAAGTGGTGGGGGAACTCGCCCCGCAGCCACCAGCCTCCGATGTGCGGTAGGACTTCGCGGTCCACGAATCGGCGGACCGTGTCACGCATCAGGCGCTCGTCATCGGAGAGCAACCCGTCCAGCATGTAGTAGTCGGCCGGTCGTGCCAAGAGTTCTTTCACGCGGCGACCTCCCGTAGTACGGCGTCCCCTCGATTCTATGGGATGGAGGGTGGCCGGGGAAGGGTTCCGCTGCGGGATCCGGAACCCTCTCATCATGTCCGCGTCACGGATCATCCGCATAGGTGCCGGCGGCGTCGAGGCAATCGCCGGGCTAGGGACCACGCGCACCGCCGATGCGATTTGGGAGGCGCTGCCGATCGAGGGCCGCGCGAACCGCTGGGGGGACGAGATCTACTTCCGCATTGGGCTCGGTCTGCCCGAAGAGGACGCGCGGGAGGTCGTGGAGGTGGGCGATCTCGGGTACTGGCCCCCGGGGCAGGCGTTCTGCCTTTTCTTCGGACCCACCCCGGCCAGCCACGGGATCGAGCCCCGCGCGGCGAGCCCGGTGAACGTGTTCGGGCGCATCCAGGGCGACGCCACCCTGTTTCGGGAAGTGCGCGATGGTGCCCGGGTCGTTCTGGAACGGGTCGAAGCTCCGGAGATCTCCAGCACGAACGGCTGATCCATCCTTCCTGCGCCAGGCTCCGAACACGAGGAGGACTCGGTTCCGACGTGTCGAAGACCCCTGCTTGGCAATCGTTTTCCATCAATGAGCGTGTCGTTCCCTCGACGACTCTGGCACAGGAGGCCTGCATGTGACCGCGACGATCCGGGAGGTGGCTGAGGCCGCTGGGGTATCGGTCGCGACCGTTTCGCGGGTCGTGAGCGAGAGCGATCACCGCGTCGCCGCAGCAACGCGCAGCCGGGTGCTGGCCGCCGTCGCGCGACTGGACTATCAACCGAACCTGGTGGCGCAGGGTTTGAAGAACCGCGTCACCCGCACGA
>JASEHJ010000286.1 GCA_030018905.1 bacterium | reverse complement strand
ATACGCCGGGTGTCGAGGTGCTTCATGTACGCAAGGATACCACAAAGGACGCGCTATGAGCAACATTTTATGCTCCGATTAATAGCTCATCGAATCTGGCTATCACCGCCCGAGCTTCTTCTGAAAGTTGGTCGAGCGTTCGCGGCGTAGCTGACCGGAGTTGTATTCGGGCTGGCAGATTGGCAGTTTCTCTTAGAAAGTAGTCGATTTCTCTACCGTAGAGTTCCGCGAGCTGTTCAAGTTGCTGGAGACTTGGGCTTGCGCGCTCGGACTCCCAATCCAGGAGTTCCTCTCTCGTGATCCCTAGGCGATGCGCAACCGCCTCAGGACGAAGTTGGATTACGTCTCGAGCCTTGAGAAGCTGGGAGCTCAGGATGAGACGGTCTTTGGCACTCTGCGGGCTGTCTCCGATTTCCATGGATCACCAGGTCTTTATGGGCCGGCCTACCGAGTGCAAGGTTGTTTCCTGAACAGTGTTAGTACTACAGCGCGAGCTGCTCCTCCCCCTGCCGGAGTGCACGAGGGCACCTCGGCGCTGCCTGCTCAGCTTCTCTTGGAGTTCCGCTCGCTGGCAGAGGTCGCTCAGGCAGGCCTGCGCGAGCTTGTTCACCAGTCTGGCCTTTCCCCATCGCAGGCCGTGGCATTCCTCGCGGCCTGCGAGCTTGGCCGCCGACTCTACGCTTCACCGTCGGCACGGCGGCCAGCAATCATGACCCCGGCGGATGTTGTGGCCCTCTTGGGCGCCGAGATGCGCTACCTGGACCGCGAGCACTTCCGTGTGTTGCCGCTCAACACCCGTCACCACGTACTGGCCGTCGAGGAGGTGGCCGTGGGAGGGTTGGACAGCGCGCCCATCCACCCCCGCGAGGTGTTCAAGGCGGCGATCCGGGCCAGCGCGGCGGCGGTGATCCTGGTCCACAACCATCCCTCTGGAGACCCCGAGCCCAGCGCCGACGATCTCCGGATCACGGCGCGGCTGGCGGAGGCCGGGCGGGTGGTGGGGATCGAGGTGCTGGACCACGTGGTGGTGGGGGATGGGCGGTATGTGAGCGTGCGGGAGCGAAGGGCCATGGGGGATGCCGGAAGGGTGGCTCCCGACCATCCGGAGATCCGGGCGCTTGGCGGCTCCAGTCCCGTGATAGCCGGCGTGCCGGCACCGGCTCGGGGGCCGCGGACTCAATGCAGGATCTCTCCGGTCCAGCGGTCCCTATGCGCCCAGAATGGGCACTTGGGACACGGTTGACCCTCGGGATAGTCCACCCCCTCCTCGTGGGGACAGCCGATGATGCGGTCAGTCATCACGACCGTCTTGACCCCGTGTCGCTCGATGAACGCCAGGATCTCTCTGCCGATTGCCGGGTTACTGCGCACGTCCCGATCTTTGGCAACCCAGCGTTCCAACGGGTCGGCCTCATCACCTTCTGAGGCTACGATGCCGACGGCAACTTTCGTCGCGTAGGTGTCATCCGGCCCATAGAAGGCCACGGTGGCGATGGGATACCCTCGGAAGCCCCGACGTGCCCTCTTCTTCAGGGGCGACGGCGATCGACGTGGGAACTTCACTCCGGATCACCTGGGATTGTCATGCGGTGCCCAACGCATTGCGCGTCAGCGGCGGCGCTCTTCGCCGTCGCTGCCTTCCATGCTGCGCCTGCCGAGCGCCGTCCGCCTGGATGCGCTGGTTGGGCAAGAGGCGTCAGTCGATGAGAAAGTCATCCCACTCTTCGCCCCAACCGAGGGAGTTGATCGGTGCGATCGGGGGAATGGGCGGAATCGGGTTGATCGGCGGTATCGGCGGGATGGCGGGAATCGGGGGGATTTCCGTCACGGGGGTGAGCGGACCACCAGACGCGCCCTTTGTGAAGGTGACAGCGTTCCCCGCCTTGTCGCGGAAGAAGCCGCCCCTGTATCGACCGAGGTAGACGCCGCGCATGGATACCACAGCATCGCCCGAGAAGAAGCCTCGATAGCGGTTCGACCGGTCAAGTGCGCGTAACGGTCCATCGTGAACACCTGGATCGGCGCATCGTGAACACCTAGA
>JASEHJ010000285.1 GCA_030018905.1 bacterium | reverse complement strand
TGGTCAGGTCCACGACCACCTGCTCGGGCCCGATGAAGGTCCGCTCGCCCTCGATCACACCTGCCAGCTCGCGGTCGCCCGGCCCCAGCCTCGGCGGCCCGTCGTGCGCCGGGGCGCCGGCCCCTGCATGTGAGGCGCTCATATGAAACTCAATTGGGTGTAGATCCGAGGCCCGTCCAGGAAGTTCGTGTTGATAGCACGTTAGCACCTATGCTGCCTTGGCCTCGACTTGACCCATCGTCGTCGACGAGGTCGCCGTCTGTTGCTGCCGCTTGCGCTCACTGACGCCGACCGGAGTGAGCCGACGGCGATGGCGGGGCTGATGCGCCCACTGGCGGATCACTTCCACCAGGGTGTTCCACGCGCCACTGAGCCGGACGCACAGCAAGTGCAGTATCAACTGGTCACGGCGCTCGCCCCACTTCATCCCCGGGCCTTCCAGCCGCAGGGCCACCACCTGCCGCACCGCGCTCTCGATCATCCCAGAGCCGATCTCCAGCTTCTGCTCGCGAAGCTCCTTGTACGGCATCTGCCACACTCGCTTGCTCAGGTAGTTGATCGACTGCGCCATCCGCTTGCGGCGGCCCTTCGTCCCTGGGCCTCGCTTGGAGATGGTCTCCAGCTTCGACATCAGGACGCTCAGCACTTCTTCCACCTCACCGTTGCACACCATCTCCTTGAGCTGCTCGACGAACCCTATCAGCTCCTTGGACCCTTCCTTGTAGATTGTCTCGCCCGCCCGCCACAGGTACTCGCTGACATGGTAGAAGTCCACCACGATGGTCGCCGTCGGAAAGTACTTGCGCGCCAGCACGGCGTACTGGGGGTCCCCGTCGCTGTAGAACACCACTCGCTTGACCTGAGGCCCCATCCGGTCCAACGCCTGCCGCAGCCGCTTGAACACCTGCTCCCCGTCGCCGAAGCGCGCGATGTACTTCCCGAATGGCCCCTCCCATGACCCGTCCGCCTGCCGGTTCAGCGACGAGATTACCCCCACCGTCACCCGTTTCTTGTTCTTGGACTTCTGCCCCTTGGTCAGGCGTGGACGAGCCTTCTTCTCACCCACCCGATAGCGGCGCCGTTTCCCCTTGGGCCGCTCTTGCCCGCGTGGCCGCTTCTTGTGCGGCTTGCATCGCTTCGCGTACTCCTCCTGCCGGATCTTCGGCGCTCCCCGGGCGTCCACCTGGATCTCCACCACCTCTCCCGCCTCGCACTCCAACTCGTCCAGCACGCCTTCCGCATGAGGGCCGATCAGGTCGATGATGCCGCAGATCGAGCGCTTCGACGGCACGTAGGGCCGGAAGTACTCCATCACCTCCTTGGCTTGGTCGTAGGGCATGCGCGTGACCAGGTTGACCAACTCCAAGCCCAGGTTGGGGCTCAACCCACCGGCCGGCAACAGCCCCACCTGGCTGTCCAGCGCCACCAGTTGCCGCTTGCTCTCGGGGTTCTCCCCCCGCTCGTACAGCGACGAGGTGTAGCTGCCCAGGCCGAAGATGCTCCGCAGCTCGAGCTTCTTCTCCTTGGCGTACTTGTAGAGCTGTCCGCCAGCATCGTTCATCTTGCGCTCTGGCACCTGGCGTTTCTCCGCCAGATACAGCTCTGTCGCCTTGAGACCCAGCAGCATCAGCTCCTCGGACAACCGCTTCTCGAACTGCCCGATGTCCGACTCCTCGGCAATCAACTCCTCCACGAGCGTCGCCACCTTGACCATCTGGTCCTCGTACCCATCCCGCCGCTGCTCTCGGTCCTGCTCTATCTCTTCGGCGATATCCGCCGCTCTTTTGTCCGTGAGCTTGAACAGCCGAACGATTATGCTCTCCACGTGCGTCTCCTTGTCGATCCGTGGTGTTCGTAGCTGCCACAAAGATCGCCGAGGAGACGCCTATCTCTCAACCCATCATTGCTCTTCTCTCCACCATTCCCGACAGTTCACTGATGCCTCCCGTATCTACACCCAATTGACCTTCGTGTGAGTCGCCCACGCGCCTGCGGCGCACAACGCCGGATGAAACGAGTTCGATCGGTTGGCCCGGGTTTCCGG
>JASEHJ010000284.1 GCA_030018905.1 bacterium | reverse complement strand
CCCCGGCCCTCGTCTTGCCGGACGGCCCCTGAGCGCATCCGGTTAAGATCTGATGGCGTTCTCCCGGCCGACAAGGTATACTGGGCGTCATTGAGGTAGTCAAGAAGGACTAGTTCTAACGGAGGGCAGGAATGGTCCGACGGCCGCTGCGCCTCACTCGGAGATCGCTGGCCGACTACCTGCTCGGCGCGGGGTTGGCTGCGCTGGCCGGGACCGTGCTCTACCCCATCCTGCGCTACTTGATTCCCCCGCCCGTCAAGGAGATCGCTGCCGGGAGCATCGTCGCGGCCAAGGTGGGCGAGCTGAAGCCCAACTCCGCCAAGATCTTCCTGTTTGGCGGAAAGCCGGCCATCCTCGTGCACACGCCGCAGGGGATGTACAAGGCGTTCAGCGCCGTCTGCACGCACCTGGCGTGCACCGTGCAGTACCGGCCCGACCTCGGGCACATCTGGAGCGCCTGCCACGACGGGCACTTCGACCTCAACGGACAGGTCCTGTCGGGCCCGCCTCCCCGGCCGCTTCCCGCGTACGGCGTCGCGGTTAAGGGAGAGGACATCGTCGTGACCCGGCCGACATAGGACAGCTATGAACCTCGGCGACTGGTTCGAAGACCGGCTCCGGTGGCGGGCCGCCGACCAGTTCCTTCGCCACAAGACGGTGCCCGTGGTCCGGCACGGGTACGTCTACTACTTTGGCGGTGTCACGCTCTTCCTGTTCCTCATCCAGGTCATCACCGGGCTGCTGCTGCTCATGTACTACCGGCCCACGGCCGACGCGGCGCACGATAGCGTCCGCTTCATCATGGCGAAGGTGCAGTTTGGATGGCTGGTCCGCTCGGTGCACAGCTGGGCGGCCAACCTGATGGTCTTCTGGGTGTTCGCCCACATGTTCGGGGCTTTCTTCTTGCGGGCCTACCGGCGGCCGCGGGAACTCACGTGGGTCTCGGGCGCGATGCTCCTATTCCTGACTCTGGCCTTCGGCTTCACCGGCTACCTGCTGCCGTGGAACACCCTGGCCTTCTTCGCCACCAAGGTGGGGACCGAGATCGTGGGCAGCGTCCCGCTGGTGGGGGAACCGCTGTTGGTGCTGCTGCGGGGAGGCGAGGACGTCACGGAGGCCACGCTCAGCCGCTTCTTCGGCATCCACGTGGCCATCCTGCCGGCGATCACCACACTGGTGCTTGGCCTGCACCTGTTCCTGATCCAGCTGCACGGCATGAGCCAGCCGCAGGGGCGTGGCCCGGCGCGCGCCCTGCCGTTCGTGCCCGGGTTCGCACTCCGGGAGTCGATGGCTTGGCTGCTCGCCCTGGGCGTCCTGGCCGCGCTCGCCGTGCTGTTCCCCTGGCCGGTCGGGGAGAAAGCCGACCTGCTGGCCCCGGCGCCCGCTGGTATCAAGCCGGAGTGGTACTTTGTGTTCATGTTCCACACGCTCAAGCTGATCCCGGCCCACGTGCTCGGACTGGAGGGCGAGCGGGTGGGCATCGTGGCGTTCATGCTCGCCGCGCTGGCGCTCCTGGCCGTGCCCTTCCTGGAGCGCGGGGAACAGCCGACGCGGGCCTCCCGGATCGCCCGGGCGCTGGGCGTGCTGGCGGCACTTTATATCGCTGGGATGACCATCGTTGGATACCTCGCTCCATAGGACCTCGCCGCCCGGAGGGGCGGCATGGGCGCTAGGCGCGGCCATCGCCGTGCTGTTGTGGCTGTCGCAGGCGGCAGGCGTCGCGGCGGCGCCGGCGCCGCCCCCGCAGCCGGTGGCGCCATCGGATACCTGCGTTGAGTGCCATCGCGTCCTGGGCGGCCGCCTGGCCGAGCCTACCCAAAAGATCGCCGACGACATCCACGTGAAGCGGGGCTTCTCATGCTCGGCATGCCACGGAGGTGATCCTCGGGCCCCGGGGCTGGAGGCCATGGATCCCAAGCGGGGGTACGTGGGCAAGCCGAAGCCCGCGCAACTCCCGGCGCTGTGCGGGCGCTGCCACAGCAGGCCCGAGGTGATGCGCCGGTTCAATCCTGCGATTCCGACCGACGAGGTCGCACGCTTCTTCACC
>JASEHJ010000283.1 GCA_030018905.1 bacterium | reverse complement strand
CCAAGAAGCGGCCGAGGAGGAGGTGAGGCGATGGGCAGCGTGAGGTTCAACGACCAGCGCGACACCTGGATGATCGACTACATCGCCGCGAACGGGCAGCGTATGCGGCAGACGATCGGGCCAGGTGAGGAAGGCCGGCGCCTGGCCCGGAAAGTGTTGGCCCAGCGGGAGGCCGAGGCGCAGCTTATGATTCACCGATTGCCGGCTTCACAGACCATGCGCTTCGGCGAGTACGCGGACGACTGGCTCCACCGCACCCAGGCGCGAGTGAAGCCGAACACGGCCGAGAGCTATGAGGACGCGGTGGAGCGCCTGCGGCCGACGTTCGGCGAGCAGCGACTCGGGGCCATCACGCGGCACGAGATCGACCGATGGCTGACCGGCCCGCACCACGGCCGCCCGCGCAAGGGACAGCGCAAGAAGCCCGGTCCGCTCTCGGCCACGACGGTGAACTACACGCTGCTCGTGCTGAAGTTCATCCTGAAGGATGCCGTGGAGCACGGCCACCTTGCCGAGACCCCTGCGGCGAAGATCAAACCGCTACGGCGACCCGATCACGAGGACGGCGACGCCCTGCACGTGCTCCAGCCTGAAGAGATCACGCGGCTGCTGGAGGTCGCCGGAGAACCCTGGCACACGTTCTACCAGGTGACGGTGCAATCGGGTCTGCGGCGGGGAGAAGCCTTGGCGCTGCGGTGGCGGGACCTGGACCTTCGGAAGGGCCTGCTGCACGTGCGGCGGAGCCTCAACCGCTTCCGTGAGGGCAAGGGCTACGTTGTGCGCGAGGCGCCGCTCAAGTCCCGACACTCTCGCCGCACGATCGACCTGGCACCGTCAGTCGTGGAGGCCCTGCTGGCGCATCCGGCCGGCGATGATTCCAAGCAGGACTTCGTGTTCCGAAGTCGCGCCGGAGGTCCTATCGATCCCGACAGCGTAGACCGGGCCTTCAAGCGGCACCTGCTGCTGGCAGAGTTGCCGGACGTCCGGTTCCACGACCTCCGGCACACTCACGCCAGCCTGCTCATCGCCGCCGGCGTCCACCCGAAGGCGATTCAGGTGCGCCTGGGCCATGCCTCGATCACAACCACACTCAACACCTACGGCCACCTGATGCCCTCGGCGTTCCAGGGCGTCGGGGAGCGGCTGGACGCCCTGCTCCAAGGCAACAGGAAGGCAACAAGCCCGCAGAACGCGCGAACGCGGGTCCCGCCCGAAGGCTAGAACCCGCGTTCTGACTGGCTTTGAGCTGGGGTGACCGACGGGACTTGAACCCGCGGCCTCCTGAGCCACAGTCAGGCGCTCTGCCAGGCTGAGCTACGGCCACCACGCGTCACCGCAGATTGTATCACAGCGCCTGCTGGCGCCTCAATCTTCTCCGGACGGCTCCTCGGAGGGCGGCTCCTCGATGCGCGGCAGCAGGCCGTGCGCCGAGGCAACGCCCAGTGGCGTCAGCATCGTTACCGCATGATCGGTGCCAACGCCCTGCCGCTCCACGAGCCCCTGCGCCTCCGCCTCCACGCGCGCGATCACAATCTGATGCAGCGGCATGCCCGTCAGCTCGGCAAGGCGACCGTCCGTGAGGCCGCGGCGGAACCAGGCCTTTTCGTCAAGCAGGGTGGAAAGCAGCCGCGCAATGTCGGCCGCCGCCTCTGTGCCCATTGACCTCTCCCCTCCGGCATCAGGGATCGGGACCTGCTAACGGTTCTCTGTCAAGTCGGTTGTGCCCAGTATGAGCGGATTCTAGGCAGGGCCCGCGGGCGCGTCCTACCGGTCGGTGGCCAGGGACCGCAGGTGGGGATCTGCGAAGATGCGCGCGCCCTGCGCGCGCACGTGATAGGAAAGCAGCCGTAGTTTCAGGTAGAGACCGAGATACTTCGTGCTGATCTCCGTGACAACCGCATCACCGTTCAGCGCGTCCGCCTCCCAAGCCAGGCCGTACGGCTGACGATAGTGCCGTTCCAGCGCCGTGGAGAGCAGCGCCGCCTCCTCCCCCCACTCCCCATCCTCCGCCAGTTGCTCAAGCTTGATCAGGTTCACGGCGAAGTCCACGA
>JASEHJ010000282.1 GCA_030018905.1 bacterium | reverse complement strand
ACCCGGCCGGCCGGGGGCCGCCGGATCGGTTGCGGCGGCGCATCGGCCGCGGCGATGATCATCGTGGCCGCCGCGGCGTTCCTGCTCTAGTTCTCCAATCCGCCCCGGAGCCGCAGCACGTGCAGGAGGTCGCTGCGGGTCACGATTCCCGCCAGCTCACCGCGGCCGTCGAGCACCAGCAGGCGACCTATCCCGGCCTGCATCATGCGCGCGAGCGCATCGTACGCGGAGTCATCCACCAGAACGGTCTTCAGCCGCTCGCGCGGCGTCATGACCTCGCGCACGACGACCTCGGCCCGCCGGTCGCTGGGAACCGCGGCCACGTCCTGCAGCGTCACGATTCCGACAAGGTGATCGCCGTACACGACCGGGAACCCGCCGTGCTTGTGCGGGAGGAAGTGGTCGGCAATGGCGCGCTCCACGGTGAGCGACGGCTCTATGGTGTGGAGGTCGCGCGTCATGATCGCGCCCACCAACACGCCGCCCAGACCCTGGCGCAGCACTACCTGCTGGTAGGACGACTGCGCCCCGGCATCAAGGAACCATCCGATGAGCACCAGCCACAGGCCCGTGATGAGGCTGCGTGAGAGCACCACCAGCCCAGCGCCGATGAACAGCACGGCGACCACCTGCCCGGTGCGGGCCGCGATCCGGGTCGCCCTGGGCAGGTTGTTCGATCTGTGCCACAGCAGGGCGCGCAGGACGCGCCCGCCGTCGAGCGGGAACCCCGGGATCATGTTGAAAACGCCCAGCATCAGGTTGACCACGGCCAGATACCGGATGATGGTGCCCAGAGCCCGATCGCCGAGGACGGGAGAGACGGCGTAGAGCGCGGCGGCCAGCGCCAGGCTCGTCAGGGGGCCGGCTATCGCCACCAGGAACTCGGCCCGGGGCGAGGGCGGCTCCTCGGCAACCTGCGCCACGCCCCCGAAGAGGAAGAGCATGATGGCGTGCGTCCGCATGCCGAAGCGACGCGCGGTCAGCGCGTGGCCGAACTCGTGGGCCAGTACCGAGGCAAACAACAGCACCGCAGAGACGATGCCCATGGCCCAGTAGGTGTTTGCGTCGAAGCCCGGGGACTGCTGTGGATAGTACGATCCGGCGAGGGACCACGCCACAAGCCAGACCGCGATGAACCAGGTGTAGTTTATGGTAACGGGGATTCCAAGCAGGGTTCCCAGCCGCAGCGCACCGCGCATCATGCACCTCCTGTGGACATGATACCGGGAATACCCTAACCTGGGGAGCGGTTATTGGATCTGGTGGCCCGGAGCCCAGGGCCGCCAGGGATTCGCGAGGAGGAGCACAGAATGGCCAAGCCCGTGGCAGTAACCGAGCAGACGTTTGACGCGGAAGTCCTGAAATCCGAACTGCCCGTCCTGGTGGACTTTTGGGCGGAGTGGTGCGGCCCATGCCGCATGGTGGCGCCCATCGTGGAGGAACTGGCCCGCGAATACGCAGGGCGGGTTAAGGTCACCAAGGTGGACGTGGACAGCAACCAGAACCTGGCCATTCGCTACAAGATCATGGGCATTCCCACGCTCGGGGTTTTCAAGGGCGGAGAGATGATCGAGCGGATCGTGGGCTTCATGCCCAAGCCCGAACTGAAGCGGCGGCTCGACGGGGCCCTGCAGCCAAATCCCAAGAAGAACAGTTAGGTCCTCTGGCCCTGCATCCAGCGCTCGACGTCAATCGCGGCCCTGCAGCCAAATCCCGCGGCGGTGATCGCCTTCCGGTATGTGGGGTCGTGCACGTCGCCGGCGGCGAAGACACCCTCGACGCTCGTGAGTGACCGTTCGCGCAACCTGATGTAGCCGACATCGTCGAGGTCGAGCTGTCCCCGGAAGAGGGCCGTGTTGGGCTCGTGGCCGATCGCGACAAACACGCCGGCGGCTTCAATCTCGGTTTGCTCGGACGTCTTAACGTTTCGGAGGCGCACGCCTGTTACCGCGTCGCTGCCCAGGATCTCTTCGACCACGCTGTTCCAGACGAATGTGATCTTGGGATTGTGCGCGGCGCGCTGCGCCATGACCTTGCTGGCCCTAAGCTCGTCCC
>JASEHJ010000281.1 GCA_030018905.1 bacterium | reverse complement strand
TCGGGGGACGGTCATGGCAATCGTAGAAGTGTTGGCCATCGGCTATCACCGTTTGTGTGTGCCGGTTTTCAGAACCTTTCACCCCCTGCTTTTCACAATCATTCACCCCCCTGTTCCCCGGTCCGCGTAGCCGGATGAGAGGGGTTTTGCCCCTCTCCGGTTTCTTACCACTTCATCGTTGTTTGTGTCCAGTCCGGCGCCGGGATTTGGACGGCGCCTGCGGCTGGGGCGCGTCGATTTCGGCGGCGCGCTTTGGCTTCATCCTCGGTCGGTACGACTCGCCCTCGACCACGAGGTCGTAGGAGTTGTTTGTGAAGCGGTCGATGGCGCTCTGGGCGCGCACCGGATCGGCGAAGGTGACGAGCCACTCGTCAGGGCCGCGGTTGGAGGTGACGATCATGGACCCGGCGCGATGCCGCTCGGTCAGCAGCTCGTAGGTGTCGCGGCTCTCGGCGGCGTCCATGGCGTCGAGGGCGAAGTCGTCGACGATGAGCAGGTCGACGCAGACGAGCTTGCGCAGCTCGGCCTCGTAGGAGTTGTCGAAGCGGGCGTGCTTGAGGGACTTGAGCATCTGGTCGGCCCGCAGGGCGAAGACCGAGTATCCCCGGCGGCAGGCGATATGGCCTATGGCGTGGGCAAGGAAGGTCTTCCCAACGCCGACCGGGCCGACGATGGTCACGTGGGCGTGCGCCTCGATGAAGCGCAGGCTGGCCAGTTCGTTGAGCAGGGTTTTGTCGTAGTGGACGCAGGCGCTGTCGTCCCAGCGTTCCAGGCACATGGCCGGATCCAGGCGGGCTCGTTGGGCGCGGATCGTGGCGGCCTGCCCGTCCCGCCGGGACGCCTCGTCGGAGAGGGTCAGGAGGAGGAAGTCCTGGTGGGTCATCTGCTGCTGGCGGGCCAGCGTGAGGCGCTCTGGCAGCGTGTCGAGCATGCGGCCGAGCTTGAGTCTGCGCAGAACGGTCTTCAGGTCTTGCGAGATGATCTCTTGAGTCATGCGTCTTCTCCTTGGTCGTGGGTTTTTTGCCCTCGGGGGGCGATGGGAAGGGCGTATTGGGACGACGGCCGCAGGTAGCGGCCCAGGGGGATCACCTTGGCCGTGCCTGCGTGGGGCGGAGGCGCCGGGCCGTTCTTGAGCGCCCGCTCCAGGCGGCGCACGTCGGCCAGGCCGACGCCGACGGCTTGCTCACACGCCTCCTGGACGCGCCCGCTTCCGTACCGGCGGCACAGCCCCAACAGGGCGTAGACGCGACGCATGCGGGTCCAGGGAAGCGGTCCCTCCAGAATGGCGTCGGCGAAGCGTCCGACGGCCTCGCCGTGCTGTGCCGCCTGGCGCCTGAGGAAGCCGATGTCGCGCATGGCGAGGGCAGCCTGTTCAGCGGGGAAATCGGACGGGTCCGTGGAGCGCTTCCCCGGCGGCATCCGGGGGTGGATCTTGACCAAGACTCTCTCGTCGTAGAAGCGCACCGTCGTGCGGGTGGCGACCGCTTCCAGCGTTTTGCCGACGAAGACGTGCGGAAGGGAGTACAGGGCCTTGGCTACGGCGGCGTGCTGGTCGCGGTGCACCTTGGGAGTCGCCCGCAAGGGTACCTCGTACGGTTCCTGCGGCGCGGGGAGGAGACATCCCTTCTCCTCGGTCGTGAAGTGCTCCAGCGGCATGCGCTGGGTCCGCGTGTGCCGGTGCATGCCGTACTCGGTGAGGCACCACTCCCGGGCATGACGGCGCGCTTCCTCCAACGTGCGCAGCTTCTCTCCGGCGAAGCAGTCGTCGCGGGTGGACTGGATGGCCCTCTCTACCCTCCCTTTGTCCCGCGGGGAGCGAACCCGGGTGGGATCGACGAAGAAGCCCCGGCTCTGGGCATACTCCTGGAAGGCAATGTTCAGAATCGCGTCGAGCGAGTCGGGGGTCGTGACGATCGCCTTGGTGTTATCCGGGATCAGGACGCGGAATACCCCGCCGTAGAAGACCCATGCGGCTTCGCACGCCTCGATGGCGTCGGCGGTCCTCTCGGTCAGGGTCGGGTAGACAAAGCGGTGGCGGCTCAAGACAGCGGTGAAGACGAAGGCCCGG
>JASEHJ010000280.1 GCA_030018905.1 bacterium | reverse complement strand
CGCGCGCTTCCCACCCCCGAAAGCGCGCGGGCGGCAGCCGGATCGTGTTCGGGCCCGGACCTGGAGGCAGGGCGGTGCCTGGCAGGGTCGCGCTGATCAGCGGCGGCGCGGGTCTGCCGCGGTTACAGGCCGAGCGCGTTGAGTGCGAAGCGAGGTCGCTGGGCGAAGTGGCGCAGGCCTTGCGGGACCGAGGCAAAGCCGAGCAGGCGGAGGATCGCGATCGCCAGGTTGCGCAGGATGGCCATCATCCGTGGTCCCTGGCCGGTGCGCACCTGGCAGCGGTCCTCGTCGAAGGTGACGTCGCGCACCCAGTGACTGCGGTTCTCGATCGCCCAGTGGCCGCGGACGAGTTGCAGCAGCCGCTGCGGTGAGGCCTGGTGCGGGCGCAGGCTGGTGATGATCGCGGCCTGATCGTGCCGGATCTTGCCGGTGCGGAGCTCGGTGGTGAGGCGCTCGATCAAGCCCACCTGCCCGCAGTGGGGGAAGTCCAGGTAGCCGTTGAGTTCGGTCGAAGTCCAGATGCGCCGGACCTCCAGCCGGCCGTGGCCTTTGCCGACGGTTTCATGCTGAGGGGGGAAAAGCCCGCTGCTCGGCGAACAAGGTGTCGAGGTCCTGTTTCAACTGCGGCTGGTTGTCCTTGACCGTGAAGCAGTAATCGGCCTGCCTTTCCTCCACCAGGCAGCGGGCCAGCTCCTGCTGGGTGTGCATGGCATCGGCGGTGACGCAGCTGCCTTGCAGCGGCACCGCTCGCACGAGTTCGGGGGCGACCGGGATCTCGTTGGTCTTCTGGTCCACCTCGCACTGCGCGATGGTGATGCCCGAGGACTGCACCACCAGCGACAGCAGGTGGACCTGGCTCTGATCCTGGCGTCGGGCGCCGCGCAGCGTCTTGCCATCCAGCGCGACCGCCTCGCCCTGGCGCAGGCTGAGTCCGGCCAGCCATGGGCCGAGGATCGCATCGACCGCCGCCGCGTCGATCCGCTGCAGGAAACGCCGCAGCGTTGGCTCGCTCGGCACCTCGAACTGCGCGCTGCGCGGGTGGCGCCGGTAGCGCAGGCGTTGCCGCTCGGCCGGGGTGCATTGCCGGGCCCACTGCGCCATCGCCTCCAGGCTGCGCGCCCCGCACACCGTCGCCACCACCGCGATCGCCAGCAGGCTCAACTTGCGGTGCCGCAGCCCGCGGCGCTGCCGCGGATCGGGAACCTGGCGTAACACCTCGAACAGCGCGTCCATGCCCTTCGTATCCAGCTTCATCTTCGCGATCCCTCGTCTCCCGTGAGGATGCCGGCACGGGTCCCCCAGCAGCGCGTGCCCCCCCGGCGTGAGCTCGCGCACCCAGACCTGCTTGGGCCGCCCGTGATGCGCCCACCCCCCCGAGCACCGCGCGTACCCGCGCGTCAGGCCCAACGGCTGCCAGCCGGCGGCGCGATAACAGGTCCCCGCATAGCGCGCCGGATCAACGAACGTCTCGGCCAAGAGAATCGGGTGCCCCCACCCCCGCTCCCAGTCGGCCGACAGGCGGCGGGTACACAACCCCAACACCCGCGACGCCAGGTTGGGCACGCACACCCCGGGCAGGATCAGAAAGCGGACGTTGTTGGCCACCAGCGGCAACCGCTGCCAGGCCAACGTCGGATGCCAGCCGATCCACCCATCCCGCGGCCGGCACTTGAACGCCGCCGCGGCCCACAGCAGCAGCGCCAGCCAGCGACCGTCCGCCTCGGCCACGTAGGCCAATGACTCCCCGACCACGCCCCGGAACCCCAGATAGTGGTGCGCGCGCAGCAGCGCCTTGAACGGTGCCACCTCCCAACGTTCGCGGGGCCGCACCGTGACCCGGCGCAGCAGGTCGAGCCCCGGCAGCGAGGAGCCCTCGGGCGTCATGCCCAAGAGATAGCACGGTCAGGGCCGGAGGTCCAGATCCCGACTCAAGTCCCCGGGCCCACGCGGGATGCCGATTAGAACGACGGTGCCCTGGAGGCCCGTGTGGCCAAGCGGGCGCGGGGCGCTTCCGCCGGTGCCCTGCGGGACCGCCCCCAAGAACGCTCTAACCCAAGTTTGACAGTGCCC
>JASEHJ010000027.1:22688-22897 GCA_030018905.1 bacterium | reverse complement strand
CTGGATGTTCCCCCCGGAGAGCAGCCGCGTCGGGGTGGCGGGTCCTGGGGTGACGATCTCGTACTCGGCGATCATCCGTCGTGCGAACTCCCCTATCGCCTGGCGGTCCATCACAGGCCCGCGTGAGAACGGCGGGTGGCGGTAGTCCCGAAGCACCAGGTTCTCGGCGACCGACATGCCCGGCACGATCCCCATGCGCATTCGGTCCT
>JASEHJ010000027.1:0-22678 GCA_030018905.1 bacterium | reverse complement strand
GGTCCTCGGGGATGTGCGCCACGCCTGCCCCGTGCACCGCGCGCGCGGACAGGTTGGTGACGTCTCTTCCCCGCACCGTGATGCGGCCGCCGGTCGCAGCGCGCAACCCGGTTACTACCTCTACCAGCTCGCGCTGACCGTTTCCCGCCACGCCGGCGATGCCCAGGATCTCTCCCCGGTGCACGGAGAGGGAGATCCCACGTAGTGCCAGGAGGCCGCGATCGTTCTTGGCCACAAGATTCTCAACGATGAGCGCCTCGCCGTCGGGGGCGCGGGCCTCTCTGCCGAGACGGAACTCCACATCCCTTCCTACCATCATGCGCGCCAGCAGGCGCCTGTCGGTCTCCGCGACCGGCAGCGTGGCCACTCCCCGGCCCTTGCGCATCACCGTCACGCGATCGGCGATCTCGGCGACCTCATCCAGCTTGTGCGAGATGAAGATCACCGCGTGGCCCTCCAGCTTCATCCGGCGTAACACATCGAACAGCCCGCGGGCCTCCTGCGGGGTGAGCACGCTCGTGGGCTCGTCGAGGATGAGAATCCTCGCTCCCCGGATCAGTGCCTTGATGATCTCAACGCGCTGCTGCTCACTGGGTGAGAGCTGCCAGATGTAGGCCCGGGGATCCACCGACAGGCCGTACCGGTCTGCCATCTCCCTTATCCGCGGCTCGACCTGCCGGGCCGGAGCGATAAAACCCATCCCCGGCAGCCCGAGGGCGACGTTCTCAGCGACGGTGTGCCGGCGGACCAGGAGGAAGTGCTGGGGGACCATGCCGATGCCGAGCGCCAGCGCATCGCGGGGCGACCGAATACGCACCTGCCGCCCCCGCAGCCAGATCTCGCCGCCGTCGGGCTGGTGGATTCCGTACAGTACGTTCATCAGGGTAGTCTTGCCGGCGCCGTTCTCGCCGAGCAAGGCGTGGACTTCCCCGGCCCGTACCCGCAGCGTCACCCCGTCGTTGGCCACCACGCCCGGGAAGGTCTTCTTGATTTCCCGCATGAGGAGCAACTCGGACAGACCGCCAGGCGTGATGTCGGATGGAGTTTCGGGAGGTGACTCTCGCGTCATACGCCTCAGGAGGACGCGGGCTCGCGTCGCAGGAAATCGTCTCTGATCACGCCGATGTATGGAAGGTTCCGATGGAACTGGCGGTAGTCCAGGCCGTAGCCGACTAGGAACAGGTCGGGTACCTCAAACCCGCGGTAGCGGATCGGCAGGGTGTGAGCTATTCGCCGTGCGGTCTTGTCGAGCAGCGTGCAGATCGCCAGGTCGGCCGGGTCGCGCGCCTGGAGGGTGCGCAGGAGGTAGGAGGCCGTAAGGCCCGTGTCAATGATGTCCTCAACCAGCAGCACGTGCCGGCCGGTGAGGTCCTCGTCGAGGTCCTTGATGAGACGCACGGCGCCCGAGGGGCCCTTGCCGCCGCGGTAAGAGCTGATGGCCATGAAGTCAATCGCCACCTGTATCCGCATCGCCCGGGTTAGATCGGCCAGGAAGTAGAACGCGCCCTTGAGGACTGAGACGACGAGCAGGTCGCACCCCGCGTAATCGCGGTCTATCTCCTCCGCCAGGTCGCGCACCCGTGCGCGGATCTGCTCCTCGGTGAGGAGCACCTGACTGATCTCTGGAGTCGCCATCAGGGCGCTGAGCTGGGATGCAGATCGTACTTGACCAACAGGTTCCGGAAGTCCCTGCCGTAGAACATCTTGACCCTCACGTTGGGGTAGAGGTCGCGCAGCCGCCGCAGCTTGCGGTTCTTCCTCGTCACAAGACTCTGCTTCAAGGTGGTCAGCTCGATGTACAAGTCGAAGTCGGGCAGGTAGAAGTCCGGGCTGAAGCTCTCTACCACGCGCCCCTGTTCATCCCAATCCAGGGGAAAGGACTGGGGCTCGTACTCCCAGCGAATTCCGTAGAAGTCTAGGATTCGCGCCAGTTCCTCCTCGCTTGCGTGGGCAAAGCGTAAGATGGCTCTGTCACCCATTGGCGTCAGTATACTGGAGCACGGCCGGAGACGCAAGCAGGGCAGGGGCTTCAGCCCGCGAGCAGGACCGTGGTGCGGGGCCGCAGAATAGTGCATAATGGGTGCAGAAGGTGCCACGCAGTCCCCCTGCGTCCAACAGGAGGAGCGTTCATGCCGGAGACCGGCAAGGCCGACGAGCTGCAGCGCTATCTGCAGCAGCTCGAAAGCCACGATGTGACCGTTCGCAGCGACGCGGCGCACGCGCTCGGCAAACTCGGCGACGAGTCTGCCGTGCCGGCGCTGGCCCGTGCCCTGCAAGACTCCGACGAATACGTGCGCAAGAGCGCCGTCGTCGCGCTCCGGCGCGTTAACGGGCCCGCCGCCGGCGAGGCCCTGCGTGTCGCGCTTGCGGACCGAAGCGAGCAGGTGGTCCTCCAGGCCGTGAACGGCCTGCGCGACATCCGCGATCGGGGCGCGGTTGAGCCGCTGATCCGTGTCCTTGCCCGCCGTGAGAGGTCGCTGCAACTGGCGGCCACAGAGGCCCTCATGCGCATTGGGCCCGATGCGGTCGGACCGCTGCTGGTTACCTGTGAAGACAAGGTGTTGCGACGGAAGATCGGCGTGCAGGTCATGAAGATCCTGGTGGAGGTAGGCCCACGCGCGATTGAGACGCTTCTCGAGGCCATGGAGCAGGAGAGCCAGATAATCAGGGCCACGGCTATCTCGATCCTGGGGCGCGTCGGGGATCAGCGCATCGTCCGGCCCCTGGTGGACCTGTTCCTTCGCGATCCGCGCATGCAGGAAGCGGTGGTGGCCACCCTGGCCCGTCTGGAGGAGCGGGGTGTCTTGGACGGCGGCGAGGGCGTCCAGGCCGACCGAGATGTCAGCCCCACGCGCATGGTGGTGGAAGCTCTGGTGGGTAGCCCGCGCACCGATGTCATCGAGCAACTGCGCGTGGCGCTCGATAACCCCGTGCCTAAGGTGCGGCGATTCGCTCTAAGAGCCCTCTATGCCCTCTTCGGCGACGGTGCCTTGGATCAGTTTATTGCCTCACTCGAGGATGAGGACATTGAAGTCAAGCGGCTGGCAATACGCATCCTGGGCAAGCTGCGCAGCAAGCGTGTGATCGAGCCGCTTGTGGCGCTGGTGCAACGCGAGGGCGGCGAGCACTTGGAGGAGGCCGTCTGGAACACGCTTAAGGTGCTGACCAACCTGCGCGAGTTCGAGCAGCTTCGCGCGCGGGTGGCCAAGGAGCGGACCGTTACGCGCCCCGCCCCCCGGAAGGTCAGATCGCTGCGTGACCTGTCGCCGGATTGGTGGCGCGAGCAGGACTAGCGCGGACGCGACGCGGTCCTCGATGAGCGAACCTCTGGTTGTCCTCGTTACCGTCAGCGGCCGTGATGAGGCGGATCGCGTGGCATCAGCGCTGGTGGAAGAGGGTTTGGCTGCCTGCGTGAACGTGGTCCCCGGGGTGCGCTCGGTGTACCGCTGGCAGGGCCAGGTCGAGCGCGCGGACGAACTGCTGCTTGTGATCAAGACCGCCCGTCACGTCCTGACAGAGCTGGTGGCGCGGGTGGCAGGCCTCCATTCGTACACTGTGCCCGAGGTGGTTGCGCTCCCCATCAGGGGAGGATCGGCTGCCTATCTCGACTGGCTCTCCGGCGCCGTCCTGCCGGAGGCCGGCGGCGGAGAGCCTCCTGGGGAGTAGCATGGCCGGCGGGCGCGCTCGCCTTGCCGCTGTCAAGGGCGCGTTCTACAGCGCCGATCCCGACGGGGTGCGCGCCCAGGTGGAGTGGTGCTTCAGGCACCCGCTGGGCCCAGGGCGCCTACCGGCACCCTGGGGCACGGGCCGCGTGGGCGCACTCGTGGTTCCCCACGCCGGGCTGACCTATTCGGGGCCGGTGGCGGCCCACGCTTACCTGCGCCTGGCAGAAGCGCGCCGGCCAGGGGTTGTCGTGGTGGTTGGTCCGGATCACAGCGGCGCCGGCTCGCCATCTGCGCTGTCCCCGGAGGAATGCTGGCAGGGTCCGCTGGGTGAGATCCCCACATCCCACCCTGTCAAGGACGCGCTGGTGCGGGGTGGTATCCCGTTGGATGCCCGAGGCCACCGCATGGAGCACTCCATCGAGGTCCAACTACCATTCCTGCAGTTCATGGGCTATGATGGACCGGTTGTGCCGATCGTGATGGCCGACCAGGACGCGGCCACAGTCGAGCACCTGGCCTGCGCGCTCGTCGCGGCCCTGGCAGGGGGTGACGCGGTCCTCATCGCCTCGACTGACCTGAGTCACCATCTGCCGCACGAGCGTGCCGTTGAGGTGGACCGGATCGCCCTCGATGCGCTGGCTTCCGGTGACGGGACGCGTCTGCTGAGAGATGTGCGGCGCCGAGGGATAACGATGTGCGGGGTCGGTCCGGCCGCGGCGGTGCTGGAGGCCGCGCGCCGCCTTGGATGCGGCCGCGTCGAGATCCTTCAATACTCCACTTCCGGAGAGGTCTCCGGCGAGATGGACGCGGTAGTGGGCTACGTGGCCGCGGCGGTCGAAGCCGCTTAGCAGAGCCGCGCTGCTGGGAGCGAGGGAAGATGCGGGTCCTGCTCACCAACGACGACGGAATCCACTCACCGGGCCTGCATGCCCTGGCCGAGGCCTTTGCGCCACATCACGAGACCGTGGTTGTAGCCCCTGAGCACGAGCGCAGCGCCACCGGGCACGCGGTCACGCTGCACAAGCCGCTGCGCGCCTGGCGCTCAGGGGTTTTTCCGGAAGGGGTGACCGCCTGGGCAACCAACGGCACGCCCGCGGACTGCGTGATACTCGGCGTGCTCGACCTCCTGGGCTGGAGGCCGGACGTGGTGGTCTCGGGCATCAACGTCGGGCCCAACCTGGGCCGCGACCTCACTTATTCAGGCACCGTTTCCGGCGCGATGGAAGGCGCGATCATGGGGATTCCTAGCGTGGCGGTGTCGGTGGCGGCCTTCGTGGAAGTCCGGTTCGAGGTGGCCGCTGAGTTCGCCGAACGACTGTCGCGGCTGGTCGTGGAACGCGCGCTGCCCGCGGACGCGCTGATCAACGTGAACGTACCGAACCTCCCGCCGGAACGACTGAGTGGGGTGGCGGTTACCCGTCAGGGTTCGCGTCGCTACCTGTCGCAACTGGAGAGGCGCACGGACCCGCGTGGGAGGCCGTACTACTGGCTGGCCGGGGAGCCCGGGCCCCTGGGCGATGAGGAAGGGACGGACAGTTGGGCGGTGAAGGCCGGGTACATCTCGGTGACGCCGATCCACCTCAACATGACAAGCGAGCGCCTGCTGGGGGATCTCGCGGCCTGGGATCTGACGGTGTCCTGATCGGGCGGCAGGACTGTCGTACCGCGGCGTAGAACGAGTTCAGGAAGGAAACGCCGAAGCACTGGACGCACCTTTTCGTCGGAGCAGCGATGATCAATCTCGACGGCGTCGGAAAGCGATATCCCACCGGCGTGGTCGCCCTGCAGGACGTCTCACTGCGGATAGAACGCGGTGAGTTTGTCTTTCTGGTGGGCCCCACGGGCAGCGGGAAGTCCACGGTTCTTAGGCTCATCCAGCGGATCGAGCGTCCAACATCCGGCCGAGTGGAGGTGGACGGGCTGGACCTCTGCTCGCTTTCCGATTCTCAGGTGCCATTCCTGCGGCGAGGGTTAGGCGTTGTCTTTCAGGAGTTCAAGCTGCTGTCCGACCGTTCCGTGGCCGACAACGTGGCGTTCGCGCTGCGGGTGACCGAAACCGACCCGGCGGAGATCGCGCCGCGCGTCCGGTGGGCGCTGGAGACGGTTGGCATGGCCCACCGTGCGGACGACCTGCCGGCCAGGCTCTCGGGTGGAGAGCAGCAGCGCGTCTGTCTGGCCCGTGCGATCGTAGCGCGGCCGCGAATAGTATTGGCGGACGAGCCCACCGGCAACCTTGATCCCGAGGCGGCCTGGGAGATCATGCAGCTCCTCGGCGCCGTGAATCTACGAGGGACGACCGTCTTGATGACCACTCATAACAGCACGCTCGTGGACGTGCTGAGGCGGCGGGTGGTCGAGTTGCATGCCGGCCGCGTTATGCGCGATGAGTCAAGAGGCCTCTACCAGACAGCCCGCTGAGACGGCGGCCGCCCGACGCGTGCTTCGGGCGCGCGGGTGGTCCTGGGTCCGGCGGGAGGCCTTGCGCGATGCGATCGGCGGCCTGCGCCGCAACGGCCTGATGGCTGCGGCGGCAACCACCACCATCACCATGGCGCTCATGGTAGCCGGAGGCGGGATCCTGGCCTCTGTCAACCTGGCGCACCTTGCCTCCGTTCTTGAATCACAGGTCGAGATCGTGGGGCTGTTCCGGAGGGACCTCACCCTCCAGCAGCAGCAGCGCGTACTGGCCGCTGCGAAGGATCTACCAGGGGTTCGCTCGGCCGAGCTGGTGGGGCGCGCCGAAGCGCTGAGGCGGTTGCAGAGGACCTACGGATCGTTCGCTTCGATCGGCTCTCACCTCAAGACGAACCCGTTACCGGATTCGATCGAGGTCCGCGCCAGTGGCGCCGGGCAGGTACGCGCCGTTGCCGCTGCGCTGGAGCGGATTGCGGGCATCGCGGAGGTGCTGCACGGGACGCCGGTGGTGGATCGGCTCGTGGCGCTGACGCGCGCCGTCCGGATCACCGGTGTTGCCGCAGCAGCCGCGCTGTTCGCCGCGGCGTTGCTGATTGTCCTCAACACGATCCGGCTGACGATCGCGGCCAGGCGTCAGGAGATCGAGATCATGACGTCGGTAGGCGCCACGCCAGGATTCATCCGGGGCCCGTTCGTTCTGGAAGGCGTGCTGCAGGGCGCCGCTGCGGCCCTTGCAGCAACCGCGGTTCTGGCGGCGGTCTACGCTTACCTGGCCGCCCAGATCACGGGCTCGCTGCCGTTCCTGCCGCTTCTACCTCCCCGCGCCGCGCTGCCGGCAGCCTTGGCCGTGGTCTGGTTCCTGGGCATCGCCGTCGGGATGGCGGGAAGCGAGATCGGCATCCGGAGGTACCTCCGGACATGAGCGGGCCGGTTGGAGTTCGACTGGCAACCGCGGCGCTACTGCTGGCGGTTGCCTTGGCAGCCGGGATGCAGGAAGCCATCGCCGCCTCGTCCGCGCCCCTATCGTCCCGGCAGGAGGAGCTTTCACGCCTGCAACGGCAGCTTGAAACCGAGCGCCAGCGGCTGCGTCAGACCAGGCACCGTGAACGTCGAATGGCCGACGAGGTTCAGAGGCTGGACCGCCAGCGCGAGGCGACCGAGGAGCAGTTGCGGCGCCTGTCCACGGAGATGCGTCGCGTGCGGCTACGTACGCGGGCCGCTGCCGTCGAGCTGGCCCGTGCTGAGGCGGCACTGGCACAGCGCCGGGATCTGCTGGCCGAGCGTGTCGTGGACCTGCACCGATCCGGGCGCGCCGGATACTTGGACGTCGTGCTCCAGGCCACCTCATTCCCGGAGTTCGTCGCGCGCTCGCGGTTGGTAGGAGCGGTCATGCGGGAGGATGCCCGGCTGATAAGCGCCTATGCCCTGGACCGCGACCGGACCGCGGCGTTGCGGGAAGAGTTGATCGCGCAGCAGGCGCAGTTGCAGGAGGTCGCGCGCCAGACCCGAGAGCGCGAAGAGCAGCTATCGGAGCAGGTGGCTGCGAAGCGGAGGATTCTGGAGGCGATCATCCACGAGCGGGCCGCCGCGGAGCAGGCTGTGCGCGAGACGGAGGAGGACTCAGCCGCGGTGGCGGCCATGATCCGGCGACTGCAGGGTGGCGCCGCGATTGCCAGGGAGAGCACAATGGCAGCCCTCGTTCGGCCGCTGAGGGGACCGGTGACGTCGCGCTTCGGCTTCCGCCGCCACCCTCTCTTTCGGCGCCACCACTTCCACACGGGCACGGACATATCGGCGCCGAGAGGCACTCCGGTGCCGGCGGCGCACGATGGCAAGGTGCTCTTCGCCGGATGGTACGGAGGGTATGGCAAGCTGGTCATCCTGGACCACGGCGACGGCGTAAGCACTCTCTACGGCCATCTGTCCAGGATCAAGGTGACGCCGGGGCAGATCGTGTCCCGCAAACAGGTGATCGGGTATGTCGGGAGCACCGGCTACAGCACCGGCCCGCACCTCCACTACGAGATCCGCCTGAACGGCCGGCCCGTCAACCCCGACTGAAGAAACCGTGCTTGTTCCCATCCCTAAGCCAGGGTAAGCTACAGCCGGCAGCGGGTGGTATTCCGTGGAGAGGCGGTGAACTGTGGTGAACCGGGGTAGGTTGACCGGCGCGCTTCTGGTGGTGGTCCTGGCAGCCGGCGTGTTTCTGGCCGGCTACGGGATAGGGCAGCGCGCGGTGGTGGCGCGGTCGGCCGACGACCAGGGGTTCGCCCTACTGCGTGAACTGCTCGTGCAGGTTCGAAAGGAGTTCCTGACCCCGATCCCTGAGGCCTCCAAGCTCTTTGACGGCGCCGCGAGAGGCATGCTCGATGCGCTGGGGGATCCCTACACGCGCTACATGGACGCACGGGTCTTCAAGGAATTCTCGCAGGACGCGCAGGGGTACTTCTTTGGGGTCGGGATCTTCATAGACATCCGGGACCGGCATCTGATCGTTGTCCAGCCGATCGAGGGCACGCCTGCCCACCGGGCCGGTCTGCGGGCCGGAGACCGCATCCTGCGCATCAACGAGGTGCCCACGGAGGGGATGGCGTTGCAGGAAGCGGTGACCCGTATCCGCGGCCCGGCCGGGACCAAGGTGACGCTGCGGATTGGCCGCGCGGGCCTGACCAACGACGTTGAGATTACGCGCGCCCGCGTGCAGATCGTCACTGTCCAGGGACCAGGAGCTCTCGAACCGGCGGTACGGAAGGAACTCTCGGATGCCCGCCTGGGCTACGTGCGCGTCCTCACCTTCAACGAGCAGACGCCGAAGGAGGTCGGGTCTGCTCTCGATCGCGTGACAAGGGAGGGGGCCCGCGGGCTGATCCTTGATCTGCGGAGTAACGGCGGAGGGCTCCTGGGTGCGGCCACGCAGGTCGCGGACCGATTCGTGGCGGACGGCCGGCCCGTCGTGCACGTCGTTGACCGGGACGGACGCCGTAAGACAGACAGGGCAGGTCCGGGTGCCAAGTTGACGCTACCTGTCGTTGTGTTGGTCAACGAGTTCACGGCCAGCGCGTCCGAGATACTGGCCGGTGCGCTGCGCGATTCGGCAGGCGCTGCCCTGGTGGGCCAGCGGACGTTCGGCAAGGGCGTGATCCAGACCCTGATTCCCCTTACCGGCGGTGGAGCCGCGGCCGTCACAACCGCCAAGTACCTCACCCCGGCGGGCCAAGACATCCATGGCAAGGGCATTATGCCCGAGGTAGCCGCGGGAGATCGCCTCGAGGGCAAGGCGGAAGCCGAGATGGATCGGATCCAGGCACAGCAACTTCGGCGAGGAATCGCAGTGCTCAAACAGCGCGCGGCACAGCGACGCTAGATGGCGCCATCCGCACGGCGGCGAACGCGGCGGCGGTCCGAGGGCGCCTCGCGGAAGGCCTGGCTGGCTGCAGCCATCCTGTTGGTGGGTATCGCGGCAGGATGGTGGCTGGCCTCTGAGCGGCGGCCGGTTCCGTCCGGTGGGACTCCGGCCCCTCGCGCGGTTCGGACTCCGCCCTCGGCTACGCCACCGACGATCCGGCCGGGCCGGTCTCCGACGCCTGCGCCAAGTCACCCGGCTGCCTCATCTGCCAGGGTGGCGATTGTCTTCGACGATGCAGGCGGGGCACTGGACGATGTGGAAGAGATCATTGCCATTGGGCGGCCGGTGACCGTGGCCGTGCTTCCAGGCCTGCGGTACTCCGCCGACGTTGCCCAAAGGGCCCAAAACGCGGGCTTGGAGGTGATCCTGCATCTGCCACTGGAACCCATGGATGGTACCAAGGCGTTGGGTCCGGGCGGGGTGACGGTGACGATGGGCGAGGCCGAGATCCAGGCAGCGGTGCGTGCCGGACTGGCGTCGGTCCCAGGCGCCACCGGAGTGAGCAACCACATGGGATCGCGCGCCACGGCCGACCGGCGCGTCATGCGCGCGGTCATGGAGGTGGCCCGGGAGCGAGATCTCTTCTTCCTGGACAGCAAGACCACCATCCACTCGGTGGTCGGATCGGTCGCGACAGAGGCCGGTATCCGGAGCGCTGCCCGCACCGTGTTCCTGGACAACGAGAACGATCCCGCGGCAATCCGCCGGGAGATCCGGCGTTTGATCGAGACCGCCCTCCGCCACGGCGAGGCGGTTGCAATCGCGCACGCTCAACGCCTTACCCCGCGCGTGGTTGCGGAGATGCTGCCCGAGTTCGACCGCGTCGGAATTGCGCTTGTGCCGGTCTCGGCACTCACCCGTTGATGACCGGACGGGCTGCGATGCCCGTCCCTGAGCCGACTGAGAAGGGGAGGGGATACATGAACACGCAGGGCTCGGTGACGCCGCCGAACGAGGACCTGTGGGGTGCGGTGCTCCAGCAGTTCAACCGCGCCGCCGACCACCTGGCGTTGAAGAGGGGAGTACGCGAGTTTCTGGCGTTCCCCAAGCGCGAACTGGCCGTAAACTTCCCGGTGAAGATGGACGACGGGTCCGTGCGCATCTTTACCGGCTACAGAGTGCACCACAGCACGGTGCTCGGCCCCAGCAAGGGTGGCATCCGGTACGACCAGGGCATAACGCTCAGCCAGGTAAGGGCGCTGGCGATGCTGATGTCCTGGAAGTGCGCCGTGGTCGGCCTGCCCTTTGGGGGAGCCAAAGGCGGTGTGGTGGTCAACCCCAAGGTGCTATCTCCGAGGGAGCTGGAACACTTGACGCGGCGGTACGCCACCGAGATCTCCATCCTGATGGGTCCGGAGTCGGACATCCCGGCCCCGGACATGGGCACGACCCCCCAGGTCATGGCCTGGATCATGGACACCTACAGCATGCATCGGGGCTACTCCACGCCGGCTGTGGTGACGGGCAAGCCGATCGCTATCGGCGGATCGTATGGCAGGATGGAAGCCCCTGGCCGCTCGGTGGCCATCGCCGCCCGAGAGGCGACACGGCGTCTCGGGATGAGCATTGAGGGCGCGACCGTGGCCATTCAGGGGTTTGGGAAGGTCGGGTCGGTAGTGTCAGCGCTGCTGGCCCAGCAGGGCTGCCGGATCATCGCGACAAGCGACAAGCAGGGTGGGGTGTTCAACCCAGGCGGGCTCGACCATGCCCGACTCGTGGAGCACAAGAGACAGGCAGGCACCGTCGTTGGTTTTCCTGGAGCGGAGGCCATCAGCAACGCGGAGCTGCTCGAACTCCCCGCTGACATACTGGTCCCGGGCGCCACTGAAGGGCAGATCACCGCGGACAACGCGGCGCGCGTTAGGGCGCGCTTGATCGTGGAGGCCGCCAACGGCCCAGTTACCCCAGGCGGGGACGCGGTACTGGCCGAGCGCGGGATCAGGGTCATCCCCGACATCCTCGCCAACGCCGGCGGGGTGATCGTGTCGTACTTCGAGTGGGTCCAGGGGCTGCAGCAGTTCTTCTGGACCGAGGAAGAGGTGAACGCCAACATGGACAGGATCATGGTCCGCAGCTTCGAGGCCGTGGAGCAGATTGCCAACAGCCGGGGCGTTGACCTGCGGACCGGTGCGCTGATCAAGGCCATTGACCGCGTGGCCCAGGCAGTGCTAATCCGCGGCATCTACCCCTAGCGGGCGGGCCGATGATCCGACAGCTACTGCTTGCGCTCTCTGAAAACGAACGCGTCCACGCTTTTGTCCTCAGGCAGCGGATGGCGCGCCGCGCCGCGCGGAGGTTCGTGGCGGGCGAGACGCTGGACGAGGCGCTGGGGGTCGTGGACCGGTTGGCCGCGGAGGGGTACCTCCTTTCGCTCAACCTGCTGGGGGAGAAGACCACTTCGCCGCATGAGGCCCGGGCGGCGACCGACGCCTACGCGGAGGCCGCAACCCGGCTGCGGGGCCGTCCCGTGGACTGCTACATCTCGGTCAAGCTCACCCAGCTCGGTCTTGACCTCGATACCGACCTGGCCGCGGACAACCTGCGCCGGGTGCTTGAGGCGGCCCGAACGGACGGGCGGTTCGTGCGCGTTGACATGGAGCACTCGCCCTACGTTGACCGGACCCTTGAGATCGTCACGCGACTCAAAGCCGAGGGAAGCGACGCGCTGGGCGCGGTCATCCAGGCGTACCTCTACAGGAGCGGGGACGACGTTGATCGTCTGCTGAAGCTGGGTATCCCCATCCGCCTGTGCAAGGGCGCCTACGCCGAGCCATCCTCGGTTGCCTATCCCCGCAAGCAGGATGTGGACGCCAACTTCATCAGGCTCCAACAGCGGTTGCTGCGCGATCCTGCCTGCCATGCCATTGCCACCCACGACGAGCGGCTGATTCAGGCCGCCGTCTCCATGGTGGAGCGCGAGAACATCCCGCGGGACCGCTACGAGTTCCAGATGATCTACGGCATCCGCCGGGATCTGCAAGCACGGCTGCTCCGCGGGGGGCACCGGGTGCGGATCTACGTTCCCTACGGCACCCATTGGTACCCGTACCTGATGCGGCGCATGGCCGAGCGTCCCGCAAACCTCGCGTTCGTGCTACGGAACCTGCTCAGGGGCTAGGAGGAGGAACCCGTGCCCACGACGGCGAACCGTCACTTACTTCCGCTCGAAAAGCGCGGAGGAGTGCAGGTCCCAAGCCAAGGGAGGGAGAGAGAGGATGAAGCGCATGAGGATTCCGATTGCTCTCGTTGTTGCCCTGATGGTCGCAGGCGGCCCGTACTTTGTTCCGGCGGCTCCTGCGGCGACGGTTGGACCCGTTACGGATCCGGTTGGCGTCGTGAAGATCGCCAAGGGAGCGTCGCTCACCATCGCCTACTGGATGGTCGTCGCCGGCCCAGACGCGAGCCTGGGCATCGACACCCGGCGGGGTGCCGAGATCGCCATCGCCGACAAGGGCGGCAAGCTCCTGGGCCACCCCATCAAGCTGATTGGCGAGGATTCTGGCTGCAACGCGGAGGGTGGGGTCACGGCCGCTACCAAGCTGGCGGCCAACAAAGCGATCGTGGCCGCCATCGGCTCCAACTGCTCCAGCGAGGCCGTGCCCGGGGCTCCCATTCTCTGGAAGGCCGGGATCGTGACGGTGTCGCCCTCCAACACCGCACCCAAGCTTACTGCTCCTGACAGGGGCCCGACCTACGATGGGTACCTGCGCACCGCCCACAACGACAAGGTGCAGGGCCGGGTGGCCGCGGAGTTCGCCTACAAGGTTCTCAAGCTCAAGAAGGCCGCAACGGTTCACGACGGAAGCCCGTACGCCGAAGGGCTGCAGGGCGTGTTTACCGAGACCTTCAAGAAACTCGGCGGTACCATCACCGCCCAGGAAGCGATATCGCCCACCGACACGGACATGCGCCCCATGTTGACCAAGATCGCGGTGGGCAAGCCCGATATGATCTACTACCCCATCTTCATCTCCGCCGGCGGCCACATTACCCGCCAGGCGAAGGAGGTCTCCGGCCTGGCCAACGTCAAGCTGATGGGCGCCGACGGGATGTTCTCGCCGGACTTCATGAAGGCCGCCGGGGATGCGGCGGTGGGCATGTACCACTCCAGCCCCGACCTGTCCCCCGAGGCCCTTGGGCCGGCCTACAAGGTGTTCCAGGAGAAGCACCAGAAGAAGTACGGGGAGAAGCCGCTCGCGCCGTTCCATGCCCACGCCTACGACGCCGCCATGATGATCTTTGCCGCCATCGAGAAGGTGGCCAAGAAGGATGCGGCCGGCAACACCTACATCGGTCGGAAGGCGCTGCGCGACGCGCTCTATGCGACCAAGAACTTCAAGGGTCTGACCGGCACCCTGACCTGCGACAAGTACGGCGACTGCGCAGATCCCAAGATCGCCGTCTACCAGACCCTGTCGGCTGACACAGCGAAGTGGGATCCGGGGAAGAATCCGAAGAAGATCTACCCGTAGTCGGCGGAGGCTGTCTGTAACCAACGAATCAACGTGGGGGGGATGAGCCTGAAGATTCCATCTGGCTCATTCCCCCTGTTCAACTAGGAGGCGAGCGTGCAGAGCAGTCTGATGCGGAGGCTCTCGGTCGTTGACCTCTACCTGTGGGCCTTTCGGATCGTGGTCCTCGTGGTGGTGGTCTGGGGGATGATCGGCACGATCATGGCTCGAAGGTACCCGGGCGAGGTCTGGATTGACTTCGTGGTGTATGGGCTGTCCCAGGGGAGCATTTATGCCCTGATCGCCCTGGGGTACACGATGGTGTACGGCATCCTCCGAATGATCAACTTCGCCCACGGCGAGGTCTTCATGAGCGGGGCGTACACGGCCTACTTCGTGGCCGCGGCCTTTGGGCGGTCCGGCTACCTGGACCGGAATCCCGTGGTGAGCCTTCTGGTGGTTCTGGCCGTGGCGATGATCACCTCGACGGCGATCGCGGTGCTGCTGGAGCGCGTTGCGTACCGGCCGCTGCGAGGTTCGCCGCGCCTCGTGCCGCTTATTGCGGCGATCGGGGCATCGTTCTTCCTCCAGTACGCGTTCCGCGGCTTCTTTGGCTCCGGATTCCAGGCTTATCCCGAGACCCAGGTCCTCAAGGGTACGTGGGCCATCGCGGGCATCAGCATCCTGCGGACGCAGGCCGTGGTGCTCGTGGCGGCCGTGCTGATGATGCTGGGTCTCTACGCGTTCGTGATGCGCACCAAGACCGGGACTGCAATGCGGGCGGTCTCTGAGGACAGGGAAGCGGCGGCGCTGATGGGCATTGACGTGGACCGCGCGATCGTGATCGCCTTTGCCGTGGGAGCCTCAATGGCCGGGGCGGCGGGTTTCCTGTACGCGCTGGTCTTCAAGCAGGTGCACTTCTTCATGGGCTTCATTCCCGGCATTAAGGCGTTCACCGCGGCGGTGCTGGGCGGCATCGGCAACATCCCGGGCGCCATGCTCGGGGGGCTGTTCCTGGGCATCTTCGAGTCGGCGGGGCCGATCCTGTTCCTCGACGGCCTCGGGATCGTGGCGCCCTATCAGCTCAAGGACGTGATCGCCTTCACCATGCTGGTCATGGTCCTGATCTTTCGGCCGTCGGGAATCATGGGCGAGCGCCTCGTGGTCAAGAAGGCGTAGCGGGGATGGAGCGCGCACCGGTGAGCAGATACCGGCGACCCTGGATCGCGGCCGTCCAGAAGGGCCTGCTCTGCGGAGGAGTGGCCGTCTTTCTCGCCCTCGTGGGCATGGTCGAGACTTTCGCAGGGCGACAGATCATCGTGGGAGTGTTCTCGCTCGGCCTTGCGCTGCCGGTACTCACCGCCGTCGTGGCGGGGTACCAGGGATCGCAGCGTCAGGCGGGCGGTGTACGCGGTGCGCCCGTGGTGCGCGGCGCGCTGGCCGGGGCGGCGGTAGGGGCGGTTGTGTCCGCGCTCGTTGTGCTCGGCAACCTGGTCAACATGCGGAGCATGTTCGTCAGCGCCTCGCCCGCGATGTTCGCGGCGCTGTCGTTCGGCCGGGGTACCTCCGGGATTCCCCTTGTCCTGCTGGGCGCTGCCGCGGTGGGGGCAGTTGGGGCGGCTGCCTCGTTTCTGTCCGCCGGCGTTCGCCGACCGCTGGTCACTGCCCTGGCATGGACCCTGGGCGTCGGTCTCTTCCAGGAACTGCTGCAGATTCTCTTGCACGCGGAGGGCGCCCGGTCCGCGGTTCGGGAGCTGCTGTTCATCGAAGACGGACTCTCGATACGCGGCGCGACAATCGTGTTTGCCCTGTCCTGGGGTTCGAGCACCGTGTGGGCCCGCCGGGGCGGTGCCGTGCGGCAGTGGCACGGGCGGCTGCCCGCACCGCGGCAGCGTGTACTGCGCCTGGGCTCGCTGGGCGGCGCCGTGGCCTTGCTTCTGCTTGTGCCGTTGGCCGCGGGGCCGTTTATCTCCCAGGTGCTTGTGCTCGTGGGGCTCTTCGCCCTACTGGGGCTGGGGCTCAACGTCGTGGTGGGCTTTGCCGGCCTGCTCGACCTAGGCTACGTCGCGTTCTTCGCCATCGGCGCCTACACCTTGGGCCTGCTGACCTCGGTCGGGGAATACGGTATCGTGGGGCTCTCGTTCTGGGCGGCCGTGCCCGTCGCGGTGGCCGTCTCCCTGGTCGCCGGCGTGCTGCTGGGCGTTCCGGTGCTGGGAATCCGCGGAGACTACCTGGCCATCGCCACCCTGGGATTCGGTGAGATCATCCGGATCCTGGTTCTGTCCGACTTCCTGCGGCCGTGGCTGGGAGGATCCCAGGGAGTGCTCGGCATCCCCAAGCCGATGATAGGCGGGTTTGAGTTCCGGGGTCCGGAGCAGCTCTTCTACCTGACCCTTGTCAGTTGCGCCCTGGTCATCTTCGTCGCCATGCGGCTGCGCGACTCGCGCCTTGGGCGGGCCTGGATGGCGGTGCGCGAGGATGAGGACGTGGCCGAGGCCATGGGGATCAACCTGGTGAACGTCAAGCTGATGGCCTTCGCGATGGGCGCTGCTTTCGGCGGCCTGAGCGGCGCGATCTTCGCGGTAATGGTAGGCTCGGTCTTTCCGCACAGCTTCCAGCTGCTCATCTCGATCAACGTGCTGTCTCTTATCATCGTGGGAGGAATGGGGAGCATGCCCGGGGTCATCGTGGGGTCGCTCTTCCTTGTTGGGCTACCCGAGCTGCTTCGCGAGTTTGCCGAGTACCGGTTTCTGATCTATGGGGCGGCCCTCGTCTTGATGATGCAGCTCCGGCCGGAGGGGCTGTGGCCGGCGGAGGCACTGAAGCGCGAGCTGCATGCCTCCGAGGAGGTCGGTGCCGCGGCAGGTCCGGAAGACCTTGCCGCCTCCGACCGCCGGGGTGGTGGGTAGCATGTCCATTCTGGCCTCGCGCGGCCTGACCAAGCGCTTCGGCGGCCTGGTTGCGCTCAACCGGCTGGACCTGCAAGTGAGGGAGCAGTCCATCCACAGCATCATCGGGCCCAACGGGGCGGGCAAGACCACCTACTTCAACTGCGTGACCGGTTTCAACAGGCAGGAAGAGGGGGAGATGGTCTTCCAGGGCATGGCCATTGACGGGCTGTCCCCGGACCGCATCGCCCGGCTGGGCATCGCCCGCACCTACCAGAACATCCGGCTCTTCGCAAACATGACCGGCCTGGAGAACATTCTGGTGGGGATGCACCCGCACCTGCGATCGTCATGGGTCGGCGCGGTTCTGAACACCGCCTACACCCGGCAGGAAGACCAGGATTCCACGACGGCAGCCCGCGACCTCCTTCAGTTCGTTGGCCTACGGGGCAAGGGCGATTTCCTGGCCAAGAACCTTCCCTATGGCGATCAGCGGCGCCTAGAGGTGGCCCGCGCGCTGGCCAGCCGACCATCGCTGCTGCTGCTTGACGAGCCGACCGCAGGCATGAACCCGCGCGAGACCATGGAGATGATGACCTTCATCCGGCGCCTGCGCGACGAGAAGGGCATAACCATCCTGCTGATCGAGCACCAGATGCGCGTTGTCATGGGTATTTCCGAGATCGTGACAGTGCTCGACTACGGCACCAAGATCGCTGAGGGAACCCCGCAGGAGGTGCAGAACGACCCGCGGGTGATAGAGGCATACCTGGGCACGCGCAAGACCGGCGCGTACGCGACCCACTGATCCGACCGGGCGGGGGCCTCCATGGCGCTTCTGGAAGTTGAGAACCTGCACGTCTACTACGGGAACATCCACGCCCTCAAGGGCATCTCCCTGAAGGTGGACCCTGGCGAGATCGTGACTCTGATCGGCGCCAACGGCGCCGGGAAGAGCACCACGCTGAAGACGATCAGCGGGCTGCTGCGCCCCCGCGGCGGGCAGATAACGCTGGCCGGCGAGGACCTGAGCGCAATGAGCCCGCACGGGATCGTGGCCAAGGGCGTTGTCCACGTGCCCGAGGGCCGGAGGATCTTTGGCCGCCTGAGCGTTACGGAGAACTTGGAGATGGGCGCGTTCACGCGTACCGACCGGAGCGGTATCGAGGCGGATCTCGAGAGGGTGTTTGGGATGTTCCCTCGCCTCAGAGAGCGCCGCGCCCAGGTGGCAGGAACCCTATCAGGCGGTGAGCAGCAGATGCTGGCCACCGGACGGGGGCTCATGACCCGGCCCAAGGTCCTGCTGCTGGACGAGCCTTCCATGGGGTTGGCGCCGGTGCTGGTGGACCTGATCTACGACTCGATCAAGGAGATCAACGCTTCGGGAACCACGATCCTGCTTGTGGAGCAGAACGCCTTCATGGCGTTGTCGGTCGCCAGCCGCGGGTACGTGCTCCAGACCGGCGAGGTAGTGCTCCAGGGCTCCGCGGCCGACCTGAAGGCCAACGAGGAGGTCCGGCGGGCCTACCTGGGGGGCTAGAGGTGCCCTTCCACGCGCTCGCGCTGCTCTCCACCCTCGCTTTCGTCTCAGCCGCGTCAGGGGAGATGCAGATACACACGATCTGCGCCGAGGGCAGCGGCCAGCGAAGGCTGACTGGCCCGTCCGGGCAGGCCACCACGCCCGTTTGGTCTCCCGACGGCCGCCGGATCGCCTACACCGCGTTCGAGGACGGTCGTGCCCGGATCGCGGTTATGGCCGCGGACGGCGGGAGGCAGCGCCGTCTCACGGGCCCGCCCGGAGACAGCTCGTTTCCTTCCTGGTCTCCCGATGGCCGCCGGATCGCCTTCGCGTCCAACCGGACCGGAGAAGCCCGGATCCATGTGATGAACTCCGACGGCAGCGCGCAGAGGACCCTCACGCCCTCGGGAGGCGAGCACGCTGTTCCCGTATGGTCGCCTGATGGCCGCAGCATCGCGTTCGTCGCCAGGCGGGGTCGCGGGGAGCCCGACCTCTACGTGGTGAATGCGGACGGTACCGGAGAGCGCCGGCTCGCTGCCGGTGTCGTGCTGAGGCCGGGCGTGCTGCATCCTGTCTGGTCGCCGGACGCCAGGCGGATCGCGACCGTGGTCCGGGTTGGCCGCGCGGAGACCTCCGTCCTCGTCGTAAGCGTGGCCGGCGGTGAGGAGAGGCGGTTCACCGGCTATGCGCCGGCCTGGTCGCCCGACGGCCGCCGGATCGCGTTCGTCGTGGCCCGCGTAGGGGACGCCCAGATCTACGTGACGAATGACGGCGGCGGGAGGCCGGTGCGGCTCACCCCGGCGGGCGTGAACTTGCTCCCGACGTGGTCGCCGGACGGACGGCGGCTGGCATTTGTCTCAAGCCGGGACGGGGACCTGGCGGTGCACGTCATGAACGCCGATGGCAGCGGGGCGCGCCGTCTGGCAGGAGCGGCCGGAGACCTGAGCCTTCTGCCCGTGATTTCCTGGAGGCCCCTCACATTACCAGCCGGAGCTCGCCCCCAAGCCACCCCGTTACGGCGATGAGCGCAGCGCCTGCCACCATCAGCGCGGCAACGACGGCGCTCCCCACGCTCGGCCGCCGCCAGCGGATCAGGAAGCTGACCGCATACATCAGCGTCGAAAGATAGGCGAAGACCTGGTGGACCCTGTGGCGGTCCACGAACGCTTGTCCCACGCCCTCGGCTACGAGCGGCAGCGCGTCCGCGAAGCCGGTGGCGATCGAGACCACTGCTCCCAACAGCCCTAATCCTATGAGCCCCCGCGCGGCGCGGAAATGGAAGGGGTCCCTCCTGCGAACGTAGAGCAGGTCGAGCAGGGCGCTCGTGAGCCAGAGGGCTACGGGGAAGTGGACTGCCTGCGGGTGCAACAGAAACTGCATACCGGCCTCCAGGGCGGGGCGTGTGTGCGCTGCGGCCGCACGGACCAAGCGCGCCGTTACCTTCGGCGTGTCAGTGGGGGTGCTCCTTCCGTCCCGCGCAGGAGTCGGGCGCGCGCCGTGTCGAAACCATTGAGCGATGCGCGCGTTGGTCAAGACGACACCCGGGTACGGTTGCGAACTCGTAGATTTCCCGGTTCCCTCCCCAGGCCCGGGCGAGGCGCTGGTTCGGGTTGCCGTTGCCGGCATCTGCGGGACCGACCTGCACATCTACAAGTGGGACCCCTGGGCGCAGTCGCGCATTCGGCCCCCTCGCGTGATAGGGCACGAGTTCTGCGGTACGGTCGTGGCGACCGGTGAGGGCGTAGACACCGTCAAGGCGGGCGATCGGGTGGCGGGTGAGTGCCACGTCGCCTGCGGCCGCTGTGTCCCCTGCCTAGGCGGCCAGCCGCACATCTGCCAGCGGCTGGAGATTATTGGGATCGATTGCGATGGGGCGTTCGCGGAGTACGTGGTGCTGCCGGCCGGCAACGCCTGGCAACTGGATCAAGGGATCCCATTCGACGTGGCCGCGATAATGGATCCGCTCGGGAACGCGGTCCATACGGCCATGGCGACCGAGCTGCCCGGCCGGTCCGTTCTCATTACCGGCTGCGGTCCCATAGGGCTGATGGCGATTCCGGTCTGCAAGATGGCCGGCGCCGGGTCGGTGATTGCGTCGGACGTCACGGAGAGCCGCCTGACACTGGCCCGTAGGATGGGCGCTGATCTGGTGCTGGACGCCCGTGATGGCGCCGTCGCCGAGCGCGTGCGCGAGCGGACCGGCGGCAGTGGTGCCGATGCGGTCTTGGAGATGTCGGGCCACCCGTCCGGCATCCGGGATGCGCTGCAGGCGGTGCGGGGCGGCGGTTGGGTGGGTCTGCTGGGGCTGCCTGGAGCGCCGGTCGAGCTGGACCTGGTCAACCTGGTGATCTTCAAGGAGGTACGGTTGCAGGGTATCTTTGGGCGCCTGATGTGGCAGACCTGGGAGCAGATGAGCGCAATGCTCCGGCAGGGGCTGGACATCAGGCCCATCATCACCCACCGGCTGCCGCTGGAACGGTTCAAAGAGGCCTTCGAGCGGCTGGAGTCGGGAGGAGCGGGGAAGGTGATCCTGACCATTGAGTCCTGACTTGGAACATCCCCTGGCGTTTGTGGACAGCGAGCTTCAAGATCTCCGCTCGAAGGGTCTGTGGCGCTGGCCCCGGCTGCTGGAGGGCGCACAGTCCGCGGTCGCGCGCTACGACGGGCGGGATCTCATCAATCTGGCCTCCAACAACTACCTGGGCCTGGCCAACCATCCTGCCCTGAAGGCTGCGGCGCTGGAGGCCATCGCCACCACCGGCGTGGGGTCTGGCGCGGTACGAACCATTGCGGGCAACATGGCGATCCACCAGGAACTGGAAGCGGAACTGGCCGCCTTCAAGCACACCGAGGCCGCGCTGCTCTTCCAGTCCGGCTTCACGGCCAACGCCGGCACCGTTGCCGCGCTGCTGGGCCGGGAGGATGTGGTGGTGAGCGACGAGCTGAATCACGCCAGCATCATTGACGGCTGCCGGCTCTCCGGCGCGGACAAGAAGGTCTTCCCGCACGGGAACGTCGGGGCCGCGCGCCACATGTTGGCTGAGTGCCGCGGTGCCCGCAGGGTGCTCCTCATTACAGACGGCGTGTTCAGCATGGACGGTGACATCGCGCCGCTGCGCGGGCTGGTCGAGGCCGCCGAGGAGTTCGGCGCCATCATGATGGTTGACGACGCCCATGCCAGCGGAGTGCTGGGCCGCCACGGCCGTGGCACGGTGGACCATTTTGATCTGCACGGTCGGGTGCACATCCAGGTGGGCACGCTCTCCAAGGCGTTCGCCGGCCTCGGGGGCTACGTAGCCGGCAGCCGGAATCTCGTGGATCTGCTGATGCACCGCGCCCGGCCTCTGCTCTTCTCCACCTCGCACCCCCCGTCGGTGGCCGCCTCGGCCCTGGCCGGCGTGCGGCTGGTGCAGCAGAACCCTGAACTGATATCCCGGTTGTGGGAGAACGCCTGGTACTTCAAGGAAGGCCTGCGTGTGTCGGGGTTCGATATCGGGACAAGCGAGACGCCGATCACTCCGGTTATCGTTGGCGATGAGCTGCGCGCCCTCCAGCTCTCCGACCGGCTGTTTGAGGAGGGCGTCTTCGCGGTGGGGATCGTGTATCCGACCGTGCCGCGGGGCCGCGCGCGCGTGCGCACGATCGTGACCGCGGAGCACACCAGGGAGCATCTGGATCGGGCGTTAGAGGCGTTCGTGCGGGCCGCCCGCGCGGTGGGGGTGGCCTGATCTGACGCCTCACCCGAAAGCATTCTCCCGGCTGAGCAGTCCGCACGATGCCCGTACGCGGTACGCCGCCGTCCTGCGGCCGGGTCCGCGTGGCACTGAGCACGTGGCCCTCCGGGCGGCGCTCGGCCGCGTGCTGGCCGAGGATGCTGTTGCGTCCACGGATCTGCCGCCTTTCGACCGGTCCACGATGGATGGATGGGCGGTGTGCGCCTCCGACCTGGCCGCCGCGGTTCCAGGCCGGCCGGTGTTCCTGCGGCCCTCTGGCGAGGTTCACATGGGCGTCGCCGCGGATATCTCTGTGCCCCCGGGAGGAGCTGTGCGGATTCCCACCGGAGGGATGTTGCCTGCCGGCGCCGACGCGGTGGTCATGCAGGAGCACGCGACGGTTGAGGGGGAGGGTCTGCTTGTATCACGCCCGGTGATCACCGGGCAGAACGTGGTGGCACGCGGAGCCGACATCCGCGCCGGCGAACTTGTGCTGCGCCGCGGGTGGAGACTCCGGCCGGCCGACCTGGGGCTGCTGGCCGGCCAGGGAATGGAGTCCGTTCGGGTCTTCCTGCCCCCGCGCGTGGCGATATTGGCCACCGGCGACGAGCTGGTGCCGGC
>JASEHJ010000279.1 GCA_030018905.1 bacterium | reverse complement strand
ATCTAGGTGTTCACGATGCGCCGATCCAGGTGTTCACGATGGACCGTTACGCGCAAGTGCGTATCCTGGACCGTCCGGATGTCGTATCCGTCTTCCAGGAGGTGCGTGGCGAACGAATGACGGAACGTGTGGCACGAGGCCGGCTTGGTCAGCCCCGCCCGGCGCACTGCCTCCTTCACTGCCCGCTGGATGACCGACTCGTGTAGATGGTGCCTGTGGCGTACTCCGGTGTGGGAGTCGGCGTAGTGCGCAGACGCAGGGAAGACCCACTGCCACGCCCACTGGCGATCGGCGCCGGGGTACTTCCGGGTGAGGGCGTCAGGCAGCGGTGCCCGGCCCAGGCCGCGCGTCAGGTCCTTCTCGTGCTGGGAGCGCACCTTCTCAAGGTGCGCCTGCAGCGGCGCCTTCGCGGTTACCGGCAGCATGGTCACCCGGTCCTTGCCGCCTTTGCCGTCGCGGATGGTGATCTCGTTGCGCTGGAAATCGAGGTCCTTGACCCTCAGGCGCAGGCACTCCAGCAGGCGCTGCCCGGAGCCGTACAACAGCGCGCATACAAGGCGCGGGATCCCATCGAGGCCGTCCAACACCGGCTTGACCTCCTCCCGTGTCAGCACCACCGGCACCCGTCGAGGGCGCCTTGCCCGCACGACTCCTTCGACCCGGCCCAACGGACGATGAAGCACACTATCGTGTAGAAATAACAGGGCCGCCAAGGCCTGGTTCTGCGTCGCGGCGGCAACGCGTCCGCTGACAGCCAGGTGGGTCAGGAACTCGTTAACCTCCCGCTCGCCCATCTCACCGGGGTCGCGACTTCCGTGGAACTCAACGAACCGCTTGATCCAGGCCGCGTAGGCCTGTTCGGTCCTCCGGCTGTAGTGGCGGGCGCGGAGGCCCTGGCGAACCCGATCCAGGAGCCCGGACGGCCCAGGCAAGGGGTGAGGAACCGTCGGGTTAACCGGGGTGTCCTGCTCATGGCGACAATCTGGAGGCCGAAGCGTTGGGTCCACGTCAACAGAACCGCCTGCAAACAGTGCCATCAGGCGCGCGAGGACGCCGTCCGTCCGGGGCACCACCCAATACTTCCCCTCAGGATGCCAGCGGCGGCCGGGGATCGTCTTGATCTTGGCGACGTCTTCGGGGCTGAAGGGAAGGCGCACGACGAGCATGCCCGCCTCGCCGGGCTCGAGCCGAATCGCACCCCGAGCTGCTCTACCTGCCGCGATAGACGACACCCTGATGCTTAATGTGGCAACTGCTCCGCGAATCGGGCCGCGGAGCGCCAATGCCGCCCCATCCACGCAGTCACCGTCCCTCAAGGACTCAATCGGCCGCGACGAACGGCCTTTCAGGTGTGACCGCCGACAGTCCATGCGCATCCGGGAAATCAAGAAGCCCGCTCCGATTGGAGCGGGCTTCTGCCCTGACAACCTCATAGTGGCAAGGAGTACCGCCGGTACCTGTCATAGAGACCGCGCCCCGTGACAGGCCCATTTCTCCCTAGAAAGGAGGTGATCCAGCCGCACGTTCCCGTACGGCTACCTTGTTACGACTTCACCCCAGTCACCAACCCCACCTTCGACGCCTCCCTCCCTTGCGGGTTAGGCCAGCGGCTTCGGGTGGAACCAGCTCCCATGGTGTGACGGGCGGTGTGTACAAGGCCCGGGAACGTATTCACCGCAGTGTGGCTGACCTGCGGTTACTAGCGATTCCGGCTTCACGCAGGCGAGTTGCAGCCTGCGATCCGAACTGAGACCGGGTTTGGGGATTAGCGCCTCCTCGCGGAGTGGCAACCTTCTGTCCCGGCCATTGTAGCATGTGTGTAGCCCAGGGTATAAGGGGCATGAGGACTTGACGTCATCCCCACCTTCCTCCGGCTCGTCGCCGGCAGTCTCCTTAGAGTGCCCGGCCAAACCGATGGCAACTAAGGACAGGGGTTGCGCTCGTTGCGGGACTTAACCCAACACCTCACGGCACGAGCTGACGACAGCCATGCACCACCTGTGCCGGCCCCCGATTTTACGGGTCCCTTCCCTTTCAGGTCGGTACTTCCGGCATGTCAAACCCTGGTAAGGTTCTTCGCTTTGCATCGAATTAAACCA
>JASEHJ010000278.1 GCA_030018905.1 bacterium | reverse complement strand
CCAACACCGGCAGCCCGCCGGAGGGGAGGTGCGCCGCGAGCGATACGGCGGCGTCGCCTTCCGCGCGCAGCCATGCCGGCCGCACCGTGACCTCGGGCAACGCTTCCAGGCCGCGCTGCGAGAGTGGATCGAACGCGCGCAGCGAGTCCACGACATCTCCCCACAGATCGAGGCGAACCGGCGCGTCCGCGTCCGGAGGAAATAGGTCCACGACGCCGCCGCGCACCGCGAACTCGCCCGGGTTGGCCACCAGCCCGACACGCTGGTAGCCGCCGGATTCCAGGGCGGCCACAAGGCGATCGCGCGGCTGCGTCTGTTCGGTCCGCAGACGGAGCGTTGCGGCGGAGAGGGCTTCGGGGGAAGGGAGCGGCTCGGCGCACGCGGCCGCGGATGCCACAACGACCACCTGCGATCCGGTGGCGGGACGGCCCGCGGCAACCCCTCCGGCGGCGAGCGCTCCGGTGGCGAGCGCGTCCAGGACCCCCAGGCGTTCGCGCACCGCGGCCGGGTCGTCCGGGAAGAGAATGACCTGGATCTCCGCGCCTGAGAGCGCCGCCCGCAGGTCGTCTGCCAGACGCTCGGCGGCCTCGCGGTTCGGGGCAATCGCCAGGGTGGGCGGCCGCGCGCCCTGCCTGTCAGGGGACGCGCCGACGATCTCGGGATCAGTGATGATCGCCGCCAGCAGGCATGCCGCCGCGCTGCCGCCCGGCCCAAGGGCGGACGGAGGCACATCACCTTCGATCAGGATCCGGCGGATCTCTTCGTAGGCAGGCGCCTCCCGGAGAAGCTCCAGGAGACCCTGCAGGAGCAGGGCCATATCGAGAAACCGTAACCTCTATTGTACCGAAACTGGAGGCGGTGGTGAATCAGCTAGAGGACACACGCCCGATGACACGAAGACGATCACCGGTGGAAACTTGATGCGGGTCTTTCGGGAGGTGTGGCGCGCGTGATTCGGCGGCAACTTGGCCGGGGCGGGTTCGAGGTCTCGGCGTTCGGGCTCGGCTGCATGAGCATGTCGGGAAGTTACGGGTACGGCGCGGGTGACGAGGCCGAGTCGATCGCCACGATTCACCGGGCCTACGAGCTTGGGGTTACGTTCTTCGACACGGCGGACGCCTACGGTAACGGGCACAACGAGACGTTGCTGGGGCAGACCGTCCGTCCGTTCCGGCGTGAGATCGTCATCGCCACCAAGTTCGGCCACGTGCCCGCCAGAGAAAGCCGGCCCGCGGGCATCAGTGGCAAGCCCGATTACGTGAGGGAAGCGTGCGAGAAGAGCCTGCAGCGACTGGGGGTCGATGTCATCGACCTTTACTACCAGCATCGCGTCGATCCCGATACGCCCATCGAGGATACGGTGGGTGCGATGGCCGGGCTGGTCGAAGCCGGCAAGGTGAAATACCTGGGCCTCTCGGAGGCGTCGGCTGCCACCATCCGGCGCGGGCACGCCGTCCATCCCATCACCGCGGTTCAGTCGGAATACTCGCTGTGGACGCGAGATCCGGAACGCGAGGCCTTGAGCACCTGCCGCGAGCTGGGAATTGGCTTCGTGCCCTACAGCCCGTTAGGCCGGGGCTTCCTCACCGGAACGGTGCGGTCGCCCGACGACCTGGCGGCCGACGACCGGCGGCGCGTTCATCCGCGCTTCCATCCAGAGAACCTCAGCAGCAATCTCCGGCTGGTCGACCGCCTGCGCGCCATGGCGGAGGCGAAGGGCTGTTCGCTGCCCCAACTGGTGATCGCTTGGGTGCTGGCGCAGGGCGACGATATCGTGCCCATCCCAGGCGCCCGGCGCCGCGCGCACCTGGAGGAAAACCTGGGCGCCCTGAATGTCACGCTGACGCAGGACGATCTGGCCGCGCTGGACGAAATCGCGCCGATCGATGTCGCGGCAGGCACCCGCTATCCGGCGGATGGGATGCGGGCCATCAACCGCTAGATCCTGCAGCCCGCAGCGCACCCCGGCCGCGCGCGCCATGCGTAGTAGCCGCTGGGGGAGACACCCAGGGCGCGGCTCATCCTGGTCACTCGGTCAGGGATGGTCTCAGGCCAGGTTGAAGCGGCGATGGAGGGCCCGGACCGCATCCTCCGCCCTATCCCTGGAG
>JASEHJ010000277.1 GCA_030018905.1 bacterium | reverse complement strand
CGCGGGCTGGGCCGCCGCATGCGGGGAGATCGCTGCTCGCCTGTCGCTGCCGGTGTTGCTGGCCGCCTTCGCCGGGACGCTGGCGACCGGCGCGGTGCAGGTGGGCGGCCTGTTCTCGATGGAGGCGGTCAAGCCGAAGCTGGAGCGGATCGATCCGGGCCGCGGGGCGCGGCGGATCCTGGGATCGCGCGGCTGGATCGAGGCCGCCAAGTCGCTGCTCAAGTTCGCGATCGTCGCGGGCGCGGCGATGCTCGCCGCCCACTCGGCCTTCCAGGATATCGTCCGCTCCGCGACGCTCGACGCATCCGCGCTGGCCGTCGCCGTGGGCGGCCTGCTGCTGCGGACCGCGCTCATCGCCGGCGGCGCCCTCGTCGTCCTCGGGTTCGCCGACCTCGCGTACCAGCGATGGCGCCACCGGCGCGACCTGCGGATGACGCGCGAGGAGGTCAAGCGCGAGCACAAGGAGGAGGAGGGGCAGCCCGAGATCAAGGCGGAGCGGATGCGGCTGCACAGGGAGATGCTGGCACACAGGATGGTGATGGACGTGCCGCGCGCGACGTGCGTGATCGTGAACCCGACCCACGTCGCCGTCGCCCTCCGGTACGACGGCGACGACGAGGACGCCGCGCCGATCGTCCTGGCCAAGGGCGAGGGCGAACTGGCCAGGAGGATCGTGGAGGCGGCGAGGGCCGCAGGCGTGCCGGTGCTCCGCAACGCCCCCGTGGCCCGCTCGCTGCTGGCGTGCGAGCTGGGCGAGGCGATCCCCGAGCGGCTCTTCGAGGCGGTGGCGGAAGTGATGCGCGTCATCCTTGCCGAGGAGGAGTAACGTGCAGGCCGTCGACGGCCGCGGCGCGCCCAGCGCGGGCTCGCGGCGGAGCGGTCCATCTGATGAGATCCCGGCGACGTCCTACTCTCCCACAGGGTCTCCCCTGCAGTACCATCGGCGCTGGAGGGCTTAACTTCCGAGTTCGGGATGGGATCGGGTGTGGCCCCTCCGCCATGGTCACCGGGAAACGGAGACATCCACGCGGCGCGAGTCCGGATCGTCGACCGGCCGACCGCTCCGGGACAAAGCCCCGATCGCGGCCTCGGTGTTCGCCATAGAAACACGGTCAAGCCTCACGGCCGATTAGTACTGGTTGGCATTCACCTCCAGCCTATCAACCTTGTCGTCTTCAAGGAGCCTTCAGAGGGCCTAAGCCCTGGGATGCCTCATCTTGAGGGCGGCTTCCCGCTTAGATGCTTTCAGCAGTTATCCGTTCCGGACATGGCTACCCGGCAGTGCCACCAGCGTGACAACCGGAACACCAGAGGTCCGTCCGTCCAGTTCCTTTCGTACTCAGGACGGCTCCTCTCAAGCATCCTACGCCCACGGCAGATAGGGACCGAACTGTCTCACGACGTTCTAAACCCAGCTCACGTACCGCTTTAATTGGCGAACAGCCAAACCCTTGGGACCTGCTCCAGCCCCAGGATGCGATGAGCCGACATCGAGGTGCCAAACCGCGCCGCCGATGTGAACTCTCAGGCGCGATCAGCCTGTTATCCCCGGAGTACCTTTTATCCGATGAGCGATGGCCCTTCCATACGGGACCACCGGATCACTAAGGCCTGGTTTCCCACCTGCTCGACCTGTCGGTCTCGCAGTCAAGCTCCCTTTTGCCTTTGCACTCAACGGCTGGTTTCCAATCAGCCTGAGGGAACCTTCGCACGCCTCCGTTACTTTTTGGGAGGCGACCGCCCCAGTCAAACTGCCCACCAGGCAGTGTCCCCGGCCCGGATCACGGACCTGGGTTAGACTTCCAGATCTGCCAGGGTGGTATTTCAAGGATGGCTCCGCCGAGGCTGGCGCCCCGGCTTCAAAGCCTCCCACCTATCCTACACAGACAGGACCAGAAGTCACTGCCAAGTTGCAGTAAAGGTTCACGGGGTCTTTCCGTCTTGCCGCGGGTAGGCCGCATCTTCACAGCCAGTTCAATTTCGCTGGGTCCCTGGCCGAGACAGTGGGGATGTCGTTACGCCATTCGTGCAGGTCGGAACTTACCCGACAAGGAATTTCGCTCATGTACTCCCAATATTTCTAATGGGCATGGACTGTATCATTATCCTGCT
>JASEHJ010000276.1 GCA_030018905.1 bacterium | reverse complement strand
CCGCGGCCCGCTTCGAGATCCGCCTGCGGCTAATCGGCGACCTCATTCACGCCCTCGGGGAGAACGAAGTGGACGTCGTCATCCTCAACGAGATCCCGGCGCCGTTTGCCGCGAAGATCCTTAGCGAAGGGGTCCGCGTGCACGTCGCCGACCCGGAGCGGGCGCGCGCGTTCGAGCGCGACATCTTGCTGCGCGCCGCTGACCTCATTCCATTCCTTCGGCGGGCGCGGCAGGCGCAGCTCGAGCGGCTGAGCGGATGACGTTCCTTACCGAGCGGCTAAGCGAGATCCAGCAAGATCTCGAAAGCAACCTCTCGCTCCGAAACGACGTGCTGTTCTCGCTGTTGATGGTCGCGCAGCGGTTTCCCCTCCGAGGTCGTCGAGGTCCTGGTCCGCCTCCCTGGCTTTCGGAACGTCGTAGTCCATGAGTATGTAGGACTGGATTACCGCCTAGTGTTTGCCGCGATGCATCAGCTAGCCCCGATCCGGGAGTTCGTCCGGCTGGTGGCCCAACTCGACTCAGGCATTTGACCGCCCCCGCGCAAGGTGTTAGAGTCCTGCGCAAACCCGCAGCCGAACGTCGGAGGAAAGCAATGCGCGTCCGGGTGACCGTGCCGGCAACCAGCGCCAACCTGGGATCGGGTTTCGACGTCCTGGGATTGGCCCTGGAACTCTACAACGAAATCGAGGCCGTGGTCATCCCCGAAGGCCTCGTGGTAACTGTGGAAGGCGAAGGCGCGGGTGCCCTGGCCCGCGATGGTTCCAACCTGGTCGTCCAGGCCATGAAGATGGTCTTCGACCGCGCCGGATCGAGCCCGCCAGGACTGCGCGTGCACTGCCAGAACCGCATCCCCCTCGGCCGGGGGCTGGGATCCAGCGCCGCGGCCATCGTCGGCGGTCTGCTGGCGGCCAACCATCTCATCGGCGAGCCGTACGATCGCGAGCAACTTATGGTAATGGCCGTGGAGCAAGAAGGCCACCCGGACAATGTGGTTCCTGCCTTCCTGGGCGGGCTGGTGGTTTCTGTCCCCCACGCGGGGAAGGTGGAGCACGTCCGCATCAACCCCTCTTTCGGACTGCACATCCTCCTCGTGGTGCCGGACTTCCAGGTTCCCACGGCCTTTGCCCGCCAGGTCCTGCCTTCGGTGGTGCCCCTGGACGACGCGGTCTTCAACATCGGTCGGGTGGCACTGTTCATGGCCGGGATCACCAGCGGCGAGCACGCTCATCTGGCGATGGCCATGGACGACCGGCTGCACCAGAACTACCGGGCAGAACTCGTCCCCGGCATGGTGGAAGCCATTGCCGCGGCCTACAAGGCCGGTGCGGCAGGAGTGGCTTTGAGCGGTTCCGGACCCTCCCTGCTGGCCTTCGTCCCCGAGCGTGTAGAGGCGGAAGTGGCCGATGCCATGCAGGCCGCCTTCTCCCGCGCCGGCGTAAAGACGGAAGCGCAGGTGGTCATGGCCGATCTGTTTGGCGCAGAGGCCTCCACAACCGACCTCCCCCAGCGGTCCCTGGTGGTCCAGAAGTACGGGGGCACCTCGGTGGCCGATGCGGATCGCATCAGGAAGGTGGCCGACCGGGTAGCGGAGGCCCGCAGGGCCGGTGACGACGTGGTGGTGGTGGTGTCGGCCATGGGGGGTGCCACCGACGAGTTGATCGCCATGGCCAACTCCATCAACCCCGAGCCGCCACCGCGGGAGATGGACATGCTCCTGGCCACCGGCGAGCAGGTTTCCATCGCTCTACTGTCCATGGCACTCAGCGGTCACGGGGTGGAAGCCATTTCCCTGACCGGATCCCAGGTTGGGATCATCACCGACCGCGCGCACCGCCGGGCCCGCATCCGCCGGATCGACCGTGAGAAGATCATGAGTCACCTCAGGGCCGGTCGGGTCGTGGTGGTGGCCGGCTTCCAGGGCCGGGAGGCCGGCGGAGACGTAACCACGCTGGGCCGGGGCGGTGCGGATACAACCGCCGTAGCTGTGGCCGCCGCCCTGCGGGCCGACCGGTGCGAGGTCTACACCCATGTCGAAGGCGTCTACACGGCCGACCCGCGGGTGATCCCTGAGGCCAGGCTCATCCGGCGGATCTCCTACGACGAGATGCTGGAGATGGCGGA
>JASEHJ010000275.1 GCA_030018905.1 bacterium | reverse complement strand
CGCGGTGCTGCCGGAGCCGGTCGCCGCGACGATGGCCGCGGCGCCGATCGCTTCCGCGGCCTGGCAGGCGGCCAGCGCAATGGCCTCGCCCGTCTCGCCCGCCCGTTCGCGCGCATGCCGGTCCAGGAGCAGATCGTACGGCAGCGCGGTCTCGGCCCGCGCAGCAATGGCAGCCATCGTGGCAACGCTCTCTACCGGATGCCGTCCGATGGCCGTCTCGCCCGAGAGCATCAACGCGTCGGTGCCATCGAACACCGCGTTGGCCACGTCCGCGGCCTCGGCCCGCGTCGGCCTCGGGCGGACCACCATGCTCTCCAGCATCTGCGTGGCGGTGATCACCGGCTTACCGTGCCTGTTGCACAGACTAATGACAGTCTTCTGGACGACCGGTACCTCCTCAATCGAGGTCTCCACTGCCAGATCGCCTCGGGCGATCATCACGCCGTCGGCGGCGGCGACTATCTCCTCGATCCGGTCCAGGGCACGGCGGCGCTCGATCTTGGCCACGAGCCGAATCGCTCCACCGCGGCCGGCAATCCATCGCCGCGCCTGCTCGATGTCGTCCGCGCTCTCGATAAACGACAGGCCGGCGAAGTCCACCCCGTGGGCGATTCCCCAGGCCAGGGCAAGCAGGTCGTCCTCGGTAACGGCCGGCATGCTGAGCCTGGCACCGGGCAGGTTCACGCCGGCGTGCTCGCGCAGCCGTCCCCCGAATTCGACCGTGCAGTGCACCCAGCCCGCGACGACTTCCCTGACCACCAGGTCCAGCTCCCCGTCTTGCATGAATATGTGCTGGCCAGGCATCACGTCGTCTGCCAGCCGCGCGTAGTCCACGGGAATCCTGCCTCCGTCCGCCGCGGTGCCCGCGGACAGAACAACCTCGTCGCCCGCGGCCAGATCAACCGCACCGCCGGGCAGGTCCCCCACGCGGATCTTGGCGCCCGGCAGGTCCACCAGCACCCCCAGCGGCACGCCGATCTCGTCGGCGGCCCGGCGCACCGACTCCAGGCGGTGCGCGTGCTCGTCGGGCGTGCCGTGGGAGAAGTTCAGGCGCACCACGTTTACGCCGGATGTAAGCATCCCCCGGAGGATCTCCGGTGACTGCGATGCCGGCCCGAGTGTGGCCACGATTTTCGTTCGGCGGAGTAGGTTCATCGGTTGGAGTCCTCCCGAAGTATATCAACACTGCTGCTGCGGCAGAAGGCCCGCCCGCGGATCAGCTCGAAAAGAAGGACCATCTCCACATCGCAGGAGGCATCTCAGTGGTACTCCGCATCGTCGTGTTCGGCAGCGGCGCCGTGTTGATGGGTCTCGAGATCGTGGGTAGCCGGCTGATCGCACCGTTCTTTGGTAGTTCCGTCTTCGTGTGGGGCGGGTTGATCAGCATTTTCCTGGGCGCGTTGAGCCTGGGTTACTACCTGGGCGGCATGATGGCCGACCGGTGGCCCAGGCCCACCGTGCTCGCCGGCCTACTCATGCTGGCAGGCCTGACGATATTGGCGCTTACTGTGACGGCACGCCCGGTTCTGCTGGCGTTCGACGCATGGGACCTGGGCCCGCGGCTCAACCCTATGCTTGCCTCGATCGTGCTCTTTGCGATCCCCAGCGTGCTGATGGGGATGACGTCACCGTTTGCAATCAAGCTTGTGGCAAGGGACCTCCGCACCGTCGGCTCGAGCGCGGGCGTGCTCTACGCGCTCTCAACGGCCGGCAGCATCGCCGGCACCGTGGGCACCGCCTTCTTCCTGATCCCGGCCATGGGGGTGCGGGCAATCCTCTACCTGCTGGGAGGCACGCTGCTGGCGCTGGCGGGCATGCTGGCCGCCGCGCACGAGCGGCTGATCCGCCCTGTACTGGGAACGGCGGTGTTGATCCTCGCGCTCACTGCCGCGCCCCCGCTCGGGGGGGCGCCGATCAAGCTCCCGGTCTCGCGCGTGCTCTACGAGAAGGACAGCGCCTACCACCAAATCAGCGTCATGGAGGACGGCCTCAACCGCTACCTCCGGTTCAACCGGTCGTTCCAAGGTGGGATGGTCCTGCGCGACCCATTCGAGAGCCCGTTCCTGTACACGTCGTACGCGCACCTGGCCCACGTCTTCCATCCGGCTATCAGGCGCGTGCTGCTGATCG
>JASEHJ010000274.1 GCA_030018905.1 bacterium | reverse complement strand
GGCATGCCTCGCGGTTGACCATCCGGAACCGTCCTTCCGCATCATGCAGAAAAACTTCGTCAACAGCCTGGTCCAGCGCACGCTCCAGCGGATCGGCAGGAACCGCGGGCGCCCCTGTCGCGGCATGAGTGTGTACCGTCACCGCGGCTCCCCCTTCTCGTGGCGCTTGTCGCCCCGCGCCTGGCGGTGCGTGTGGATCAGCACGAGGTCAAGGTCCGTGTAGATCCTGCGATTCGTCTGGTCGCGCTGCGGCTTCAGGATGCCGCGCTTCTCAAAGTTTCTGATGGTCTCGACAGAGAGCCCAGCGGCCCTGGCCAAGGTGCCCGAGGTGTAAATCGTTGGCATTGCGCAGCCCTCCTGGCTTGCTAGGTTGCTTTCATGGTATAATCTGCCCTGGAAATTACAAGAGGGAGCAGGAATTATTCCCTACAGTGGCAGATTTTCGAGGAGGGCGACGCATGCGAATCTGGCTGTTCAATTCGGCGTCAAGTCAGCTGAGGAAGCTACGCAAGGGGCGCTCTGGCAGAAGTTCGTGGCTCGTGGCGACGATCCGCGGTCACCTTCGGGTCGTCCCGGGCGAGGACTTGCCCGATGACGGGCCACAGAAGGGCGACATCTTGGGCCTCGGCTACTGGCCGGGCATGAAGAAGACGGCGGATCTCATCCCGGCGTTTCACGTTGTGAAGGAGGCCACGCGAGGGCTTCGGAGGCCGGAACACCTGAAGTACCACGTGGAACTTCTGCGTAGCCTTCGGTTCTGGCGTGCGAGGCACCCGATCAGCGACGCGGGGGAGACCGTCCTGCCGACCCCAACCGAGTTGCGAGCGTACTTGGCGGACCCTGGAAACCGCAAGAAGCGCACATGGAGCGCCGTCGCGCGGGTCCTTGGGAAACCGGAATCGTCCATCTCCTACATCCGGCGCGAGGTGCGGGCCTTTCGCCGGCGTCTGCAGGCGCTGTACCCGGACTGGCCCGAGATGATCTGCCTGACCGCGCAGGTCGAACGCGCGATGCGGGACACGCGAGGCCGGCCTCACGGAGCCCAGAACTCCAGCAGCGTCCGCTAGACAGCCGAAGGCCCCGCGCTGCTGGACGACGCAGGGCCTCGCGTCACCTTCCTCCGGCTCATCCCGATAGTCTGGTGCCTTCCTGGTGCCTTCCTGGTGCCTAAACGTGTACGAAAAACCCGCATTGAGGCCAAACCAACCGAAACGAACCGGAAGCACCGGAACGGCTGAAAGCAAGACAGGACGCCGGTTTCAGCGCCCTGCCTGCGTTCTAGCCGTCCTTGCCTCTACGCCCTAGGGCTCCCGGGAGTAGAGGTAGTCGTATGCCCGGTCCGTGGAGGCCCTGCGCTCCAGTAGCGCCGGATTGCGCCCGTGGAAGCGGACGACCGACCACCCCGCGGTCACCTCGACCTCGGGCGGGGGGAGGTACTGCACCTGTGCCATGTCGGGAACCACGTAGGCATATCCGCGCTCACGCAGGAAGCCCAGGAACGCCTCGCGGTGCCGGTGGTACAGCCACTCCTTGTGGCGGATCTCCACGGCCACGGGCCAGCCGCGCAGGTAGGGGGCCCACGCATCCAGGTAGGCGAACAGGTCCGGGGAGTAACCCAGCCCCTTGGGAAACTGAAACAAGACGTAGCCCAGCCGGCCCGCTGCGGCAAAGACGTTGACGAACTCCGCGAACTGGTCCCAGACCGCGCCCAGCGCCTCCTCTGGGACGCGGTCGCCGCGCACCGGGCCGCCGGACCGCAGGAGGGGGGGTAAGAGGGCCGCGATCGCGGGCGGTAGCCGCTGAGGATCGCTCTCGTGGCGCGTCAGCCAGGCGAAGGCCTTGATGCCGAACCGGAACGAGGCCGGCGTCCAGTCCAGCCACTGTCTGGCGCGTTCCACGGGCTGCAGGGCGTGGTAGCTCGCGTCCACCTCGACGGCGGGAAAGACGCCGGCGTAGTGCGCCAGGCGGGCTCTCGGATCGGTCTTGGTCCCGCGCGGGTAGAAGTCGCTGGCCACCACGCCACGGTCTGCCCACGAGCAGGTACCCACGAAGATTTCACTCCCTCGGAGGGGGATCGGGACGGTCGCCGGTAGGCCGGCGGGTTTCGGGAAAAGGCTCACAGGCGCATCCGCCG
>JASEHJ010000273.1 GCA_030018905.1 bacterium | reverse complement strand
CCACCGCGGCCATGTCAATGATGCTGCTGACCTCCGCACCCCGCGGCAGCACGTGGACCGACTTGGCCATGCCCATGAGAATGGGACCTATGACCGTGGCGCCGGCCAGGTGCTGCATCAGCTTGTACGCGACGTTGGCCGCCTCCAGGCTGGGGAAGACCAACACGTTGGCTTCTCCGCGCAGTGTCGAGAACGGGTAGTCGGCCTCGCGAAGGGCCGGAACCAGCGCGGTATCCACCATCATCTCACCGTCAACCATGAGGTCTGGACGCCGCCCGCGCACGATCTCCACGGCCCGGCGCACCTTCTCCGAGAGCGGGTGGCGCGTTGAGCCGAAGCTGGAGAACGAGAGCATGGCTACCCTCGGGGTGATGTCCAGGTCCACCGCGCGCTCCGCGGCCATGATGGCGATGTCCGCCAGGTCCTCGGAGGTGCTGACGATGTTCACAGTCGGATCGGCAAACAAGTATACCTTTCCTTCCTTGAGGACAAGGTAGAGACCTGAGGCCCTGGACACGCCCTGCGCCACCCCGATGATCTGGAGCGCAGGCCGGATCACGTCCGGGTAGTTGTAGGTTACGCCTGCCACGAACGCGTCCGCGTCGCCACTGCGGACCATCATCGTGCCGAAGATGTTGGGACGGACGATTTCCTCGAAGGCCTCGCGGCAGGTAACGCCCTTGCGCTGGCGCAGACGGAACAGCGCGTCGGCATACGATTCGCGCAGGGGCGACCGCTCGGGGTCCACGATCTCCAAGGGAACGGTGACGCGTATCTCCTGCATGCGGGCACGGATGACGTCCTCGCGCCCCAGGAGGATCGGGTGCCCGATTCCGTCCTTCTTGACCACGGCCGCGGCGCGAACGATGCGAGCATCCTCACCCTCAGAGAAGACGATCCGGCGTGGGGAGGCCTGGGCCTGGCGCACAATCGATCCCATGACCTCATAGCCCGGCACGAGCCGGCAGGCCAGCTCATCACGGTACTTCGCCAGGTCCACCGTGACACGGGCCACCCCGGTCTTCATGGCCGCCTCGGCCACCGCCGGGGCCACCCAGAGCGCAACGCGCGGGTCGTTGGGCTTTGGTATGACGTAATCCTGCCCGAACTGGAGGGTGTTGAGCCCGTAGGAGCGCAACACGCTGTCGGGCACCTCCTCCTTGGCCAGGGCGGCCAGCGCCCGCGCGGCGGCCAGCTTCATCTCCTCGTTGATCTTGCTGGCCCGCACGTCCAGCGCGCCGCGGAAGATGAACGGGAAGCCCAGCACGTTGTTGACCTGATTGGGGAAGTCGGACCGGCCGGTGCCCACGATGGCGTCGGGCCGCTCCGCGCGCGCCTCGTCGTAGGGGATCTCCGGGTCGGGGTTGGCCATGGGGAAGATGATGGGGTTGGGAGCCATGCTCTTCACCATCTCGCGCGTGACGAGCCCCTTCGCCGAGAGGCCAACGAACATGTCGGCGCCCATCATGGCATCGGCCAGGGTGCGGGCCTTGGTCTTGATGGCAAACCGTTCCTTGTAAGGGTTCATCCCCTCGGTCCGGCCCTTGTAGACAACCCCCTTGGTGTCCACCAAAGTGATGTGCTCCCGCTTCATTCCCAAGACCACGAAGAACTCGCCGGAGGCGATCGCCGACGCTCCGGCTCCGCTGATCACGCACCGGACCTCCTCGACCTTCCTGCCGGTGATCTCCAGGCTGTTGAGCAGCGCAGCCCCGGTGATGATGGCGGTGCCGTGCTGGTCGTCGTGAAAGACGGGGATATCCAGTTCCTCGATGAGGCGCCGCTCGACCTCAAAACACTCGGGAGCCTTGATATCCTCCAGGTTGATGCCCCCCAGCGTCGGGGCCAGCGCGCGCGAGACGGCAATGATCTCCTCCGCGGTCGTGGCATCAATCTCGATGTCAAAGGCGTCTACGTCCGCGAACCGCTTGAACAGCAGCGCCTTCCCTTCCATGACCGGCTTGCTGGCCAGGGGGCCCAGGTTGCCCATGCCGAGGATGGCGGTGCCGTTGCTGATCACCGCTACCAGGTTGCCCCTGTTGGTGTACTTGAACGCATCGAGCGGATCGGCGTGGATCGCCCGCACCGGTTCAGCCACCCCAGGGCTGTAGGCGAGCGTCAGGTCACGCTGCGTGGCGCAGGGCTTGGTGAGGG
>JASEHJ010000272.1 GCA_030018905.1 bacterium | reverse complement strand
GAATGGCTCAACCATGCGGGTTTCAGCCCTGTCGATGTCAAACATGGGCTAGGGACCCGCGGTGAGGGCCGTTCTGGACGCTTCAGCGAAGCCGTCGCTCCCAACCTGCTGCCGTTCGAGGCGGCCCTGATCAGGTCCCTGCACCTGGTCCGGGTGCTGGGGGTGTCGCGCACCCACGACGCGGCATACATGGCGCTGGCGCTTGAGGAAGGCTGCCCGCTCTATACGCTGGACGAACGGTTCATCCGGAACGCCGCCTGGCACGGGCATCCGGTTCGCTACCCGACAAGGCCTGATCGGCCAGCGCTGCCTCCTCTGGAGTGAGATCATCGGGCCGGCGCATGCTTGCGGCAATCCGCCACAGACCGATGATTTCCTTCTCGCTCAGGTTGTCAGTCAACGACTGCCTCCGCCCTGTGCGAGGTGGTCAATGAACTCGCGCGGGGCCACGATCCTGATGCCCTCGAACACCCCGAGGGGCAGCAGGTGTGTTCTGTCTCCGGTAACAAGAAAGTCAACGCGGGCCGCGACTGCGCACTCCAGTATCCGGTGGTCGGCCTCGCGAGCCAGAACCCCTGAGATCCTGGCAGAAGGTCTGACGAGCGAGGCAACCGCTCGAACCTCGGCGAGAGCATCACGGACACGGTGATCCGGCCAGCCGAAGGTCTTGCTGAGGACCGACCGAAGCTCAGCCAGGATTGCCGGGCACACGAACAGATGCACGACGCCCGCGCGCACCAGTACCAGGATGGCCTCGGGCGTGCCGCCGAACACGATCGCCGACACGTAGACGTTGGTGTCGGCGACGACCCGGATCACGCGCCGCCCCCCCTCCGTCCGGTCGCAACCTTGTCAAGTAGCCGCTGGAGATCCTCCTCCGTTCTGATCCCCAGTCGTTCTGCGGTCTCAGCCCCCCACCGGCGCAGCCGCTGCCAGCGAGCGGAAGCCAGGTACTGCTGAAGCGCCTCGCGGACGAGCGCGCTGCGCGTGCGGGACTCTTCTCTGGCCACGCGCTGGGCCTCGCGCAACAGGTCTGTCGGCAGCGAGACGGTGATCGGCCTGGTGGTCCGCATCCTGATCCCTCCCCGGTATTACCCAGTAACATCTTGCCGGTTCCGGCGGTGGCCGTCAACCAGAGGTCATGGACCGGACGGGTGTCAGGCGAGAGGAACCGTGACCGGCGCCGATTCGCTGGACCCCAGCGGTGATTGGTGAGCACGTGAGCGCACGCGTGGCAGAGCCGACCGTCCGCATGCTGTGCGAGATGATCGAGGGCGAGGTAGACGCGCTGGTTGGCGCCGGCAGCGGTGTTCCTCTGACTGCTGGGCGGCTAGTTGGTGTGGGGCGAGATGACTACCGATACGCCGCGCTGCGGGGCAGCACGCGCAGGATGACGATCTGGTCGCCGGACACTGAGAATCGAACGCGCCAATCGCCAACGCGAAGCCGCCATTCAACCTCATACCCTCGCAGGCGCTTTACGTCTCCGCGTCCCTCGTCTGCCAAGCGTTCGACCGCCTCAAGGATCCGCTGCCGAGTCTAGGGATCCAACCGCTCGAAATCCTTGAGGGCGGCGGGTTTCCAGAGGATACGCTTCATCGGCCAAGCCGACGAAGCACTTCATCGTGGGGGATAGTCTCACTCTCCCCGCGGGCTTCTTGGACGGCGGCAGCCTCTTCCGGCGTTTCAGGCTCGTCATCCTCGGGAGCGATCGTTAGGGCCAGGTCTACAGGGTCAATTGACGCCCCAGCCTTCAGCGCTCGCAGCAGCTTTTCGGCTGCGCCCGCCCGGCTCTCGGGCAGTTCGTCTACGAGCCGATGGAGCTGCTCTCTGATGGTCATGAATGTCCGCCTCCGGCTGAGGGCCCTCACGTTCACGGTCGCCCGCCTTAGACATAGTCAGACTGAACTGGCCCTCGCCCTCCGTATTCTACCCCAGGAACGGCGCTATCGAAACTGCTCCCGCCGCCTGGAGACTGTCAAGCCCAGGGTTGCACTTCCCTTGGCCTATGATGTTGGTGTTCGACTCGCTAGCCTCCCTCGATTCTTGACATGGCCAACCAGAACCAGGACTCTGTACTTACCGATAACCCAGGCAGGGAGGCAATCAGCGGCATGGCGGACCGATCCGTCGTAACCGCAAAGGGCCAGGTCACGATC
>JASEHJ010000271.1 GCA_030018905.1 bacterium | reverse complement strand
GCCACCATCCATGTTCGTCGCAGGCCGTAGTACGACTGGTTCGGCCAGTGCTCGAAGCCCTGGACCGACTTCCGCACGGCCTCGTACGTCGTCGAGTGGAAGAGGAAAACCATCGGCACCATCTCTTGGAGCCGCAACTGCGCCTGTTCATAGATGCGCTTGCGCTGCGCCTCGCCGGAGACGGTCTGACCTTCCTCGACCAGCTTGTCGAACACCGGATCCGAGAAGTTCACGTAGTTGCGAGCGTCGCCCGTCCTGAAGTTGTTGAAGACGTAGTCGTCCGGGTCAACCTGCCCCGAGGTCCCCAGGATGGTGAGCACGTACCGCTTCGCGAACACCGTGGGGAGGTAGACGCTCCAGTCCGCGGCCACGATGCGCAAGCGGATGCCGGCCCTGGCCACCTGCGCCTGGACGACCTCCGCGGGCGTGCGTAGGAAGTCGTATGTGCTGGTGACGTAGAGGTCGGCGTCTATCCCGTTGGGATGTCCGGCCTCGGCCAGCAGCCGCCTTGCGCGCTCGATGTCGGGTTTGTCATAGACGTTACGCGAGAGCGCGTAGAAGTTGCCCGGTGGGATCACGCTCCCGGTCGCATCCATGCCGCCCACGCCGAACAGCGCGGTGTCAATGATCTCCTTGCGATTGATGGACCAGGCCAGAGCCTGGCGCACCTTCGCGTTGTTGAACGGCGCGATCGCGTTGTTGATGTAGATCGCCCGGAAGTTCGCGGACGGCCCGCCCAGGACGTCAATGTTCGGGTCGGCGCGCAGCACGCGCACCTCGGAGGAGGGGACGTACTCGATGAAGTCCACCGTGCCGGTGCGCAGCGCGGTGGTGCGTGCGATCGCGTCCGGGAAGAACACGAACTCGATCCGGTCGAGGTAGGGCAGGCGGCGGCCCGTTTCGTCGAAGGCCCAGTAGTCGCCGTTGCGGACCAGGATGAGCCTCTGTTGTGGGGTGTAGCCGATGAACCGGAACGGCCCGGTTCCCGTGGGGTTGGTGTGAAGGTCTCCGTCTCTCTCCACCACCTCGCGCGGCACGATCGCGGCCCACACCGAGTGGGAGAGCTTGGCGATCAACGGGCTGTAGGGTTTCTTGAGCTTGAACACCACGGTGTATGGGTCTGGCGCGGTCACCGTATCTACGTCCGCGAAGTCCCCGGCGCGCGGCGCCCGAGTCCGTGGATCGCGTATGCGGTTGATGGTGTAGACGACGTCCTCGGCCGTCATCGCCCTTCCGTTGTGGAATTTCACGTTGCGCCGGAGTTTGAAGGTCCACACCAGGTTGTCCGGCGAAGCGCTCCACGACTCGGCCAGGCTCGGGACGAACCGGCCGTCCGCGCTGTAGGACACCAGCGTGTCGTAGACGTTCTCCATCATGTTGCGGCTGGACGTGGCCGTGGTGAGGTGCGGATCTAAGCCGACAGGGTCGGTCTGCATCCCGGCGCGCAGCGTGCCGCCGTAGCGCGGTCCAGAGGTCTGAGCCGCGGACGGCTGGAGCCCAGAGGCGGCCAGCAGTCCGGCGCATAACAGCAGAAGCAGAGTACGCATTGCGGTTCCCTCCCTAGAGGTGCAGTATGTCTTGCTACGCACCGTGCGTGTGCGGATCAATCGCGTCACGAATGCCGTCTCCCAACAGGTTGAAACCCAGTACCGTCACGCTGATCGCAATCCCCGGCCCTATTGCAGGCCACGAACTAAAGGTCATCACCGCCCGGCCCTCGGCGATCATCTGCCCCCAGGTAGGCGCCGGCGGTTGGGTGCCCAGGCCGAGGAACGACAGGGCGGCCTCGGCGAGTATCGCCAGCGCCAGCCGCAGCGTGCACTCGACTATGAGGGGCGCAATCGCGTTGGGAAGGATGTGCCGGCGCAGGAGCCGGACGTCCCCTGCGCCGATGGCGCGCGCCGCGTCCACGTACTCCTCGTGCCGGACCGTGAGCACGGCGGCCCGCGCCACGCGCGAGAACGGCGCGGTGTAGACGATGGCGATGGCCAGCACCACGTTCCAGAACCCACCCCCCAGAAAGGCCAGGAGCGCGATGGCCAGGAGGATCGCCGGGAAGGCCAGCAGCACATCCGACAGCCGCATGACCAGCGTGTCCACCCCGCCCCCCAAGAACGCGGACGCTACGCCTACGCTGCCGCCCGCAGCCAGCGCCAGCCCGACGGAGAGCG
>JASEHJ010000270.1 GCA_030018905.1 bacterium | reverse complement strand
GCTGCCAGCAGCCTGAGCCGCCTGTGCGCCCCCTCGGAGACATAAACTATCTTCCCGCGCGGCATTAGTACCGCCCCCAAGCAGTAGTTATTGTACATGCAGTATATACTGCGCCCGAGGTTCATGCAACGCATCCGTCCTGCCTGTTCTTCGCCGTCCCCAACTCTTGACGGAACGACGATAGCATCATTATGCTACGCCTGTGCACGGCTCTCGGCCAGCCATCGCAGGCCAGGGAATAGAGCTGACGGGCGGGTGAAAACCGTTGCGAGTCCGGACGATGATCTATCTAGAACCTGAGCAGCACAAAGCCCTTCGCGCTGAGGCTGTTGGGCAGGGTATCTCCATGGCCGAATTGCTGCGCCGCCTGGTGAAGCGCCATATCGAGGAAGGCCGGGCCTCCCCGCAGGTCCCTACAGGTGCCTTTATGAAGGTGGTCGCGCTGGGATCGAGCGGTCGTTCCGATGTCTCCGAGCGTCACGACGCCTATCTGGCCCAGGCCCTTCATCGTGACCATCCTCGTTGATACCGGCGCCTGGTACGCGCTGGCCGATGTGTCCGATCTCCACCACGAAGAGGCGCGCGACTTCTACGCCGTGCAGGTTGAATCGCGGCGGGTTGAATTGCCGCCCTTCCTTACTACTGACCTCATCGTTGCGGAGACCTGCGCTCTTCTGCACGCACATCTCGGGCGTCAGGCCGCGCTCACGTTCTGGGGGGCTTTGCGGGAGATGCGGATTCCGGTCCTGGCACCGGACCCTGTCGACCTGGAAGCTGCATGGCGGATCGCCGAGGCCTTCCCCGATCAGGCGTTCAGCTTCGTGGACTGTGCGACCTTCGCCATGATGGAGCGCCTGGGGATCAACGACGCCTTTGCCTTTGACTCCCACTTCCTGGTGTACCGGTTTGGCCACGGCCGCCAGCGGGCGTTTCGCCGGTTGCCTCAGTAACGGCCGTATACCGGAGCGGAGGGCCTCAGACGGGAGCGTTCAGCAACTCGCCCACGGCCTCCCGGCCGCGCCCCCTCGGGAGCAGCACCCGCCCTTCCCTCAGCGCGGCGCCTATGACTCCCCAGCCGTCCTTGAGCGCCCTCCGCGCCTCGTCCAGCGTGTAGGGAAAAACCTCCACACTGACCCCAAGCCCGATCGGCTTGTAGCGCACCATGCGCTCGCCGAACTCCTCCACAGAGTCCCGCAGGACGATCAGTACGTCGGCATCGCTCGCTGCCGTGGCCTCGCCCCGAGCCAGCGAGCCAAAGAGCACCACGGCCAGGATCTCGGGATCCTCGCCCAGTTGCTCCGCCCAGGCCTGGAGCCTGGACAGAACTGCGTTGGGGTCACGCTTCCAGACTCTGACGCTCACAGTGCTCGACCACCTCGCGGGCGATCCCTACGGCGCCCCGGGCCTCCTGACGCATCCGTCCACACGGCCCATCAGGACGCCATCATCATCCAACAGGCCTGCCAGGACGGCAAGCGATGCCTTTGCATCCTGGTTGTAATTTGCCATCAAAATGTATACAATCTGTTGCAGAAATGAAGCCGGGTGCCGCCATGGGTAGCTTAACGATTCGTAACATCCATCCGGAAACCTACCAGCGCCTGAAGGAACAGGCCCGGCGCCACCGCCGGTCCATCACGCAGGAAGCTGCGGTCATCATCGAGGAAGCCGTGGCCCAAGCCCAAGGTCCGCAGGAGTTCTGGCGTCACGCCCGCCGAGTGCGGGAGGCTGTCCAGGCCGGGTACGGAGCATTTCCCGACAGTGCCCCTCTCATCCGAGAGGATCGCCGGCGGTGACCGCTGTACCCGCAGTGGTCGTGGATACCAGCGTCGCGGTCAAGTGGTTCTTCGACGAGCCGTACTCTCGTGAGGCCCTGCACCTGCTCGAGGCGTTCGAGCAGGGTCGGCTCAGGCCCCTGGCCCCGGACCTGATCTATGCCGAGTTCGCGAACACGGTCTGGGAGCGGGTCGTCTCGACCCACGTGAGCGCTGAAGATGGGGAGGGCGTGATCGCGGCGTTCCTCGATCTCCCGCTGGAGGTGACGCCCAGCCCCCTCGTGCTCCAACCGGCCTATCGCCTGGCCCTTGAGCACCGGCAGAGCATCTACGACGCCCTGTTTCTTGCGTTGAGCCTCCAGGCAGGCGCGGATCTCGTCACCGCGGACAGGGCCTTCTATGAGAGCATCAATGCCGGCTTCCCTCAGGTTAGGTG
>JASEHJ010000026.1 GCA_030018905.1 bacterium | reverse complement strand
GCTCTACCTCGACGCGCGCCTGGGCGACAATGGCCGCGGCCTCATCGCGGGCGGCCGCGGTCTGGGCCTCAAGCTCGCGTTCCTTGTCGGCTATGACCTTCAGGAAGTTGTCTCCTGTGCGGTGATCGTCCTTGTGGCCTGCTGGGTTTCTTCCGCCCATAACCCCCTGGCCCTCCGGCATTTCGTCAGCAATAAACCCCCAGGACGCGGCGCCCCGGGGGCTCACTCCACATTTCAGACTAGCAAACCCCCCCTAACCCGTCAAGGCGGGTCGGGATCCAGCCACCGCGCGGGTTTCCGGCGTTCGATCGAGCACCGCAGAGCTACATCCGCAGCAGCATCGCGGCCGCCCCGACGAGGGTGACAAACGGCTGCGGGAAGATCCCTATCACCAGCGTCCCCAGCGCCGCGACCCCCAGGGCCAGGCGCAGGGGCACCGGACCGCTCGCCGACCCACCCGAGGGGGCCGGGAGCAGGTACATGACCCGGATCACGTTCACGTAGTAGTACAGGGCCACGACGCTGTTGATCACCGCCACCACGGCCAGCCACAGCAGCCCGTTGTTGACCGCCGCGCCGAAGATGTAGAACTTGCCGAGGAACCCGCCGGTGGGCGGTATGCCGGTGAGCGATAGCATGAACAGTGCCATGACGGCGGCCAGGCCGGCCGAGCGCTGCGCAAGGCCGGCGTAGCTTGGTATTTCGTCCGAACCCAACCTTCCTCCTACGGCTATGGCGACGAAGAACGCGCCCAGGTTCGTGAACGTGTACGCCAACAGGTAGATCAGCAGGCCGGGGGCGCCGAAATCGCCACGGTGGGCCGCAACCCCCATCAGCAGGAAGCCCGCGTGCGAGATGCTGGAGTACGCCAGCATCCGCTTTATGTTGCGCTGCGGCAGGGCCAGCAGGTTGCCGAGCGTCATGCTCACCGCGGACAGGCCCGCAATCGGCGCGACCCAGTCCACAGGACCCGGCTCGATGGCGACCATCAGGAACCTGACCAGCGCCGCGAACCCCGCTGCCTTGGACGCCACGGCGAGGAATGCCGCTACCGGCGTCGGCGCGCCCTCGTAGACGTCCGGCGTCCACTGGTGGAACGGAACCATCGAGACCTTGAACCCCAGACCGGCCAGCGCCATGCCTACCGCGAGCACCAGGGCGGGCTGGGGCGCGGTCCGAACCCGATCGGCGATGGCGTAGAGGTTGGTCTCTCCGGTTAGGCCATAGAGGATAGAGAAGCCGTAGATCATCACCGCGGAGGAGGCGGCGCCGAACAGAAAGTACTTGATCCCGGCCTCGTTGCTCCGGAGGTCGGACTTGAAGTACCCGGCCATGACGTACGAGGAGAGACTGACGAACTCGATCGATAACGCCAGCAGGATCAGGTCTGCGCTGGCCGCCATCAGGCACACGCCCAGCGCCGCGAAGGTCAGCAGCACGTACATCTCGCCCTCGAAGCTCGTGTGCCCTCGAAGCGCGTCCATGGTAGACAGGATGACCAGGATTGTGGCAACCACGGCGATGATCTTGAAGAAGACCGCGAAGCCGTCCACCGCGTAGGTATTGAAGAAGACGGTGCGGGCGGGCGTGCCAAGCATCCCGAGAATGGGCATCAGGACGAGAAGCAGCCCCACGACGGCCGCCCAGCCCACGAGACGCTTGCGGTCCCCTGGCAGGAAGAGGTCGAGGAGCACCAGCAACAGGCCCAGAGCGGCGAGCCAGAACTCGGGGACGAGCGACCAGAGGTCTTCGATCGGTATCGGCATCGGGAATCCCTACCGCAGCACGGCTACCAGGCTCGTCATCGCCACGTTGATCATGTCCAGCAGCGGCCGCGGGTAGACCCCGAAGGCCAGCATGAGCGCGGCCAGCGGCGCCAGGGAGATCACCTCGCGCCGATCAAGATCGGGCAGCTCGGCCCACTTGGGGTTGAGCGGACCCAGGAAGATGCGCTGGATGGTCCACAGGAACATCGCGGCCGAGAAGATGACGCCGGTGACCGCCAGGGCGGTCAGTTCGGGGAACACGCCGAATGATCCCACGAAGATCAGAAACTCGGCTACGAACCCCATTAGTCCCGGCAGGCCCAGCGAGGCCAGCATCGCCATCATGGTGACGCCGGTGTAGAGCGGAAGCCTGGCGCCCAGCCCTCCAAACTCAGCCACCCCACGGGTGTGCGCCCGGTAGTCGTAGATTACCCCAACGATGAGGAACAGCGCCCCGGTGATGATGCCGTGGGCGATCATCTCGAACACGGCCCCGTTGAGCGCGATCGTGGCGGCGTGCGCCTTCTCGGGGACGCCCACCGCGGCCGCGGCCGCAGAGACGCCCAGCATCACGTACCCCATGTGGTTAACGCTGGAGTAGGCGACCAGCTTCTTGAGGTCGGTCTGCGCCATGGCCACGAGGGCTCCGTAGATGATCCCTATCAGTGCCAGGATCGCGATCGGGAAGGCGAAGAGCTTGAAGGTCTCCGGCAGCATCGGCAGGCTGATCCGGACGAAGCCGTACGTTCCCATCTTCAGCAGGACTGCCGCCAGGATGACGCTGCCGGCGGTAGGCGCCTCCACGTGCGCGTCCGGAAGCCAGGTGTGGAACGGCCACATCGGCACCTTGATCGCAAACGACAGGAAGAAGCCCCAGAACGCCAGCGCCGCGAGCGCCGGCACCCGGGCCAGCGGCTGCTGCTGGATCAGCTCGAGGATCCCAAACGTGCGGGGCTCGGCGTTGAAGTAGAGCAGCATGATCGCCAGCAGCATGGCCAGCGATCCCACAAGGGTGTAGAGGAAGAACTTGATCGCCGCGTACTCGCGGCGCGGGCCGCCCCAGATGCCGATCAGGAGGTACATCGGAACCAGCGTGATCTCCCAGAACACGAAGAACAGGAAGAAGTCCAGCGCCACGAAGACGCCCAACGTCCCGGTTTCGAGCAGCAGGAACAGGAACAGGTACTCCTTGAGCCGCATCTCGATGCGCCAGGAGTAGACGACTGACAGCAGGGACAGCAGGGCGGTCATGATCAGCAGCGGAAGGCTCAGTCCGTCCACGCCGAGGTGGTAGTTGATCCCGATCCCCGGGATCCACAGGTAGCGCTCCTGGAGCTGCATGCCGGCGCTACCCATCTCGAACGGCCCCAGGAGCCACAGCGACACCAGGAAGGCGAGCCCGGCGGCGGCGGCGGCCACCCACTTCATCAGCTCGTCCCGGCCCTTCGGGATCAGCAGGATTATCAACCCGCCGAGCAGCGGCAGGAACACCGTGATTGTCAGCAGGTAGCGTTCCATTCGAGTCCCTTCCCCCTCTTCCCCAGGCGGCGCCCGGCCCGCACTACCGCAACAGCCCCGCGGCCACGATCACGATCACGCCCAGCGCGATCGCAAGCAGGTAGTTCTGCGCACGGCCGGTCTGGATGTAACGCAGCGTTCCACCGAGCGCCTTGACCGTCCAGCCCACCAGGTTGACCGCGCCGTCCACCACGTACAGATCGAACACCCGGTACAGCCGCGCGAGGGCGACAACGCCAAACCCGATCAGGTTCACCAGCAGGTCAATCACGTAGACATCGAAGACCCGCAGCGAGCGGGCGATCCAGAGAGTGGGGCGCACGAACGCCAGGGCATAGAACTCGTCGAAGTAGTACTTGCGGACCACCAGCGTGTGCAGCGGGCCGGCGACGCGGCGCAGCGCCGATGATGGAACGAGCCCCCAGCGGTACACGACCGCCGCAGCCAGGATGCCTGTGCCGGCGATGGCGGTGGAGACGAGGGCAAGCCCGGCGCTGAACGGCACGGCCGCCACGCCTTCAAAGTGCAGAAACTTGTGGATCGGGCTTCCCAGGAACGGCGCGCCGACCAGTCCGATGACCGCGGAGAAACCGGCCAGAACCCACAGCGGGCGGGTCATGACGGGCGGGCTCTCGTGTGGGTGCGCATCGTGGCTCCGCAGCGTGCCCATGAACGTGTAGAAGATGACCCGAAGCATGTAGAACGCGGTCAGGAACGACGTCAGGGCGGCCATCACGAACAGGCCGGGGTTGCGGTGGAACGCCTCCAGCAGGATCTCGTCCTTGCTCCAGAAGCCCGCGAACGGCGGCACTCCCGCCAGCGCCAGGGTGCCGATCAGGAACGTCCAGTATGTGGACGGCATCGCGCGGGCGAGTCCGCCCATCGCCTTGATGTCGTTGGTGTGCATGGCGTGAATGACGCTGCCGGCGCCCAGGAAGAGCAGGGCCTTGAAAAACGCGTGCGTCATCAGGTGGAACATGCCGGCGGTGTAGCCCAACACTCCCAGGCCAAGCATCATCAGGCCGAGCTGGCTGATGGTTGAGTACGCCAGCACGCGCTTGATGTCGTCCTGGACCACGGCGATCGTCGCGGCCATCAAGGCGGTAACCCCGCCCACGTAGGCCACCGTCTGCAACGCGGCGCTGCCGTGGAGCACGCCGGAGGCCGGCCAGTCGAAGAACATCGTGTAGGTGCGCGCCACCAGGTAGACGCCGGCGGCAACCATCGTTGCGGCGTGTATCAGCGCGGAGACCGGGGTGGGGCCCTCCATCGCATCGGGCAGCCAGGTGTGCAGCGGCACCTGCGCCGACTTGCCCACAGCCCCGCCAAAGATCAGCACCGCCGCCAGGGTCAGCAGGGGAATCCCGCCGATCGTACCCCCCGCGAGCGCTCCCTCACGCACGCGTCCGAAGATCTCCTCGAAACGGAACGTCCCGAGGGTGAAGAAAAAGATCAGGATGCCCAGGAACATGAAGAAGTCGCCTACGCGCGTGGTCAGGAAGGCCTTGATCGAGGCGCGCGCGGCAGACGCCTTCTCGAAGTAGAAGCCGATCAGCAGGTAGGAGCACAACCCCACCAGCTCCCACCCGGCGTAGAGGAAGAGCAGGTTGTCCGCCAGCACCAGCAGGAGCATGGAGGCTGCAAACAGCGATAGGTGGGCGAAGAACCGCGGGAAGCGCGGGTCACCGTGCATGTAGCCGATCGAGTAGGTGAAGATCATCGAACCGACCACCGTGACCACCAGCAGCATGATGGTGGTGAGGTGATCCACGCGGAAACCCAGTTCGAGGGGGCTGCCGCCCAGGAGCATCCAGCGAACTGTCATCTCCACCGGCGGGGCGCCCAACAGCATCTCAACGAAGATACCGATCGAAAGCAACGCGGAGAGCCCAATGCCGGCAACCGCCACGTAGCTTCCCGCTCCTGGCAGACGCCGGCCGAAGGCTGTGATCAACCCATACGCAACCAGGGGGAAAAGCGGAATCAGCCAGGCCAGGTCGCGCATCGCTACCACTTCAGCATGTTGATCCGGTCCACCTGGACCGTCTCAAGGTTCCTATAGGCCGCCATGACCAGCGCCAGGCCAACGCCCACCTCACAGGCCGCCAGGGTAATCACTACCAGCGTGAACACCTGCCCGTTGAGCGCCGCGGGCGCCACGTACTTGTTGAAGGCGACCAGGTTGATGTTGGCGGCGTTGAGCATCAACTCGATGCCCATCAGGATCGCCACCGCATTCCGCCGTGTCAGCACCCCGTAGAGCCCCAGGCAGAAGAGCAGGGCGCTGACCACCAGGAAGTGAGTCAATCCAAGCGCCACGATGCTCCAGCCCCCCTACCGCTCGCGCCGTGCGATGATGATGGCGCCGATCAACGAGATCAACAGCACCAGGCTTGTAACTTCAAAGACCAGCACCATGGACGAGAGCAGGGTTGTACCGATCTGGGCCGCGGTGTACTCAGGCAACGCTCCGGGTCCCTGGGGCCAGGGCGTACGCAGGAACACCCAGATCAACAACGCCGCCAGAACGGCGCTTGCCAGCGCGCCCACGGGCACCTGCTCGTTGACCTGGCGAATCCTGATTCCGGTCCCGCCTTCCGTGAGCATGATTACGAATAGGATCAACACCGTGATCGCGCCGGCATAGATCAGCACCTGGATGCCGGCAACGAACTCCGCCCGCAGCAGGATGTACAGACCCGTGATCCCAAAGAACGTCGGGACGAGAGCCAGGGCGCTGCGCACGATGTTCTTAGAGGTCACCACCACGACGGCGGGTATCAACGTGACCGCGGACAGGATGAAGAACGCAGCCAGCGTACCCATGGGCTAGAACGTGATCCTGTAACCGGAGATGAGGATCCAGATAAGGCCGGCGGGCAGCAAGACCTTCCAGCACAGGCTGAGGAGCTGGTCCAGCCGGAAGCGCGGAAAAGTCCAGCGGACCCACATCATGAAGAACACCACCAGGTACATCTTTAGGAAGAACCAAACGAGAGGCGGCAGCAGCGGTCCCTTCCACCCTCCCAGGAAGAGCGTCGTGGTCATGGCGGCCATGGCGAACATCTCGGCGTACTCGCCCAGCATGAACAGGGAGAAGCGCATGCCCGAGTATTCAGATAAGTATCCCGCCACCAGCTCTGACTCCGCCTCGGGCAGATCGAACGGGACGCGGTTGACCTCCGCGGTGGCCGCGACCAGGAAGATGACGAAGGCGGGAAACTGCCGGAAGATGAAGGACCCCATCCAGCCGTCCTGTGCGCGGACGATGCCCACGGTGGAAAGCGTCCCGGCCTCCATGGCCACGGCCACGAGCGCCATCCCCAAGGGGAGCTCGTAGCTGATCATCTGCGAGGCGCTCCGCAGCGCGCCGAGCAGCGAGTACTTGTTGTTGGACGACCACCCGCCTGCCAGGATGCCGATCACGGTCATCGAGGCCATCGCGGCGAAGAATAGGATGCCGATGTTGAGGTCGCGGACGACCAGCACGGTCCCCCCGAGCGTGCCGAACGGAATCACCAACCAGCCCATCAATCCGGCGGTCGCAACGACCAGGGGGGCGGTGTTGAAGACCACCGCGTCCGCGGCCCGTGGGGTTATGTGCTCCTTCTGCAGCAGCTTGAGCGTGTCGGCAAGGGTTTGCAGCAGGCCCTGCGGCCCGACGTGCTTGGGGCCCAGCCGGGATTGGATCCACCCACCGATCTTACGCTCGAGCAGCACACCGAACATCGCCGCCACGATGGCCAGGAAGGTGAACATCCCCACCGCGGCCAGAACGGCCTTGGCGATCTCAGCTCCCCAGTTCATCGCAGAACTCCTCGGGACCCCTGCGCGGCGGGCGCCCTAGGTCCATTCGAGCGCGCCCTTACGCCAGGCGTAGGCCAGGCCGAGCAACAGCACTACCAGAAAGATCAGCATCTCGAAGAACGCGAACTTGCCGAGCTGCCGGAATACTATCGCCCAGGGGTATAGGTAGATGACCTCCACCGCGAAGATCACGAAGACCAGTCCAAACAGGTAGTAGCGGATGTTGAACTGCGCCCAGGCCTGGCCGATAGGCACCACGCCTGATTCGTAGGTCATGCGCTTCTGGGGGTACGCCGACCGGGGGGACAGCACCCAAACAATGGCCAGCGACAGGGCGGCCAGCAGTAGGCCTATGACGGCGAACGCCGCGACGTACAGCCAGTCTAGAAGCAGCATACCCCTCTCCTGTACGCGGGCGGCCGCTGCGTGAACCCAACACAAACGGGACGGGCGTGCAGACAGGAGCAGTTCAGCATCGAGCCTTCAAACCTACGCCAGCGTATCCGCTCGGGCACGGGGTGTCAAGAACCCAACGCCGCGCGCGCTTCTAGGCCCCGGGGCAGATCCGAGAGCGGCACCTGAGCGAAGTGCGCGGAGAAGTGGCGGAGCACCGGAGGCTCATGCACGATCCGCAGGCCGCCAATCTCTACGCTGCGGGCCAGCGTGAGGCGGGCGGCCTGAACGACAACCGCCATGTGGGCGTCGGTGTAGGCCCGGCGCGGCACCGCCAGCCGGACCATCTCCAGGCGGGAAAAGCGCTCCACTCCGGTCTTCGGATCGCGCCCGGCCATGACGCCTCCCACCTCCACCCCGCGGACACCGCCGTCGGCGTAGAGCTCGCAGGCCAGTGACTGTGCGGGGTAGACCGTCTGCGGAACGTGCGGCAAGAACCTCCGCGCGTCCAGGAACACCGCGTGTCCACCCGTGGGCTCAACCAGTGGAACACCCGCCGCGCGCAAGCCCTCGGCCAGCCTCGCTACCTGGCCTATGCGCCACTCCAGGTAAGGCTGCTCCACCACCTCCCGCAGGCCCACCGCGATGGCCTCCAGGTCGCGGCCTGCCATTCCGCCGTAGGTTGTGAACCCTTCAAAGAGGATCGCCCACGGGACCGCCTTCTGGTAGAGCGCGGCATCTCGGAACGTCACGAAACCGCCGATGTTGGCGAGCCCGTCCTTCTTGGCGCTGAACGTGCAGCCATCAGCCAGGTCGCACATCTCACGCGCTATCGAGGCCGCCGTCCTCCCCGCGTACCCCTTCTCCCGCTGCTGGATGAAGTAGGCGTTCTCGGCGAACCTGCATGCATCCAGGAAGAACGGTATTCCCCAGCGATCCGCCAGCGCCCGCACCGCGGTCAGGTTCGCCATGGAAACGGGCTGCCCGCCGCCGGAGTTGCAGGTCACCGTCACCAGGATGAGCGGCACCGCGTCCCGGCCGACCCTGCGGATGTGCTCGTCGGCACGCTCGACATCCAGGTTGCCCTTGAACGGCGATTGATCCTGCGCGTCGTAGATCTCCTCCACTGCCATGTCGAGCGCCACCGCCTGCCGGTGCTCGATGTGGGCGCGCGTCGTATCGAAGTGGACGTTGCCGATCACCTGCTGGCCCGGAGCCACGAGCGCGGAGAAGAGAACGTGCTCTGCCCCCCTGCCCTGATGCGCGGGTATCAGGTAGGGGAATCCCATCACCTCGTCCACGGACTCCGCCAACCGATCGAAGCTCCGGCTTCCCGCGTAGGCCTCGTCGCCGGCCATCATCGCCGCCCACTGCCGGTCGCTCATCGCTCCGGTCCCGCTGTCGGTCAGCAGGTCTACGTAGACGTCCTCGGACTTGAGCAGGAACAGGTTGTGGTGAGCGGCCTCAAGCGCGCGCAGGCGCTGGTCACGGGTCAACCGGCGGATCTTCTCCACGGCCTTGATCCGGTATGGCTCGGCAGGCGGGAGCGCGTCATCCATGGCGGCGAGCGAACCTCCCCGGCAGATCGCCGGCCATCTCCATCACCCGCAGGACGGCGGTCGCCAGGCGAAGCGGGTCGTGGCGCAGCAGCTCCTCTTCACTCATCAGGGAGAATCCAACGGGAATCAAACCCATCGCCTCCAGTTCGGATAGGGTCGGAGCCACGGGCACGCTGCCCTGGGCGGCGTAGCGGTCGAGCAGAGCCTGGTTCTGCGGGGACTGGGTGTTGACGATCACGTGCGAAAACAACTCCGGGACCGTGTGGGCAAGGATCGCGCGCACGTGATCGGCCGCGGAGTACCCGTCGGTCTCTCCCGGCTGCGTCATCACGTTGCATATGTAGACCCGGGGCGCCTGGGACTCCAGCAGCGCCTCGACCACGCCACGGACCAATAGATTGGGAATAACGCTGGTATATAGACTGCCGGGCCCGAGCAGGATCAGGTCGGCCTCGGCGATCGCCTCCAGAACCTCAGGGAGGGGAAAGACGTCGAGAGGCCTCAGGGAGACGCGGCGGATCCGGCCGCGCGCGGCCGTGATGACGGACTCGCCCTCGACCATGCGGCCGTCGGCGAGCTCGGCGACCAGCACCACATTGTGACCGGTGGCAGGCAGCACGCGCCCCCGGATCTTGAGAACCTTGCTGGTCTCCTTTACGGCCAGCTCCAAGTCACCGGTTACGCCGGCGAGACTGGCGATGAACAGGTTGCCGAAGGCGTGGCCGTCGAGCCCTCCGCCGCGAAACCGATACTCAAACAGCCGGGTCATCAGCGGCTCGACCTCGGCCAGCGCCACCAGGCAGTGGCGGATGTCGCCGGGCGGCAGGATGCCTAGCTCCCGGCGCAGCCGGCCCGACGATCCGCCGTCGTCGAACACCGTTACCACCGCGGAGATGTTGGAGGTATAGTGCTTGATGCCGCGCAGAAGCGTGGCAAGCCCGGTGCCGCCGCCGAGCGCCACAACGTTCAATCCCCGCCTCTTCCGGCGGTGTTCGCGCAGGGCCTCGACCAGCGTGGGGCTCCCTGTGGGGAAGAGCACCCGGTCAATCGAGCGCAGCATGCCCCGCAGGCCGAACAGGGCGATCAGGACGCCCAGCAGCACCCCGATCGTTCCCAACGACATCGGTGATACACTCCCGCGGCTGATCCGATCGAGCAGGCCGGCGAGCGAGAAGACCGCGAAGTCGAACTCCGCCAGGAACTTGATGTTGACGATCAACGAGACGCCGGCGCTGAAGATCACGACCCCGGCGCCGATGACCAGTCCCCACCGCTTGATGCCCAGTCCGGGCGCCAGCCAGCGCCGCCAGCGCTGCCACTGGCTGCGCGGCGGCACGCTCATTGCGACTCCCCGGCGTCCCGGTCGTCCTTGCGGAGATCGCGGTGCCTGACGCGGACCCGGTAGCCTCTGCGCCGCAGGTGTCGCGCCAGCTCCTCTCCCAGAACCACGGAGCGATGACGCCCGCCCGTGCATCCCAGGCCGATGGTCAGGTGGTTCTTGCCCTCGGCAACGAACTGCGGCAGCAGGTAGTCGCCGAATTCGTTCAACCGCGCAATGAACTCGCGTGTCTGACTCTGGCCCATCACGAACTTCCGGACGCGGGCGTGGGTGCCCGGCAGGGGACGGAGTGCCGGCTGGTAGTGGGGGTTGGGCAGGAACCGCACGTCCAGGATGAGATCGGCGTCAATGGGAATGCCGTACTTGTAACCAAAGGTTACGATGCTGACCTCGAGCTGGCGGCGGGGAGCACGGGCGCGCCGGTAGGCAGAGGCGATCTCGTCGCGCAGCTCCCTGACAGTCAGGGTGGACGTGTCAACGACCCGGTGGGCGCGCCCCTTCACCGCTTCCAGCCTGCGGCGCTCTGCGCGGATGCCGGTGAGCACGCGCCCGGTCTGGGCGAGGGGATGCTTGCGGCGGGTCTCCTTGAACCGGCGCACCAGCACGTCGTCGGCCGCGTCCAGGAAGAGGATGTCGGCCCTCAGGCCCAGACGGGCCACCTGATGGAGGGCCGAAAAAAGGTCGTCGAAGAACTCCCCGCCCCGTATGTCAATGACTATCGCCACCCGCCGGACCTTGTCCTCGGAGTGCAGGCAAAGATCGGCGAACTTCGGGAGGAGCGCGGGCGGGAGGTTGTCCACGCAGAAGAACCCGAGGTCTTCGAAGACCTTCATGACGGTGGACTTCCCGGCGCCCGAGAGGCCGGTGATGATCACAAACTGCACGCCGCCGCGCCGGCGGGAGGCTACTCGGGGGGGCGCGGCGCGGGGGGGGCTGGGGCGCCGTTCCACCTGACTAGCGGCCGGAGAGGTGGCTGAGGAAGGTGCTGATGATCGCAATTAGCAGTGCCCCCAGAAACGCCGCCCCGAACGAGTCAATCTGCATCGGTGTGACCGCGGCGACCACGTACAGCATAAGCGCGTTTACCACCAGCGTGAACAACCCCAGGGTAAGAATGTTCAGCGGCAGCGTAAGGACTAAGAAGAACCAGCGGATCGAGGCGTTCACCAAGCCCAACACCAGGGCCGCGATGAGGACGCTCTCGATGTCGGGCAAGCGTATGCCCGTAACGATCCTGGTCGTGACGTAGATGGCGATGGCGTTGAAGATCCAGCGCAGAAGGAACCCGCCGAGCATCATCGCACCCTCCTCGGCCCGCCTGTGGCTTCCCGCGGGCGAGATTCCCTGGTCTACTACTACAGCAGCCCTCGCAGGACCTCCGGCACGCGCCCCGGTAGCGAAACCACTGAGACGCCCGCGGCTTCCAGCGCCTCGATCTTGGCCTGCGCCGTTCCCTCGCTCCCGGAGATGACCGCGCCCGCGTGGCCCATGCGCTTGCCCGGCGGCGCGGTCCGGCCGGCAATGTACCCTACCACCGGCTTGCGGACCGAGGCCTTGATGAAGCGGGCCGCCTCCTCCTCGGCGCTGCCGCCGATCTCGCCCACCAGCACGATCGCCTGGGTTTCGGGGTCGTCCGCGAAGAGCGCGACCGCCTCCTGGAACGTCAGGCCCACGACCGGATCGCCACCCAGGCCCACGGCGGTGCTCTGGCCGAGGCCGGCCCGCGTCAGCCCGGCTACGATCTCGTAGGTTAGCGTACCGCTGCGCGATACCAGCCCCACGCCCCCGGGCGAGAACAGGAGGTTCGGCATGATGCCGATCTTGCACCTCTCGGGCGAGGCCACACCGGGCCCGTTCGGCCCCACGATGCGCACGCCGGCTGCGCGCGCCGCGGCCACCATCTCGATCGAGTCGTGCACCGGGATGTGCTCCGTGATGATCACGATCGGGTCCAGCCGGGAGGCAATCGCCTCCAGCGCCGCATCCTTGGCCAGCCGCGCCGGCACGAAGATGCACGAGGCGGAGGCGCCCGTCTGGGCCACGGCCTCGGCGACCGTATCGAACACCGGCACACCCGCAGCGGTCTGCCCGCCCTTCCCCGGCGTCATGCCGGCGACAACCCTGGTGCCGAACTCCAGCATCCGGCGCGTGTGGAACTCGCCCTGATAGCCGGTGATGCCCTGGATCAGAACCCGGGTGTGCTCGTTCACAAGAATGGCCATCGTCCCCTCCGTGTTCTACCGGGGCTACGGACTCTGCAGCGCCTCCAGCACCGGCCGGCCCTGCCAGTCGCCCGGAATCGGAACGCCGAGCGCCGCCAGAGCGGTCGCGGCGGTATCGAACACGACGATGCGCCGGTCCACGACCACCCCGCGCCGGACCGCGCCGCCGAACGCCATCCACGGGATTGTCATGTCCTCGGGCCGGCTTGTCCCGTGGGTGATGCCGTGCCCGCCGTGGTCCGAGGTAACGATCAGCATCGCCTGGGCGGCCATCCCGGCATCCTCAAAAGCACGCAGAAGGCGCTCGATCAGAGCAGGGGCGGCGGCGATCACCCGCAGATACTCCTCGCTCATCCAGCCACGCCGGTGGCCTGTGTCATCGGGATCGGCCACGTGCACGAACAACACGGCTGGACGCTGCTCGCCGAAGAACCGGGCGGCGGTCTCCACCACGTCGGCCTGGCGGAATCGCGGATAGAGCAGGTGCTGGGCGCTCGCGACCGATCCCGGCGGCATGAAGATCATCATCTTGGGCTTGGCGACGAGCGCTGCGCCCCGGCCACCCGCGCGCGTGACCTCGGTGAAGATGGTGGTCCGCGCGAAGTACGGCTCACCGATGGTCCAGTCGTTAAAGGTAACCCTGTGTACGGCCGGACCCACGCCCGAGAGCATCGAGGCGTGGGCGGGGAGGGTCGAGCTCGGAACGGTCGTCTGCGCCGTCCACGACACGGTCCCCCGGGCGGCCAGGGACTGTGGCATCGCCGCCGCCACCGCATCGGCGCGTGCGCCGTCAAGACTGAGTACGATCACGTGCCGCGCGGGTGGCGCCGCTGGAGTAGGCTGGGAGGCCGGGACTATCCCGGCAAGCCCAACCAGCAGTGCCGCGCAGACAAGCGCCTGCGCCATCAGCCGACGGATCAAACGCGCCGGATCTACGGAACCGCGCATGCCGGGTCTCACTACCTACTGCGCCCCGGCCGCGAGCTGCACGGCCTCTTGCGCGGCGGACTCCGGGTCGGTGAGCGCGTGGATCCCCGCATCTTCCAGGATCGCCCTACCTTCCTCCTCGTTGGTCCCGGTCAGGCGCACCACCATCGGCACCGCCGGCGGCTGCGCGGCGATCGCGCGGGCGATGTCGTCGCAGCGGGTGATTCCACCGAAGATGTTGACGAACAGCGCCCGCACGCCGCTCTTGCGCAGCACAATGCTCATAGCCTGCGCCATGTTCTCGGTGGTAGCCCCACCGCCCACGTCCAGGAAGTTGGCCGGACGGCCGCCAAAGTGCGCGATCATGTCGAGCGTAGACATCACCAATCCGGCGCCGTTGCCGATGATTGCCACGTCGCCGTCCAGCTCGACGTACGAGAGGTCCTGGCTCTTCGCCGCGGCCTCCAGTTCGGTGAGCTCTTCGTTGCGCGGCAGCCCCACGTGCCGGAACGTCGCGTTGTCGTCAATGATGAGCTTGGCGTCAATGGCCAGCAGCGAGTCGCCCGCCATGGCCAGCGGGTTGATCTCGGCCAGTTCGGCGTCCATCTCGGCGCAGATCCGCCACAGACCGTGCGCGATCGCGGCGAACTGCAGCAGGTGCTTGCCGCCGAAGCCCACCGCCCGGCCCATCTCGCGCGCATTGTAGGGGTGAAACCCGGCAGTTGGGTCAACGTGATGCTTGACGATCTTCTCCGGCGTGGTGCGGGCCACGTCCTCAATATCAATGCCGCCCGCGGCCGAGGCAATCGCCACCAGCCGCCGCGCCGCGCGGTCCACGGTAAACGCCAGGTAGTACTCGGCGCCGATCTCGGCGGCCTCGACGACGAGCAGGCGGCGGACCGCCTCGCCCTTGATGGTCATCCCCAGGATCTGGGCGGCGCTCTCCTGCGCTTCATCCGGCGTCCGGGCCATCTTGATCCCGCCCGCCTTTCCCCGCCCGCCGACCAGAACCTGCGCTTTCAAGACCAGCGGGTAGGGGATCTCGAGGCCGTCGAGTTGCTCGGGCCGCTCGATGACGGCGCCTTTCCGGATGGGGATGCCGTAGGAGGCGAAGATCTCCTTGGCCTGATACTCGTGGAGTTTCATGGGGCGCTCCCGGGACTGAGGGCGACTTAGTATCGTAAGAATAGTAGCATGACTGATGGGTCCTGCGAACGTTACGGCTCACTTTCGTTTTGCCCGCAGCGGGCAAAACGTGCAGTGCAGCCGATGGTTCGCTGATCCGTCTTCATGGATGCCATCCTGGGAGGACTGTTACGCCATTTGTTACAGTGACCCAATAGAACTCGTCCAGAAACTTGGCCATCGTCTTCGCGGGATTGTAATTCATGTGTTGTGACAAATATGCTTCTGGTGTGCAGCCTGCCTGCGCGGGTGGTGTCAGTGTCGCAGTTGAAAATGATTGTTGAACTGCAGCAGCGTCCTGATTCATCTGTTGCAGAAAAGCCCGATAACCTTGAGGACTGTCTCCGATTCCATTAGTGCTAGTGAAGTGGGCGAGAATAGGTTTGTCCCACATGACAAACAGTTCGGGGTTCAGAATGTGCAATATCTTCCCGGTTGCAGTGGCACCGATTCTGTGGCCGGTCGTACGAAGCATCCGGTAGCAGGATTCGACTGCGTCGGCGACTGTGCACTGTTGGCCGTTGACCACCAGAGTATTTTGCAAAAGCACGGTTTTGATGGAAAGGCGCGCCAGAGCGGACAGCCAGGGGAGCATGTTGTTTATGCTTCCTTTGATCGCGGATGCAGACTGCTGCGAATTCTTGACTCGGGTTTTCCACGCGTTGAGATAGCCTTTGAGTAGATACCGTTGGACATCTGCGTCTATTACGCCATTGGGGGTAGTGCGCAACGCACCCACGAATATGGCATTCCGCATCAATGCTTGGTACTGGCGATCTCCACCGAGCGATCCATACAGGAAGCCCGCCCAAGCAAATTCATTCCAAGTCGGCATATTCACTCCTTTTCAGCGAACATCCGGCGATCAGGACCTTCGCCACTCCTGGCTCTTCTGACCGCTGATCGCCGCTGCGACGACCTCCACGCACTCCTGAGGAGTACGAACCACCTGCGTCCCCCAGAATCTCAGCACCGTGAACCCCTCTGCCTGCAGGCGCTGCGTCTGCCGTGCGTCGTGCAGCCGGCGTGCCATCGCCGCATGGAACTTCAGGCCGTCAACATAGATGAGCACTCCGCGTCCGGTCCCCCGCCCCGGGTACGCGAAATCTGCCCTCGTAAACGGGACTCCGCGGCCGTCCTGGACCCAGTACTGTTTCTCAGGCTCCGGCAGCCCCGCAGCGCGCATTGCTCGGAGCAACTGCAGTTCCGGCGGGGAGTCGCAGCCTTCGCTCCTGGCTTCATCCCACTCTGGCCCCTCGGTGACGTGCGGCGATACCCGCGCCTCGCCGCGCGGCTCAACCCTTTCCTGCGCGGCGGCCTCGAGATGGTGCCACGCCAGTCGCCAGTCGAGCAACCGGTGGATGCGCTGGTTTCGGTATGTCATCAGGCATCTATAGCAGGCCTTCGCACAGTCGTGGCCCTCTAGATGGCGTACCGCAGCAGCGGCGACCTGGGGAAACCGCGCCGCGACGTTCTCGAGTATGCCGGACCCACCCATCGTGCGGTCGATCCAGACGATCTCCATCACGGACTCGCGGGCCGCGCCGTCGCTCAGGACGCGCCGGGTCAGGACCAGCGGTTCCAGATCTTCGTCGTCGATCTCAAACAGCCGCGATGCGCCCTCTACGATGGCGTACGCGAAGCTCCAGGCCCAGGCTACGCCCTCGTCTTCCATGCGTTCGAGCCCCGGCACGAACAGGCGCAGCGTGTCGGCACGGGCCTGATGCCCGAGGGCCACCTGCTCGGGCTCCCCGCTACACCGATCGGCATGCGGGTCGCGGGTGGCCTGCGGCGCGACCGGCACCTTGCGCCGGCGCCTCGACTGCGCAGGCTCCGGCGCCGGGGGTGGCGGAAGACGCTCGCCGCAAGTTAGGCAGAGGCGGAACCCGGCGGCCCGTACGCCCGGCCCCGGATCGAGGGACCGCTCCTGAGGACCGTGGTTGATCCACCAGATGCTCTCCTGACGGCGGAGTTCCAGGTGCCAGGGACCAAGGGCGAACGCCGCGCCGGGCACGTCACGCTGCGGGTGCGCGCGCACGTCGAAGAAGACCAGCGCGCGCTCCTCCTCGGTCTCGGGTTCCACCTCGTTAGGCCACGCCTGAAACGCGCCTGCGTCCAGGGCGACTTGCGTGCCTTCGTCAAGCAGCGTGTTGCACCGAAGGCAGTTGTTGGCCGCGCCGTGCGGGTTGGCGAGCGAGCAGTTGGGGCAGAGCGTGAAGGAGAACCGTTCGGCGCCGCGGGCACGGCCCAGCGATCCGGGGCGGTGCAGGGCCACGCCCCACACGGCCCACCGTCTGCCTCGCGCGTAGACGATCTGCCCTGGGCAGTACTCCCGCTGCGCCTGGACGCGGTTGGCAAAGACAGGCTCGGCGTCGTATCCCAGGGCCAGAGAACCGGGGTCGCCCGGGAAGGCGTACCCCGGCAGCAATCCCTCCTCGGCCAGGACGCGCGGCAGGTAGGCGTAGCGGAAGTCCAGGCGCAGGCGGTTCGCCATCTGCCGGAAGCCCCGCTCCGCATCCTGGTCGCGTGGCGTCTGGGTGACCTTCTGCCCCAGGTCGCGCATCCGGCGCACCGTCTCAGCAATCAAACGGCCACGCCGCTCCAGCGCCGCACGCAGGTCGTGCGCCACTGCGCCCGTGACCTGCTCTACCCAGGGTCGAGTGGCCCCTTCCACTCCCGCAAACACTTGCAGTGCTCGTTCCGCGGCCCTCGCCTGCGCGCCCTCGACCTGGCGTATCAGCGCCTCGACGTTCGCCTCGTTCACTGCCCCCTCGTCGGTAAGATAGGGCGCCAGGTTGGCGTGGAATTCCACCCGGGCTTCCTCTAGCACCAGGCTGCGCAGGTGTCGGGCGAGGGCCCCCAGATTGGCGGCGTTGAAGCGCGGCGCGCCGATTGCGCCGGTGATCATCTCGTCGGGATGATCGAAGAAGTAACCGTCGTGGGGCGTGTTGCGGCTGAAGCCTACGGCGATGCCCATGCGCGAGCGCCGTCCGGTGCGCCCGGTGCGCTGCGCGTAGTTGGCGGGGCGCGGCGGGACGTTCCGCATGGCCACCGCTTCCAGGTCGCCGATGTTGATGCCCAGTTCGAGGGTGGGCGTACAGGCCAGGACGTTGACCCCGGGCGGCGTGGCCTTGAACCGCCGCTCGATCTCCTGGCGGTGCTCGTCGGGGACGGCCGCCGAGTGCTCCTCGGCGATGAGGGCCGGCGAGGTCTCGACCTGCACCAGCAGCGCGTTGAGGTTCTCCTCGGCCAGCGAACCCACCCAGGTCTCCACGCGCCCCCCGCAGCCGCGCCGGGGGCACGCACCGCCTGGTCGGGTATTGGGCTCGACGTGCCCGCAGACAGCGCACCGCGCGAACGTGCGACCGATCTCGGCCTGCAAGATCTCCACGGGAATCTGGAATCCCGTAGCCTCGTTGGCGTTGCGCCCGATGGCAACAGCACGGATCAACCCGCGATCTCGCATCCACTCGAAGATGTCTGTGAACGATTCGCGACTCGCCCGTGCCCCCAGAACCTGCTGCCAGAGGCTCTGGGCGCCGGCGTGCCCGCCCCCGCGGCTCCAGGTCGCCCGCAGTTCGTACGTGCGCGTGCGCTTCGTCCGCGTCTCGGGAGCGACGAAGGCCAGCGGGAATCCTACCTGCCGTCCCGGGGCGATGCCGTACTGCCGCGCCAGCCTGTCGTCGCGGCCGAGGCGCGTTCGGAACACGTCGTGCGCCACGGCGCGGTTCCAGCGCATGTAATCCAGCAGCAGCCGGACCGCGCGGCCTGCCCATTCGGGATCCAGGCCGTGCGCGCGGCACAGCCTCTGAAACCCCTCCTGTTCCAATTCTTCGGCCAGTCCCGCGTAGCCGACGGCGACCAGACCGAGGCGCTCCAGGCTGGGGCGCGCGCGCGCGCCTATGACGAACTCGTGGAGGACCCTGCCGGTCAGCAGGTCCATGTCGCGACGGCGCTGGTCGGCCTGCCGGGTGCGCGCGAGGAATCCCTGCTCAACGTGGTCGTGGTAGACGTGCTCCACCAGCCACGTGAGATCGTGAGGTGCTGGGTCTTCACGCAGCAGCCGGTAGACGCTCCGGCGGAGCCGCAGATGGCCCTCCACGCCCTCGATGAACCGTGCCTGGTGCGCGGCGTCCTGGCGGCTGTCGGTGAAGATCAGTAGGCGCCGCTGCGGCTCGGGCAGTTCGCGCATCACGGTGCGGCCGATGTACGTGAGGGCCGAGGAGTTCCCCAGGCTCACCGGCGTGAGCACGTCGTATCGGCCGTAGCGACTCCGGCAGACAGGACAACGGGTCCCCCGGCCCCGGTGAAAGCGCACCGGGCGGAGCGGAATAGCGTCCGGGCAGGTGCACACCCGCGCACCTGGATCTTCGCTAACGGCCAGGCAGCGTGGGCAGAGAAAGCCCTGGGCCTCGTCCTGCTCTTCCACGGCCGGCTCGGCCTCGTCTCCGTCCGCGGCCTCTTCAACGTCTTCACCTTCCGACGGGATCTCTTCGGGGTCCACGTTGACGGCAGTCGGCGGCGGGTCGTAGACGAAAACGGTCCGGGCGGTCGAGCCGCGTGCCATCCACGGCGCCAGGAGCGTCACAAGATCCTCCGAATTGGCAGGTCCGGCCGCGGTGAAGAAGTCCCAGCCACACGTCCGGCACAGCGCCAGCGGCAGGGTCCTCGCACCGCAGCGCGGGCACTCCTGCTCGCCTTCGCCCACCAGGCGGCCGCACTCGGGATTCGTACAGCGCCAGAAGCGCGCCAGGCCGCGCATGAACTGGTGGATACGCGGCCGCGGGCGCAGCGGGTGATCGTCGGGTAGGCAGGGGCCGACCAGCAAGGCTGCCTCGATCTCGCGGTGCAGCGCCTCTGCCGACACGCCCCGGCGCTCCGGCCGCTCGGCCAGGAGTGCCACCGCCGATGAGATGGGAGCCGGCCGATGGAACCAGCGCATCAACAGGTAGGGAAGCAGCGTGGCCTCCCAGCACTCCGCCAGTGACCCTCCGTCCCTCCCCGCCAGGGCCCTGGTGAGCGCCAGGGCGGTATCGTCTCGCTCAGGATCGAAGCGCGCAATGGCATCGTCGGAGATGTCCGGCGGCGGACCCAGGCTCAGGCCCCCGGGAAGCTCGGGGAGGTCCGCCTGCTCGGTCACCACGGCCTCGGGGTGGGTTGGCTGGCTGGTCAGGGCCTCGAAGAACGCCGCGACCTCGGCGCGCGGATCATCGCCGTCGCCAGCGTGCAGCGTTGCCGACGTGCCCACGAACAGGGGCTCGGGGTCGTCCGGGCGTCCCTGATGCAGCGCCGCCCGCAGCCGACGCATGAGATACGCCACGTCGGTGCCCAGCGCGCCGTGGTAGGTGTGCACCTCGTCCAGCACAACGAAGCGCACCCGGTGGTTCTTGAGTATCTCGCGCCCGTCGCCGCGGATGAGTAGGTACTCAAGCATCAGGTAGTTCGTGAGCAGCAGGTCCGGCGGCGAAGCCCTGAACTCCATCCGCGTTACCCGCTCCTCAAGGGGCGCCTCGGCCGGACGCTCGCCCGTGAGCTGCGTCTCCCCGGTGTAGGCGCCGTAGGACACCCCGGTTCCGGCCAGCAGCGACCTGATGCGCAGCCGCTGGTCGTTGACCAGCGCGTTCATCGGATAGACCAGCACGGCCTTCGGCCCCGGCTCGCCCCTGTGGCGCAGGCAGTGGTCCACGATCGGCAATAGGAACGCCTCGGTCTTGCCCGATCCCGTCCCGGTCGCTATGACCACCGGCAGCCCCTGGAGGATGCGCAGGCAGGCCTCGTGCTGATGCGCGAAGGGGCGCTCCGCGATCGCGCCGAACAGCCGACGCGTCTCGTCCATAGCCTCTGTGATCGGCGACCCGTAACGGTATGGCTGGGCCAGCGACACGAACGGCTCGCGGGTGAGGAAGCCTTCGCGTTCGAGTTCCCGGTTGAAGGCCTCGCGGAGGGCGGCCTGCCGGGGGGCGAAGGTCGTCCGCAGGAGCTTGAGGTAGTCCTCGCGCAGCGCGCCGGCGACGGCCAGGGGGTTCATTCGGGCCTCCCTAGTGGAGCGTGTGCGGGCTGGCGATGATCGCGGAATGGGACACTAAGAACCCTCCTGCACTGCCAGGAAATACCGTCTCTGGGGATCCGTGGGCCCCGTGCCGATCTCGACGACGAGCCCTCGCTCAACCAAGGCAATCAGCCGTGATCGTGTTGCCCGCTCAGTACGCCTGATGGCCAGCGCGAGCTCACGGGTCCGGAGTCCACTCTCCTTCTGGAGTGCCTCGATGATTCGCCGTTCGAGTTCGCCCAGTACGGGCGCTCTCCGCCGTACCGCGAACAGGATCACCCGGAAATGAGTTCCCACTTCCTCCAGGTGCGGAGGTTCGAGCCCTGCCTCCTCACAGGCCCCGATCATTCGTTGAATACCGCTCCCCCACTGCTCGATGAGGCCGAGTTCTCGAAACACCCTCCCGATGACCCGGTTGCGAAGCTTGGATACTCCCTTCCGGATGTCTTCCACCGTCAGCCCGAACGGCAGCAGACCGGGGCTCTCGACTTCCAGGCGGTCATCGAACACCGAGATGCGAATGGGAGCACCACGCTGGGAGTAGTCGGCATGCACAACGGCGTTGACAACTGCTTCACGGACCGCCGTCAGGGGGAAGATCCACCGATCCGTGCGACGTACCCCCTCGATGATCGCCTCACGCGAGGTGTGCCGCTGAATGAACTGCACGGCCTGCTCAACGACCGGCACGAGGTGCGCGTGAATTTCCTTGGTGTCAAGGATGCGCCGCCTATCGTTACCATGAAACCGGCCCGCCTGAATCCAGGCGTCGGGGAAGTAGCGCTCCTTGTCCCTGCCGAAGAGTAGCATGCCTCCAACGGTGGGCACCTCACGTCCCTGGTACTGTGCGGTGAGGCGCAGCGTGACGAGATCCGCCCGCTTCAGCGTACGGGCGTGGGCAAACGACTCGGAAGTCGCTCGGAAGTCAATCGCTTCCGAGTTCAGGTCGGGCATGGGCTGCTCGTCGAAGCTCTCGTTCCGAACCAAGCGCCGAAGTTCCTCGATCAGGGCACTGTCGGCCCGCCGATTGGTGGACCCGACGCGAACGAAGACCCCGGCCTCGGGTCCCATCCTCTTCAGGTGGTGCGGGCGGCTGCTACTCGGATACACCCTGACCGCTAGGAGGTGGGTCCTCCGCCAGGGGAACACCTCGAGGTCGGGAACAAGGACAGGGATGATGCTATCCGAGATGAGATTCGCGAGGCGTTCTTCCGTCTCCAGAGGATCGGCAATTCCGAGTACCCGGCGGCTCCGGCTCTCCACTCCCACCAGCACAACGCCCCCAGCGGTATTCGCAAAGGCCGCGATGGAACGGAGGACGCCCTCCGGAGAGGAGAGGTCGCGCTTGTACTCCAGCGTCTTGCCCTCGGGCTGCCTGAGCAGAGAAATAAGGTCCATCTACTCAGAATTCTACTCTGAAGCCTCAGATCGTCAAGGACTTCCGAGTTCGTAGGGCGTGCTCATCGCCTGCCAGGAAGATCTTGTCGGTCTTGAGCAGGTCTACCACGAAGGCATCTCGCGAGGCGAGCCGGTCTCGCCACTCATCTGGGTCCATGGTGGCCAGACTCACCTCACGGCCCAGCATCTTCTCCACGTCCCGGATTGCCCGGTACAGCACGTCGGAATCCATATTGCCGACAACCATCAGGTCGATGTCGGACCCGCTGCGCTCGCCACCCTTGGCGACCGATCCGTAGATGAACGCCGTGTCGATGCCCTCTATGCCCGCGAGCGCATCCCTAAGGACGTCCCCGAGGCCCGCCGTCTTGTACACGATGCGCTTCAGTTCAGGGAAAAGTGGATGCTGCTCGTTGGCGCGATAGAACTTCTGGCGGCCCCGCCGGCGCACAAGAACCAGTTCAAGCCGCTCCAACCTGGGCAGCTCGTGCTGGACAGCCCGCAGCGACTGCCCGGTTCGACGGGCGAGTTCGCGGAGGTAGTACTCCTCTGTCGGATGCGTGAGGAACAAAGTCAGCAACCTCGCCCGTGTCACAGAGGTGAACAGCTCGCCCAAGATGGAGGGCGGCAACGAACTGACCGCGCGCTCGCGCGCACCAGACCGTACCATAACGTACGTCAAGCGTACCACTCAGTGATACGTGAGGGCAACAGCCCGTGACGCGCGCAGCTGACGGTTTCAGTCGCCAGTTGGCGCCAGTTGGGGCGTATTCCATCACCGAGGCCGACGGCGGTAGAGGCTTTGCAGTGC
>JASEHJ010000269.1 GCA_030018905.1 bacterium | reverse complement strand
AGGCAAGCCGGCGCAGGCGATGGTCGGGGTCGTCGGTCATTGCGATGGTTCCTGGCATCGGATCACAAGGCGAACGGTATCACCGACCCGCCGAAAGCGCGAGCCTGCCCAACCTGGGTTCCGGGCGGCTGGGAACACGACCCGAGCACAAACGCCTTTTCCGGCGAGGTATCGCCGACCGCCCTCGCGGGGGCGTGTATCTATGCGCCGGGGGTGGGTGCGGGTAGCGGCTCGGCCGCGAGGAGCCGCTTTGGCGGCTTGATTTTCAGCGCCGCGAGGATGGTGGCGACCTCTCGGGGCAGCTCGTTTGCCACGAAGAAACGCCCAGCAGCAGGCTTCTCGTACTCGGTGGCCTGCAAGCGCTCCAGGGCGTGGCGAACCCGCGCCCAGGGCATGCCGGTCTCGCGCTCGACGATGCGCTCGATGAGCAGGGCGAGGACGCAGATCTTCACGTGCGTCTCGATGCGCCGACGCAGCCAGTGGTACATGGGCGCCATCTGGATCTGCGCCCGCTTCAGCGACCGGAAGCACCGCTCGATGACCAGCAGGCTCTTGTAGGCATCGGCGGCGTCGCCGGGCAGCAGGGTGTCGTCGTTCGTGATGAGCACCCACTTGCCGTCGTAGCGGCTCGCCTCGCGGATGGCGCTGCGGCCGATGGCGAGGCGACCGGCCTTGTCGGTGACGAGGTAGCGACCGTAGCGGCCCGAGGCGCGCAGCTCCACCGCCCACTTCGCCTGCGCGTCGGGGTCGGGGTGGCTGGCCAGCTCGGCTTCCAGCTCGGCCACGACCTGGTCTCGATGGGCCGACTGCCGCTCGGCCTGGCTGGGGTTGTAGCAGATGACGTACCGGCGGCGCTTCTCCCCCTCGCCGACGACGACCTCCTTGACGTGGAGGTTGTCGGCGAGCTTCTTGTAGCGCCCCGGTCGCGCCAGCACCTCCCGCTTGATCTCGGCGACGCTGGCCGCGCGGCAGGCCAGGACGTAGCGGCCGCAGGCCCTGGCCAGCTCGATGCGGTTGTCCTCGGAGTTGAACCCGGAGTCGCCGACGAACAGAGCGCGTCCGAGCTTCCATCCACGGAGGTCCTCGCGCACCCGCTGGATGGTCGTCACGTCCGAGGTGTTGCCGGGGAACACCCAGCTCCGCACGGGCAGCCCGTCACGAGTCACCGCGAGGGCGATCACGACCTGCTCGGTCCACGTCCCCTCCTTGCTGTGGCCCAGCTTGCGCAGCCCAGGACCGTCTTCGCCGTCCTCGTCCGCGTAGTCGATGGAGAACGAGGCGGTCGTGGTGTCGTAGAAGACCAGGTCCACCACCAGGTTGAAGAGGTTGGCCGTCTCGAAGAAGACCGCCTCTTCGAACCGGGCCTGGTTGGCGTGCAGCAGGTCCATGGCCTCGTACATCTCGTCCGAGGTCAGCGACCAGCAGCTCGGCAGGTACACCTCCCGAGCCCACCGCTCCTGTACGCCCAGCTTCGAGGTGGGCTCGGCGCCCAGGCGGTTGGCGGTCATCGCCAGCAAGGCCCGCTCGTAGACCGCCTTCGTGTTGGCCTCGACCGCGAACCCGGTGATGAGGCGGCCGATGCCAAGCCGCGTCCACAGGGCCTCCACCACCCAGACCACGCCCAGCGGGCGGGTCACGATCTGGCGGACCCCAGGGGCCAGGACCGGGTCGTCACCCTCCTCCTGCTCGTCCGAGAGCGGGTCGCGCACCTCCACGCCGCACACCCGCCCGATCGAGCGGCACAGGCGGACCAGCGCATCGCGGTCCAGTTCGTCGGCGCGGCCGAAGTTGTGCACGATTTGCGTCTCGGAACGCCGAGCTTCGGCGTTCCAGTCGTTGTGGGCGAGCTGGTAGTAGACGACTTCGGAGCCATCTCGGTTCTTGCGGCGGGTGGTGCGTAGGTACATGCCTAGCAGAATAGCGCATGCCTAGTTCCTGATCAAGCGACTGCGCACAAGCTCCAGCAACTTGTCCGCAGAGTCGTGTGTCTATGGATTCCGGCGGCCGGACGGCGAAAAACCCGATGAGCACGACGTCGACCCTCCGAAATGTGCCCATGCGCCCAGAACCCAGGCCCGACAAGATCAGGTTTCGACCCTCGGTGACGAACTCGGGTCCCAGGTACGGACCGAGCTGAGCCCTGCGGATGCTGGCCTGGAAGGTGAAGTCGAACTCTTCGATGGCCTTGAGGAACGGGAAGTGGGCCTGCCGGGACAG
>JASEHJ010000268.1 GCA_030018905.1 bacterium | reverse complement strand
ACACGAGCTGCCTGATCCTCCCGCGCATCGGCGAGGGCAAGCGCGACGAGGTTGAAGCGCGCTGTGCGGGCTGGCGGTTCGACCAGCTCGGGCCCTACCGCCTCCGCCGCTTCTCGCGCTTCTGAAGCGCCTCCGCGCAGTCAGCGATGTGCTGTGCAATCTCCTCGGGGGAGTGGGGATAAGGCCAGGCCCCAGATTGAGAGTCGATCCAGCGGGCCAGGGTGGAGATGTGCACCACGGGCACCGCCGGCTCTCCGGCAATCTGGGCGTGTCCCGGCAGCACGATCACGGGGCGGATGATCTCGTCTAGGCCCTGCACTCCCAGACCGCACCCCCACAGCCACCGCTCCAGCGTTTGCGCGGCCGTCAGGACCTGCAGGTCGGGGCCCCTGCGGACTCGCCGTTCGCCCTGGGTGACCTGCGTCCAGGTGGCCCCTTGCGCTTCCAGCCTGCCGCCCCACCGCTTTGTTTCCACGACCACGAAGCCCGCGCGTGGGTGTACGAGCAGGTGGTCGATCTCCACCCCGCGCTTCCGCGGAAGACGGATCCACAGGTTGTTGATCACCGCCCCGTCGCTGAGGGTTGCGAGAACCCTGGCTACATCGTGCTCACCGCGGATCCCTGCGTCCAGGCGCCTCAGCTCACGGTGCGCCCTCGTCCACGCTCGCCGGGCCGTCAGGGGAAGAATCGCGGCTACGGCGAGCGCCGCCAGAACCTTGCCCGGGATCTCCGGCAGCAGGAGCCCCGCCAGCGCGCCGGTTGCGAGTCCAACCCCCGCTATCGCGGCGATGTGAATCGCTACAGCTCCTCCGGCGCCGGCCTTCGCCCGCAGAGGCAGGCGGGACAGCATTCTCTGAGACCAGCGCCACAGGCCCGGCCGGCTCAGCAGCCAGCCTCCGCCCCACAGCGCAAGACCGTAGGCGGCCAGCAGCACCCGCGCATCTGTTGACCCCGGGATGGCGGCCGCCGCCCACGCAACACCCCCCGCGATGGCCGCGGTTTCCGGCAAGGTCATTCGGGGCGCCCTGCCTACAGCCTGCGCGGTCTGGCCGGCTTCTCCGATGACGAGCGTCATAAGGGTATCCTCACCACCATGACATGACCTGCGCCTTGCTTGCGGAGCCACCTGGCTCGTGCCAGACCCGGCGCTCCCCAAATAGTCTTATCGGCGAATCGGCACGCAAGTTCCACCTTCTCCTTCACCTGGGCGGCCTTGTAGCTGCCGTGGTCGTACTCCAGGGCGACCAGCCCCTCCGGGCGCGCCGCCAGGCCGTCGGGAAGACCGTGACCGGACGCCTTGAGGCGCGACCACAGCGCCTCAAGGTCGGGCGCGGGTAGGATCTCCCGGGGTGAGATCCCCACGGCGTGCCGAAGTTCGGCCAGGCCGAGCGCGTGTGCCATCTTCCGCTTCACCGGCGGGTGGGGGAAGAACCCCATCTCCCTTGCCAGAGCGATGCCGCCCTCGGCCAGGTGGACTACGGTCACCCGAAGCGGCTGTCGCGTGTATGCCGTGGGGCGCACCTCGTCCGGGGTGAGGTGGACGATTCCAGATGCCGCCGCGGCCGCTATCTTCTCCAGAGAAGCATGCCGGGCAGCTTGGGGTACCGTAAGCACCCCGTCAACCGCTAGGGCGCTAACCAGATCGAGACACCGTCCGTCTATTACACTTGACATCCTGGTGCCTTTACAGTAACAATGTTCTTGGTAATCCGCAAGGACCGGGGGCGATTATGCAGACGCATGATGCGAACGAGCAGGACGCGATCTGGCAATCCCTATCAGCGCGGGCCCAGCGGCTGGTAGGCGCCCCTCTGCTCCCGCGCGAAGCCGTTGGCACAAGCGCTTTCGGCGACGCGCTACGGCGCATTCAGGAGCAGAACCCGGCTTTCTTCCAGGAGATTATGGACGCGCTGACCGGCTCTGACGCCCAGATGCCGGTCGAGCAAGAAGCCATGGCCGCGCATAGCCGCGAGCAAGCCCGCCGGCGCCTGTTCGCCCCGCTGTTTCGCCCGGACGGGCTGCGGACAGGGTTGCGCCGTCTGGACATGCGCCGAACGGTCAACTACGTCGCGCTCGGCGTGGTGGCGGTAGCCTTCATGTGGTCGGTCGGCGGCAGCAAGCCGTCACTCCCACCGACGCTATCGCCTTCGGGGGGCTCGCCCCAGCAGCCCTCGCCACCCGTTTCCACGCCGGCCCCTGCTCCTCCCGCGGTTCATTCCGGGCCAATCGCGTCCTCG
>JASEHJ010000267.1 GCA_030018905.1 bacterium | reverse complement strand
CGAGCGTGTGCGAGCCAGGGGCGCTCCTGGTGGATCCGGCGCTGTTCGATGCGGGCGTGCCGGTGCTGGGGATCTGCTACGGCATGCAACTGATGGCGCACCTGCTGGGCGGCCGCACCGCCGCGGCCGAGCAGCGGGAGTACGGCCGTACGCGCCTGTTTGTGGACGACGGCGCCGACCTTTTCGCCGGACTGGAGCCCCGCCTCATTTGCTGGATGAGCCACGGCGACTCGGTGGCAGAGCTGCCGCCGGGGTTTGCGGCGCTCGCCCACACCGACAGCAGCCCTGTGGCCGCGATGGCCGACCGCTCCCGGCGTCTCTACGGTCTGCAGTTCCACCCCGAGGTTTCCCACACGCCGTGGGGGATCGAGGTGCTGCGCAACTTCCTCTACAGCGTCTGCGGCTGCGAGCCGTCGTGGACCATGGCGTCGTTCATAGACCGCAGCGTCGCCGCGATTCAGGAGCAGGTGGGCGGGGGCAGGACGCTCTGCGCGCTCTCGGGCGGGGTGGATTCGGCCACCGCGGCGGCTCTCGTGCACCGCGCCATCGGAGACCAGCTTACCTGCATCTTCGTTGATCACGGCCTGCTGCGGAAGGGCGAGCCGGAGCAGGTGGTCAAGACTTTCCGCGACGCTTTCCAGGTGCCGCTGATCCACGTGGACGCCCGCGCGCGATTCCTGGCCCGCCTGGCCGGGGTGACCGATCCGGAGCAGAAGCGGCGCACGATCGGTGAGGAGTTCGTCCGCGTCTTCGAAGAGGAGGCGCAGCGCCTGGGCGCGATCGAGTACCTGGTGCAGGGCACGCTCTATCCTGATGTGATCGAGAGCGGCACCCGGACCGCGGCCCGCATCAAGACCCACCATAATGTCGGCGGCCTGCCCGAGCGCATGCGGCTGCGGCTGGTGGAGCCCTTCCGCGACCTCTTCAAGGACGAGGTGCGCGAGGTTGCCCGGCAGCTCGGGCTGCCCGATCGCATGATCGTGCGCCATCCTTTTCCCGGGCCCGGGCTGGCAATTCGGATCATGGGCGAGGTTACCGCCGAGCGGCTAGAGCCGCTGCGGGCGGCCGACGCGATCATCCTGGAGGAGCTGCGGGAGGCCGGCCTGGCCCTGGAGATCTGGCAGGCGTTCGGGGTGCTGCTGCCGGTGCGCACCGTGGGCGTCATGGGCGATGCCCGCACCTACGGCCAGGTGATCGTCGTGCGCGCGGTGACCAGCGAGGACGGCATGACCGCCGACTGGGCGCGCCTGCCGGAAGAGGTGCTCGAGTCGGTGGCCAGTCGGATCACCCGCGAGGTGCCCGGCGTCACGCGGGTAGTCTACGACATAACGAGCAAGCCTCCGGCTACGATAGAGTGGGAGTGACGCAGCCGGAGGCTCCCGGTCCACGTTTGCCTCGCGTCCGATCGTCCCCCTGAAATAGCTCGTGGCACACGCGAGCGAATAACTATTGACAATCACTACTGGTTGTGGGAAGGTGGAACTGGTGATGGAGATGCAGCTGAACGTGTACGTGCCGCGATCCCGGGCCAACATTCTCGCCGAGCTGGACCGCATGAGCCAGGAGACCGGGCGACAGAAGAATGACATCGTCATCGAAGCCCTGGAACGCTATTTCAAGACCCACCATCGCGAACTCCCCACATTCCACCTAGGCGAGGTGAAACCGTGGAAGCGCGGAGACCTCTATGAGGATCGTCTGAAGCGCCAGGCTCCCAGGTGATCCTTCTCGACACGAACATCATCGTGGCCGGGGTCGACGGCAATGCGCCGGCATTTCCGATCTGTCGCGCCGTCTTGGAGGGCGCAAAGTCACGAAGGGTGCCGGGCGTGCTTGTACCCCAGGTGCTGCTCGAAGCCTTTGCGATCATCACCGACCACAGACGGGTAGAACGCCCTGTGGCTCCTGTTGAGGCATGGGAAGGGCTCGATGTACTGGTGGGGGCACTCCAGGTGGTGTATCCGGAACCCGGCATCTTTGCCGAGTTCGCCGAAATCGTGAAGGGTCGAAGGCCCACCGGGCAGGGGGTGTTCGATGCATTCCTCGTGGCACAGATGCGAACCCACAACATCGGGACCATCTGTACGTACGATTCCAAGGGCTTCATCGGGTATCAGGGGATCAGCGTGGAGACTCCTGAAACTCTCGTAGCAAGATACCGGTTGATGCCGTAGCACGGTCGAAGTTTGAGTAAACTCCAGGGTAGCAGTTGAGGGAGTACTGAGCTTGGAAGCAGAA
>JASEHJ010000266.1 GCA_030018905.1 bacterium | reverse complement strand
AACCCTATCACTCCCACCCTCTTGACCTGCTTAGACCCAAGTTTGACAGCTGGAGAGGGGTTCGCGGGGGCCGAGGGTGAAGAAACACGCCAATTTCGGGGTTTCGGCTTGGTTTCGCCGTCGCCACCTGGTGCAATATTGGCTGAGGCCTATGGCCACTTGATGATATTTTCCAGTTGACTTCTCGCATCTGTGCTCTAGGATGCGGGTGCAATGTTCGTCCGGATCAAGCGTGTCCGCTCGGGAGCCCGCACCTACCGCTACCTCCATATCGTCGAGAACCGCTGGGAGCAGGGGCGGACGCGTCAGCACATCGTCGGCAGCCTCGGCCGCCTCGAGGACCTGCAGGCCCGGGGCCACCTGGAGCGGGTGATCCGCCAGCTGGTGGAGCACTGCCCGGGCGTGGAGCTGGCGCGCGCCCAGGCGGCGGGGACATTGCAGGTGGTGAGCGACAAGCTCTGGGGACCGGTGCTGGTGTTCGAGCGGCTGTGGGAGGAGCTGGGGCTAAAGGAGTTGCTGGCGGCGGCGGCTCGGCGCCGACGGTTCGGGTTCGACTTCGAGCGGGTGGTCTTCGCCCAGGTGCTGCAGCGCTTCCTCGAGCCGGGGAGCGACCTGCGGGGATCGAAGTGGGTGGGGACGGTACAGGCCGAGGACTTCGAGAGGTTGCGGCTCTCTCACTTCTACCGCAGCCTGGGCCCGCTGTGGGAGCGCAAGCAGAGGATCGAGGAGGCGCTCTACCAGCGGGGGCTGGACCTCTTCAACCAGGAGCTGGATCTGGTCTTCTTCGACACCACGAGCACCTACTTCGAGGGGACGACGTTGCGGGGTTGGGCCAAGCTCGGCAAGTCGAAGGACCACCGGCCCGACCATGGCCAACTGGTGATCGGCGTGGTGTTGCGCCGGGATGGCTTCCCGGTGTGCTGCGAGGTGTGGCCGGGGAACACCGCGGACATGACCACGGTGCTGCCGATCCTCGCCCGGCTCAAGGAGCGGTTCCGGATCCGCAGGGTGATCTTCGTCTGCGACCGCGGCATGGTGTCGAAGGCCAACCTCCAGGCGCTGACGGCGGCCGGCTACCAGTACATCGTCGGGGTCAAGATGCGCGGGCTGGTCGAGGTGCGCGACGAGGTCCTCGGGCGGGCGGGACGCTACCACGTGGTGGGGCCCCGCCTCGAGGTGAAGGAGGTCAGGGTCGGCGACCGCCGCTACGTGGTCTGCTACAACCCGGAGGAAGCGGAGAAAGACCGCCACGACCGCGCGGCCATCCTCGAGAAGATCGAGAAGAAGCTCCGGTCGGGCGGGGTGAAGGCCCTGCTCTCCAACCGCGGCTACAAGCGGTTTCTCAAGGTGCAGCAGGAGGCAGCGGCGATCGACCGCCAGCAGGTCGCCAAGGACGCGCGCTACGACGGCAAGTTCGTGTTGCGCACCACCACCCAGCTGCCGGCGGCGGCGGTCGCCGAGGCCTACAAGCAGCTCACCTCCATCGAACGGCTGTGGCGCGAGATGAAGGACGTCCTCGAGGTGCGTCCCAACTACCACTGGCAGAAGCGCGACCACGTCAAGGGCCACATCTTCACCGTCTACCTGGCCCTCTACCTCTCCGCTCTGCTGCGGCGTAAGCTGCGCGAGGCCGGCATCGAGGCCCAGTGGGACGAAGTGATCCGCGACCTCTCGTCCCTGCGAGCGGTCACTGTGGAGCTCGCTGGCGAGCACTACCTCATGCGCAGCCCGCTTCAGGGATGCGCGGGGAAGGTCCTGGCCGCCGTCGGCGTCAAAGCCCCGTCGCTGGCTCAGCCCGCCTGATCACCTCCCGCCTCTCCGGCCAGGGCGGAATCCTGGTGGTAAAGACCGACGCTGCCCTCGTAACCCGTTGGTACAAGGCCGAGTCCGCCGGGGCACTGTCAAACTTGGGTCATAGGCGACGCGGGTGCCGTCCGGCGAAAGCGCCGGGTTTCCATACGCGTCGGGCTCTCCGACCTGCGCCAGCGTCCGCCCGCTGCGATCCACCCAGGCCAGCACGCTCCGGCCGGCGGTGGCCGAGACCCCGTAAGCGATCGCACCGGTGTTCGAAACCGAGACGTGCGCTGCGTCGTCGCTCGCCAGCGCTCCCTCGGCCACCGGGAACGGGCCGCCGGTGAAGCGGGCATTGGCTTCGTCGAACGGCCGCGCCATCAGCGTGCCATCCTGCACGTAGAGCAGGTGCCCCGAGGCCGAGTACTCCACGCGGCTCGGTATCGGGCCGAT
>JASEHJ010000265.1 GCA_030018905.1 bacterium | reverse complement strand
AGCCGGCGCGTGGCATCAGGGAGTCGGATTTCCAGACGTCCTGTACGGGTTGTCATAGTCACCCCGATAGTACGGCAACCGCAGCGACGCCGTACGTCAGTACCGTACAATTGTACACGAATCACAGGAGGGTGGTCAAACGTGTGCTCATGATATGCTGGGAACCGAAATGATCCGCATCAGCCGGAAGCGATTCGAGCAACTCGTGGCCGATGCCCTGCGCAGCATCCCTCCGGATCTGCGCGGCGCCCTGGACAACATCGAGGTCGCGGTGGACGACTGGCCGACCGAGGAGCATCTCGCCGACGCCGGGATGGACCCGGACGAAGTGCTGTTCGGTCTCTACCACGGCACGCCGCTCCCCGATCGGAGTCCCATGCTGCCCTACACCCTGCCCGACGTTATCACCATCTTCCAGGGGCCGCTCGAGGAAGAGTGCGATACCGAGGACGAAATCCGCGAGGAGATCCGGCGCACGGTCGTGCACGAAATCGCGCACTACTTCGGGTTCGACGAGGAGCGGCTGGCCGAGCTGGGCTACGGATAACCAGGTACTGCCGCGGTTGACCCGGCGCGCTATTCGGCGGATGCGATCCGCCGCGCTACACGGTAAGCCAGCGCCATGATGGCAATCATCGGGTTCACGCCGGGCGCGGAAGGGAAGAGGCTCGCATCGGCCGCGAACAGGTTGCGCACCCCGTAGAGCCCTCCTGATGGATCCACGGCCGCGCGGCGCGAATCCGCGCCCATCGGTAGGCCGCCCATCAGGTGCGCGCTGAACAGGGCGAGTGCGTTGGGACGGATTCCCTCACGCCGAACTCCGTCCGCGAAGCGGGCCGCGGAGCCGGGTTCGTCCCGGCGCACGCGCACGCCACGGGTGTGCAGGCTGGATACCTCCTGCGCGCCGGCGGCCAGGTGGATCTTGCCCATCTCTTCCAGTCCCTGGAGCATCAGCGCCCGGTCCTGCGCGTTCAGCACGTAGCGCACCAGGGGATGTCCGTCAGAGGTGAGGTCAACCCTGCCGGTGCCGCTGTCGCGCACGAGCACGATCAGCGCGGCGGTGTACGCCAGGCGCGCCATCTGGCGCTTGTGCTCTTCCCCGCTGACCCAGGGTAGGGCCATCGCCGACAGCCCGGGATGGCCAGGGGATGCTTCGATCCAGAACCCGTGCATCCCGCGTACCCGGGTGAACTCGGTGCAGGTGGCGGTCTGGGCGGCTCCGGACCAGATCCTGATCGGATGAGGATAGATGCCCAGGCAGGCGGTTACCGGATGCAGCCGCAGCCCGCGGCCCACCATCGCGTTGCCGAGCCCGGAGCGCAGCAGCAGCGCCGGTGAGAAGATGGCTCCGCCGGCTACCACCACGGTCCTGCAGCGGATCGTGACGCGGTGCTGTTGCCCGGATGCGGGATCGGTCGCTACCGCTTCTACCCCGGCCACCTCGCCGGAGTGGGCGAGTACGCGCTCCGCGCGGCAGCGGATCAGCACCTGGGCGCCGGCCTCGCAGGCGTCCCTGATGTATGTGACGAGCGCGTCCTGCTTGGCGCCGCGCGCGCAGCCGTAAACGCACGGGCCGCAGTCATCGCACCCCCGCACGTTGCGCGGGATCGTCTCGAGACGATATCCCAATGCCCGGGCGCCGTCCGCCAGGACCTGGTTGTTGGGGTTGTGTCGGCTCTCCAGGGTGTTCACGTTCAGCCGGCGCTCCACGGCGTCCATCGCCGCGTGGAACTCAGTACCCGAGGCGCCATCAATCCCGTGCCCGCGCTCCCACTCTTCAAGCACATCGTTGGGAGGCCGCAGGCTCGTGCACCAGTTGACAACCGTGCTGCCGCCCAGGCACGTTGCCGCGAGCAGCCCGAAGGCGTTGTCAGCGGTGCCGAACAGCCCTTTGCCCAGCGAGAGCCGCCGTAGCATCTCGTACTCATCACCGTTGTAGTCGCCCTGGTCGTAGTACCCTCCGCGCTCCACGATCAGCACCTGGCGGCCTGCCCGGCTCAGTTCGGCCGCGGCCACGCTTCCGCCGGCGCCCGACCCGATGACGCAGACATCGGTCTCCAGGCTGATGTCCGCGGTTACGGCCAGCGGCGTGATGCGCGGGGTCGCGCCCGGCGCAACGTGAGGATGGCCGGGAAACCCGATGGCGGGCCAGTTGGGGTTGGACTCTCCGAGCGGATGAGAGGCGTAGAACAGGAAGGTGATGACCTGCTTGAGGGCCTGGAAGGCCGCGCGCCGAAGCGGCAGACGGCTGGTGCCCCACGATCGCA
>JASEHJ010000264.1 GCA_030018905.1 bacterium | reverse complement strand
CACAGCAGGTCTCAGGACCCGACGCGGTAGGGCTAGGCGGCCGGCTCTGGAGAGAGCATGGGCGCGGAGATCCCAGACGGGGCGGTCATCGTCGCGCGAGCGATCATCAATTCCAGTCTGTGGACGATGCGGCCAGCGGACTGCAAACTGGCCGTGACCTGCATCTGTCTGGCGAACTGGAAGCCAGCGAAGTGGTTTGACGGGCAAGCCGAGCGGATCATCCGGCGAGGTGAGTTCGTCACCTCTCGAGACAGGCTCGCGAAGGTTTCCGGTTTGAGCGTGCAAACGACACGCACTTCGCTGCGCCGCCTCGGAAAGGTCGGATTTCTAACCCTAAACCTAACCCGGGCCTATACCGTCGTCTACCTGCCAAAATACGATCTTTATCAGGACTTGTCGAAGTACGGCCAACCCCGAATCCAACCCACGCCTAACCCGGACCTAACCCACGCCCAACCCACGCCTAACCCACGCCTAACCACAATAGAAGTATATAATGAAGGGGATGAAGGAGAAAAAGGGAAAACACACACTCCGTGCGCGCCTCAACTCGTCGCCCATGCCACCCAGCCTGTCCCTACACCTGTCGTTACACCCCCCACCAAGTCCTCCTCCCCAGCCGACATCCTCGCCAACTGGTACTGCTCCCACAATAACGGCTACCTCGGCCGGCGCCTCGTCGTGGGCAAGTTCGCCTTCTTCCTAGCCCGCGGGATGCCATTCTCGAGCTGCGAGCCTGTAGTCGCCAATCCCGCCACCTGCAAGGGCCGATCCCCGGAGGAGATATGCCGTAACCTCACGCCGCATGCCTCCGACTGGGCCCACGTCATGAAGATTCTACAGGCCAAGTACGGTAAGCAGACGAAGGAGACCCAGCAATGAGCCTGTCGCTCCAGGACGCCTCCGAGGCCCTCCGCCCCATCTTGGTACTCTACTCGGTGTCAGCGGACCAGCAGGCAGACTACATCGCGGCCATCTCGAGCGCTTGCTCGTGGATGGACGGCTACCGCTTCAGCCAGGCGTGCCAGCGCGTGCTCAAGAGCGCAGGCCCCCAGCGACCGAAGCCCCGGGACTACATCAGGGCGTACGAGGCCCTCAAGGAGGCCCTCGGCTGGCCAGACAAGACTAGCGCGAGGTGTGAGAGGTGCTATGATCCTGGCATCGGACGGTCGCTCGGATTCGTCCGCGTCCGGGTCATCCCGCGGGGGTACGTGCAGCCCGTGGATGCGCTCGCGCCGTGTCCGCAGTGCAACGGCAGCTACCGGAAGCCGGAGGGCTACGTGCATGTGGAGGCCGAGGAGGTCGAGTGAGCGAGGCGGTGCCACACACGCCAGCAGGTACGTCCCAAGGGCCCCAGGGCACAGTAGTGACCAGCAGGGTGCCCTGGCCTGGCGCCCGGCCCCAATGGGTCAAGGGCCAGACCGGGAATCCACGTGGCAGCAACCGTACAGACGCACTGGCTACTCGTGTGCGCAAAGCGTGGAGGGACGGCGAGGCGCTCATCCCGATCCTCCAAGCCGCGCTTGCGCAATCGGACTGGCATATCCGCATGCGAGCACTCGATCTCATCCTCGAGCGTGGGTGGGGACGGGTCCTGCAGCCGATCGTGATTGACTCCGACGGGAGCGTGTCGGCGCCTCCGCAGATTGTCCTCTCGCTCACGGTCACGGCGGAGGACCTGCCACGGCTGGAACGGGCACTCGAGCGGGGCGGGGTCGGGGCGCGCGCGCCGATCATCGACGCAGGGTATACTGTCGGCGATGCCGGTACTGGAGCTGTCCCTGCCGTGGAGTCCGTACATCCGCCAGCAGCCGACGCTCCCGCAGCTGGAGTTCCTCCTCGTCCGGGAGCCTGAAGCTCTCTACGGCGGGGCAGCGGGGGGGGGCAAATCTAGTGCGCTCCTGATGGCGGCGCTGCAGTACGTGCACGTCCCGGGGTACTCAGCGATTCTCTTGCGGCGCACGTTCACCGACCTCGCACTGCCCGGTGCGCTCATTCCCCGGGCGCACGAGTGGCTCGCCGGCACGGATGCGCGCTGGAGTCCGACGGAGCACGTCTACACGTTCCCCTCGGGGGCGACGCTGGCGTTCGGCTACATAGACAGTGCCATCGACGTCTATCGGTATCAATCGACGGAGTTCCAGTTCATCGGCTGGGACGAGCTGACGCAGTTCGAGGAGGACAAGTATCTCTACATGTTCAGTCGGCAGCGGGGGACTCGGGATATCGAAGTGCCCTTGCGGATTCGTGCGGCGTCGAACCCGGGTGGCGTCGG
>JASEHJ010000263.1 GCA_030018905.1 bacterium | reverse complement strand
ATGGCGCGCAGGGACACGGCTTCGTGGAAGAGATGCTCGCGCGCGGCAGGCGACAGGTCGCACCACGCGGGGTGGGCCCGGGCGCGGCCGTCCGGGTCGCGCGGCCGCCAGGCGGACAGCGCCTGTTCGACGAGGACGCAGTGCACTAGCGTGAGTTTACCGCGGCGGCGGGCCTGCCCTTCGTGGTCCGACAGCGTCGCCGGTCATTTCCTTCTGTAGTTTCAGCTTGTTGGCGCAGAGTCCAGGGAGCGGCGGGTCATCGGTTTGTGTATAGCAAACTTGCTTGCGTCCGGATGGGCGGCCAGCGGAGTGCGCTGCCCGCGCCATATCTAGCCGTTGCATGGCTAGTGCCCGGCGAAGTTCTCTCTTGACTGCCTATGTCCGCAGGCGTATAGCAAACCGCATGGCGAGCCTCCAAGCCGTTCGCGTCAAGGGCAACACGTACTACCGGCTGGTCACCTGCCACCGCATCAACGGCAAGCCCACTCCCGTGGTGCTGGCCTACCTCGGGAAGGCAGACGACATTCAGCAGCGCATCCAGGGCATGGACGAGGCCAGGGTCCGGTCTTGGTCCCACGGGGCCGTCGCCGCGCTCCACGGACTGGCGGGCGAGTTGCAACTCGCTGAGCGCATCGACGGGCACCTGGCCAAGGCCGGAAGGCGCCTCCGGGCGTCCTGCCGGACAGTTGGGCCTCTGCCCCCGAAGAAGAACGATGGCCTTACAGTGGGCCAATCGCTCGTGTTGGTGGCTATCGGCCGGGCCTGCCACGCCACGAGCAAGCGCGCGTTTGCGGAGTGGGCCAAGACGACGACCCTGGGACAGATTGCGCACGTCGAGCCGGACCGGCTAACCAGCCAGCACTTCTGGGACCAGATGGACCAACTCCCGGTCGAACTCATCGAGACCATCGAACGGGATCTGGTCGCGGACGTAGTCGCTCGCTTCCAGATCCCCTTGGACACGCTGCTCTTCGACGCCACCAACTTCTTCACCTTCATAGCCTCCGCCAACGATCGCTGCGCGCTTCCGGCGCGCGGCAAGCAGAAGCAGAAGCGCAACGACCTCCGCCAGGTGGGCGTGGCCCTGCTGTGCTCGAGCCAGCACGGCATCCCGCTGTGGCACCTGACTTACGGCGGGAACGTTGCCGACGCGACGTGCTTCTCGGAGGTGCTTCCCTCTCTCAAGCGGCGGATGGTCGACCTGGGGCGAGATCCGGAGTCCCTGACCGTCGTGTACGACAAGGGCAACGTGTCGCGCGCCAACCAACGCCAGGTCGATGAGTCTCAGATCCACTACGTCTCTGGCCTCACCGTCGCCAGCCAGCACGAACTCGTCGCCCAGGCCAACCCGTTGCTCGCTCCCGTGGAGATCGCCCCGGGCGAAACGCTGCCGGCCTACCGCACCACGAAGGAGGTCTGGGGCGCCGAGCGGACCGTAGTCGTGGTCTGCTCCGAGCGCCTACGCCAAGGCCAGATGGCGGGCGTGATGCAACACGTGGCGACGGCGCAGCAGTGGCTCTCCGACCAGGCAGAAACGCTCCGGCGCGGCAGGCAGAGGCGGAGCCGCGCCCGCATCGAGCGTGACATCGAGAACTACCTCAAGGGAAGGCAGCACCTCGGCGAGGTTCTTCGCTTCAAGCTCACCGGCGAAGATCCCCACCTCACGCTCACCCACGAATTCGACCCCTCCGCCTTCGATGCGCTGGCCAGCAATACCTTCGGCCGCATCGTCCTGATGACCGACCGTCACGAATGGTCCACAGCCGATATCATCCGTGCGTACCACGGACAGGCCGCTGTTGAGGCGGTCTTCGCGCATCTGAAGGATCCGGATCACCTCGCGCTGCGGCCCCAGCGTCACTGGACCGACCAGAAGCTGCACGTCCACGTGTTCACCTGCGTCATCGGCTTCCTGCTCGCCAACATCCTCCACCTGCGCGCCCGTCGCGCTGGCGCGCCCTTCGCCAGCATCGAAAGCCTACTCGACGCACTCGCCCGCGTGCGCCGAGCCATGATCGTTCGCCGCTCTGCGGCTCGGACCGGCAGGCGTGCAGAGCGCGTCAGCTACCAACTGGAGGAGATCGAGCCCGACATGGCGCCGCTGCTTCCGGTCCTGGGCGTCCCTGGTTAGTCTATACAGGGAACACCCGAATTCCTCTCAGATTCCAGCGACATGGAAGACCGCTTGGCGCCGCCGCGGTAAACTCACGCTAGCTCCGCGGCAGGTGAGTTGACAGGAGGGTGCGATGCGCGTATGGTCCGTCGGCTCCGGGGACGGCCCCGGCT
>JASEHJ010000262.1 GCA_030018905.1 bacterium | reverse complement strand
CTGCTGGGACCTGACTGGTCGTGCGACGTGGACTACTACACCGGCCAGTTGATGCGCGCCGCCGAGACGCTGTTGGTTCCCCTGGGATTATCTCCGTCGCGATTGGAACAGGAGGTGCAGCTCAGGATGCAGGCGGGCGGCTGAGCGGGCACATCAGCGGGAGGCGGCCAGCAGCGCCTGCATCTCGCGGCCGTTCTGCGCGGCCTGGCCGCGGGCATGGTTGTTGAACATGAGATAGAGGGATCCGACGCGGGGCGCCAGCGTGCGCGCGGTCGCGGCCCACCCCTCCAGTTCCTCCCGGGAGTAGAGGTAGTCGTATGCTTTTCTCCTACAGCGCCCACCAGCCGAAACCCTTTCAGGACGCGGGGTCTAGCCTTCGGGCCGGACCCGCGTTCGTGCTTCCTGCGGCCTCTGGTGCCTTCCTGGTGCCTTGAAGCAGGGCGTCCAGTCGCTCCCCGACCCCCTGGAACGCCGAGGGCATCAGGTGGCCGTAGGTGTTCAGGGTGGTCGTGATCGAGGCGTGCCCCAGGCGGGACTGGATGGCCTTCGGGTGAACGCCGGCAGCGATCAGCAGGCTGGCGTGCGTGTGCCGCAGGTCGTGGAACCTGATCTCCGGCAGGCCGGCTAAGGTCAGGTGCCGCTTGAACGCCCGGTCCACGTTGTTGGGATCGATGGGGCCGCCGGTTCGGGACCGGAAGACGTAGTCCCGGTTGGGATCATCGCCGGCCGGTAGGGCCAGCAGGGCTTCTCTCACGGTAGGCGAGAGGTCCACCGACCGGCGCGAGTGGCGGGTCTTCGGCAGGGCCTCGTGCACCGCATACCCGTCGCCCTCCCGGACGCGCCCCCGGCTGCGTCGGACGTGCAGGAGGCCCTTCGTCGAGTCGAGGTCGCCCCACCGCAGGCCCAGCAGCTCGCCCCGGCGCAGGCCGGTGTGCACAGCGGCCAGGTACAGAGTTTTCCACGGCTCCTCGGCCGCGTCCAGCAGGCGTCCGATCTCCTCGGGCCCGAGGACGTGCAGCTCGTCAGTGTCAGGGTTCGCCAGCGGCTTCACGCGGGCCGCCGGGTTCTCCGTCAGGTGGCCATGCTCTTCGGCGTCGCGCAGGATCACCTTCAGCACCGCCAGGCCGCGGTTGATAGTCGCCGGAGCGGAAGGGGCCGATCTCCCCGGCCGTGGCGTCCCGACCGCCTCGGCAAGGTACGCCTCAATGTCCCGCCGCGCAATCGCCCCAAGACGCATCTCCCCGAAGGCAGGCAGCAGGTGGTAGGTCAGCAGGTCCTCGTATAGTTCGACGGTCTTCGGCCTGAGCCGGGCCAGTGAGCGGCGCAGCCAGTCCTCCGCGTACTCCCCGAAGCGCGCGGTCTGCGCGGCCGGCAGGCGATGAATCCCGAGCTGCGCCTCGGCCTCGCGTTGCGCGAGCACCTTCCGCGCCAAGCGCCGGCCTTCCTCACCCGGCCCGATGGTCTGCCGAATACGACGCCCCGTCGCGTCCACGAAGTCAACGAACCACAGGCCGCGGTCCTTGCGGAATCGGATTCCTCGCATCGCCTCACCTCCTCCTCGGCGGCTTCTTGGCGGCCTCGTGCCGTTCCAGCTCGGCCCGCAGTAGGCGCACAATCATCTGCTGCAGGCTCTCCTCCCGCTCCACGCTCAGGTGCCGCAGCCGCTTGTGCAGCTCGTCATCGAACCGGACCGTGATCTTCTTCACGTGGCCTCACCTCCTCTGGCCGGATCATGCCACCATAGCGGCAGTCCGTCAAGGGGCGGCCACGTCAGCTACCCGACTCTGGCGGCCAGGCCTAGCAGCAGGAGCAGGACGGCCAGGACTACGCCGACGAGGCGGAGCGCCGGCCTCCTCATGCTAGCAATCTCCGCTCTTCCCATGGCGCGATGTGACCGGCAGCATGGTAATCCTCTGTGAGCGCGCGGGCGCAATCGCCGCACAGGACGAAGATGTGCCCGTCAGCATAGGCTTTACTCTGGCCGACCGCACCGCATTCATCACAGGCGGAGTTCGACGCGTCTAGCAACTCGACAACCCCCTCGATCCAGTTCTGCACTTCAACCACCTCTTTCAGGGCGGCCCCTGGCGGGTGCTCTCACAACACCCGGGACGCAGCCGCCCGCCGTGCGTCCTGTCGGTCGGGAGGAGGAGGCGGATGCACGCCTCGGGCGGCCCGGCCGACTCGTTACCGCCCGTTTCTCAGCCGGCATGGACGGCCTCACGCAGCACCGACAGTCCCGCGAGCTCGCGCAGGTCGATCGGATCGCCGCAGGCCGGACACCGAACGGGAGCCTGCC
>JASEHJ010000261.1 GCA_030018905.1 bacterium | reverse complement strand
CGCCAGGGGTTGCACCGTTACCTGACGACCTCGACCTTCTCCAGGCGCTTTGGGCCCAACAGGTCCGCCGAGAATCCCTTCACATGGGGCTTGATAAGGTAGAGGAACTTGGCGAACCCGAAGGGGACATACGGCACCTCCTCGTGCGCTAGCTTCGCGGCGTCTCGCCACGCCGCCACCCGCTTCTGGGGATCGGTCTCCGAGCGCGCCTGGTCCACCAGTCTGTTGTACTCAGGATTGTTGTAGCCGATGAAGTTACTCTCGAGCCCACCATACATCAACTCGTAGAGCCAGACCTCGGCGCTAGGCCGGTCTGCGGACCACCCCCAGCTCCACATGTCCCACTTGTCCTTCGCCCACATCCCGCTGAGCACGTCGCCGCTCTCACCGATGCGCACGACGGCGTCGATGCCGAGCTTGTTCTTGAGTTGTGCGACAATCGCTTCGACGAGGATGGTCTCGTCCGCGGTGGAGACAACCTCGATCCTGGGGAAGCCACGACCGCCGGGGAACCCCGCTTCGGCCAGCAGTTGCCGGGCTCTCGTCGGATCGTGAGGGTAGGCCTGCTCTCCCGGCACGGCTTCCGGAATGCCCGTGGGCACAAACCCGGTTGCCAGGTAGCGGTCGTTGAGCATGACCTTCTCGATCAGAGCCTGGCGATGCAGCGCGTAGACAAAGGCCTGGCGCACGCGCTTGTCCCTGAACGCGGGCACTCGCCGCTGGTTCATTCCAAACCATAGGAGCTGCGCACGCGGGAACTCCTTTAGTTCCTTCTTGAGGGTCGGATCGCTGTTTACATGCGCGAGCTGCGGGCCACGGACGTCGATGATGTCGAGCTCGCCCTTCTGATACTGGGCTACGGCCGTGGCAACGTCGGGCACGGTGTAGTTCTCTATGCGATCGATCCGGGGGCGGCCCAGGAAGTAGTCTGGATTGGCCTCCAAGACGACCCGGACCTGTGGCTGCCACTCGACGAATCTGAACGCACCCGCGCCGACCGGCTTATCCCTCCACCGCGGCTCCCCGTCGACCACTGCTTCCGCGGGAATGACGGAGAGGAACACGGTACTCAGGCGCAGCAACAGGGAGGGGTCCGGCTCAGCCAGCACTATTCTGAACGTCGTGTCGCTGGGCGCCTGCAGGCCCTCGACAGCCGCGGCTTTGCCGTCCATGTAATCCCTGGCGCCCCTGACCTTGCCCAGGGCCTGCGGTCCGGCCGCGGCTCTGACCCGAGGGGTCAGCATTCGAGTGAACGTGTAGACGAAGTCGCTCGCGACGACCCTCCGGCCATTGTGGAACTTGACGTCGTTGCGCAGCGTGAAAGTGTAGGTTAGGCCGTCGCGGGAGACAGTCCATCTCCGGGCGATGAAGGGGGCCGGCTGCATCTTGTCGTCGAAACGCAGGAGGCCGGCGTGCAGGTCCTTTGAGATGTAGCCTGTGATCAGCTCGAGAAACAGGCCGGGCTCCAGCGTCCTCGGATCGCGGGAGTAGCGCATCCGCACAACTCTTCCATCGCCGGCCGGCGCGGCCAGCGCAGCGGTAGATTGAGCGCCCGGCTGCACCGCTGGCCAAGCGGTAATGAGCAGCACGATAGTCAGCAGGACGGCCATTACGGATGGGCGCCTGATCGATTCCATCGTCTTCCCCCTCCTCACGTGACTGCCTTGGTCCCCAGGCAGGTCAGCAGGTTGGTGCCCAGGATCTTCTGCCGGACCCTTGGAGAAAGATCTGCGCGCGAAACTACACCTAGCTCGACCGCCAGTGGGTCGGCGTCGAGGTGGGAGTTGAACGGTGAGTCCGAGCCGAATAGCACACGGTCCTCGCCCAAAACCCGCACGGCGCGCTCCAGAGCTCTTGGATCCCGCACCGTGGATGTCTCGAAGAAGACGGTCGGTTCGTCGCTCAGACCGTTCAGGCTCTCATCTACGCCGTCACAGGTATTGGGGGTGCTGCGCCCCATGTGCGCCACGATCACCTTGAGCCCCGGTGCGGCCCGCAGAACTGCCCGGATCTGATCAGTCACCGTCGCGTACCCAGGTCGTGACCAGGCATGAATGATCAAGGGCACGCCGGCCTCGCAAATCGTCCGATACGCGCGGGCGAGGTCGAAGCGCTCGGGGCGCTGCAGGATGGCGTGCAGCTTGAAGCCGCGCACTCTCTGTCCCAGCCAGTACCCCGTGTCATCGCCGATGAGCGCGAAGGGATAGATGCGGTCGGGGAAAGCCTGATGCGCCTCGAGGACGTAGCGATTGGCCGCTGCCGCGTCCACCTCTTCCAGGGGGTAGGCAAAGGCGACCGCGCGTGAG
>JASEHJ010000260.1 GCA_030018905.1 bacterium | reverse complement strand
ATACGGCCTCCTGTGGCGGTCAGGGCGGGCACGCCGTTCAGGTGGATCACCGCGCTGGGCCGCCCGGTGAAGGTGGTGGTACGCTGGTCGCCGCTGACCTCAACGCGATCGGCGGTGATCTCCGCCTGTTTTTCCCCCTGCTGGCGCAACACGATCTGCGCCCCAGACATGCGCACGGCTGCCTGCTGTGCCGGCTCAGGGACCGCCGGGCCGGGTGCACGAACCAGCCACACCGCGGTGCCCGCCGCGGCTGCCGCGGAGAGTGCGGCCAGGACCGCCACCCGGTGCGCATTCACAGCCGCACTCCCACCGCCCCCCCGCGTCGCAGGGGCACGAGCATCCGAAACCAGCCCTCTTCCCTCGCGATGAGCAGGCTCCCCGCGGTCAGGAATAGCAGGTTGGGCGCCCACGCCGATAGGAGCGGTGACAGGGCACCGGAGGACCCAAACGCGCGCGCGACGGACATGACCGAGTAGTAGGTGAACAGCAGCGCGATGCTGAGCCCCACCCCGACAAATCGTCCGCCCCGGGCCGCCTGCAGACTGAGCGGCGCCGCCACCAGCGCGAATATCACGCTGGCGGCTGGGACGGCGAGCTTGCGATGGAACTCCACCGCCACCCGTGGCGAGAGCCCGGACTCGAACATTTCCGACTGGGCTTTCAACTCTCGGAACGTCATCTCTTCCGGCGTGCGCTGACCGGCCAAGAAGGCCCCGGCGTCGAGCCCAACGTTGATCTCCATGGCCGCAAACGCGGCCTCATATGCTGTGAACCCGTCTGGGCCCACCTCCCGCGCCACGCCGTGGTGGAGCGTCCACGTCTTCGCAGACCATGTGGCTTCCCGCGCGGTGATGAGGCGGGGCAGCGGCCCCTCCGCCTCGTAGATCATCACATTGCGCAGCACCCGCGCATCCCGGTCCACCCGGTGGACGTAGAGGAACCGGTTGCCGGGACCCCGCAGGAACACCTGCTCGCGCACCTGCGGGAAGGCCGCGCTAAAGAGCGTCGTCCTGATCAGGTTGTTTGCCCTGTGGTTGGCCCAGGGCGAAACGACCTCGTTCGTCAGGAACGTCAGCCCCATTATCAGCGCCCCAAACGCCATCACGGGCGCGAACGCCCGCACCAGGCTCGTGCCCATCAGCCGCATCGCCTGGAGTTCGTGATCCCTTGCCATCCGTCCCAGCCCCAGAAGCGTTCCGAAAAGGGTCGAGACCGGAAAGGTGATCACCATGATCGCGGGCAGCTTGTAGCCAAGCAGCCGCAGGATGACGTCGGGCGTGGCAGTGCCCGCGACGATGTAGTCGGCGAGCGTATAGAGAATATCACCAACCAGAATAACGAAGAACCCCCCCACCCCCAGCAGGAATGGTGGAAGGAGTTCCCTCGCGATGTACCTGTCGGCGATTCGCATCGGAACCTGCGCCCGCTCACGCGGGCCGCAGGCTCCTGACTTCAGCCCGGTCGGGCAGCACTCCTGCCGGCTAGCGCTCGATAGCAATCCGGACCGGCCCCGCCTCAATGCTCGCAGGACCTTGGCGCTGCGCGCCCAGGAAGACCGCGGAGACCTCGTAGGTCCCGGCCTCCACGCGACGACCCTGAAGATCGCGTTGGTCCCATGAGGCGGAGTAAGAGCGCGTCTGTCCGGGAGCCAGCGTCATCTCGCGGACGACCTGGGCGAATGCCCTGTCGTGCGACCACTGCCAGATCAGCGCACCGCGCTGCCGCACGAAGAAGTCGTACTCCTGCGCGCTGGAAGCGGTCAGCACCATGGGCGACGCCGCGAGATTCGATACCCGCAAGCTCAGATGAACGGGCGCGCCGGCCGCGTGGGCCGCGCTTCCGATGCTCAACTCGACACGGAGATCCCCGGCGATCCGCTCTGCGCGCGGCGGCGCCGCGCCACCGGACAGCGCCAGGAGCAGCAGGCACACGGCAATCAGTCCGTACATGGGTACGCCTCCTCCCGTCGCATTGAAATACGACGGGCGGGAGCCGGGAGTTCCATTCGTGCGACGGGGCTAGCGGTCCGGGGAGTGAGGGGCGTCCGCCCGCACCCGGCCGGTGGCGATCTCCTCCAGGGCAATGCTGACCGGGTTTGCGCTGTCCACGTCCACCAGCGGTAGAACACCGTCCTTCAGCTGGCGGGCGCGCTTCGCCGCGATGATGACGAGACTGTACTTGTTTTCCACGTGCTCTAGCAGTTCTTCAAGGGGGGGCTTGATCACTTAGGTCACCTCAGCATGGCACCCCCGTATTGTAGCAGCCAGGAGGGAACCGTCAACCATGGGGGGTTGGCGCCGCCCGGCGTC
>JASEHJ010000025.1 GCA_030018905.1 bacterium | reverse complement strand
GGCCGGAGCTCCCCTGACGCCGGGCCGCGTGCGCGACATGAATACGGCGGCTCTGGTCGGAGCCGTGGAAGCTGCCGGAGGCCTCCCCACGGTCTGCGGGATCGTGGGCGACGACCGATCTGCGATCGAAGCCGCCCTACGCAGCGCGATGGCCGGCCATGACATGCTACTTGTTTCCGGTGGCTCATCGGTGGGAGAGCATGACCTCGCGGTGGAGGCCATAGAGGCACTCGGCCCTCCCGGGATCGTGGTGCACGGCATCGCGGTGCGGCCCGGCAAACCCACGGTGCTGGCTGCGGCCGGAACCGTCCCCGTGATCGGTCTGCCCGGCAACCCGGTCTCGGCGCTCGTGATCTTCGACCTCTTCGCGCGCCCAGTGTTGGAAGCGATGCTGGGGATGGATCCCGGATCTCGTCCATGGAGTCTGGTGCGGGCGCGGCTCTCTGAAGCCCTGCCCTCGGCACGGGTAAGGGAGGACCACCGCCGCGTCAGGCTGGAGTCGCGTCCGGACGGAATCTGGGCCGTGCCCCTGCCTGCCGGATCTCAGATCCTTACCTCCATGGTGCGCGCGGACGGGATCGTCGTCGTCCCTCCTGGCGAGATGGGACTGGGTGTGGGCGAGGAGGTTGAGGTCCGGCTTCTAACATGAAAGGTTCCCCCAGGAGGCGCACGCTCACGCACGTGGACCGGGCCGGCCGCGCCCGCATGGTGGATGTCTCTGCCAAGCCGGCGACCGCCCGCGTGGCCGTGGCGCGCGGTGAGGTTCGGATGCTGCCGGCGACCCTCGATCTCATCCTGGCCAACCGCATGGCCAAGGGTGATGTGCTGGCTCTGGCGCAGGTGGCCGGTGTCATGGCCGCCAAGCACACATCGGATCTGATCCCGCTCTGCCATCCGATTGCGCTCACCGACGTGGCGGTGCGCGCGGTCCCAGACGCCTCCAGGTGTCTGGTTGCCATCGAGGCAACGGCCCGCTCGGTCGGACCCACCGGCGTGGAGATGGAGGCCCTGGCCGCGGTGGTGGGGGCGGCCCTCACGGTCTACGACATGTGCAAGGCCGTTGATCGTGGGATGACGATTGAACACGTGCGCCTGGTGCACAAGCACGGCGGGCGCAGCGGTACGTACCGGCGCCCTGGAGAGCAGTCGTGACCGGAAGGGCTTCGCTGGATGAGGTTCCGGTCGCCATCCTGACCCTTTCCGATACGGTGGCACGCGGCCAAGGGACCGACACAAGCGGAGAGGTGATCGCCTCTGCGGTGGCTGCTCTCGGAGCCAAGATCGTGCGTCGAGAGGTCCTTGAGGACGATCGGGAAGCCATCAGCCGTGCCCTGATTCGGTACGCCGACGAGGACAGGGTGGCGTTGATTCTGACCACGGGAGGCAGCGGGTTCTCACCCAGGGACGTCACGCCTGAGGCCACGCTCGCGGTGTGCGACCGGCTGGCGCCTGGACTGGTGGAAGCCGCGCGGATACGCACGCTGGACCGCACGCCGCTGGCGATGCTGTCGCGCGCCGTGGCCGGGATCCGAGGCAGAACCCTCGTAATCAACCTCCCAGGAAGCCCTGCGGCGGTGCGGGAGTGGCTGGAGATCCTGCTTCCGGTTCTCCCGCACGCGGTGCAGATGGCAGGAGGAGACGCGGGGGCCTGGGGAAGGGATCACCGTCTCGGCACCAGATAGAGGACCAGATGAAGGAACTGGAGGCAACGCGTGCAGACCTACACCCATGATGTGCTGATCCTGGGAAGCGGACTGGCCGGCCTTCGAGCGGCCCTTGAGGTCCTGCGTGTCTCGCGCGGAGACCTGGACCTGGCGATTCTTTCAAAGGGGCAGTTCATGCGGGCGCACTCCGTGTGCGCTGAGGGCGGCACGGGCGCGGTGCTGCACCCCGAAGAAGGGGACAGCCTAGAGCTGCACGCCTGGGATACGGTGAAGGGCAGCGACTTCCTCGCAGACCAGGATGTGGTGTCGCGATTCGTGGAAGCAGCCCCGCAGGAGATCTTGCGCCTCGATCATTGGGGGACGCCGTGGTCCAGGCGGCAGGACGGTCGTCTCGACCAGCGGGCCTTCGGCGGTCACACCTTTCCCAGGGCCACGTTTGCCGTTGACAAGACCGGGTTCTTCGAGATGCAGACCCTTTACGACACGATACAGCAGTATCGCAGCGTCGCACGATACGAGGAGTGGATGGCGACGCGCATGATCGTGCACAATGGCACCTTCGCCGGGCTGACCGCCTGGGACCTCACCACCGGTGAGTTCGCCCTGCTGCGGGCCAAGGCCCTGATCATAGCCACCGGAGGGTACTGCCGTCTCTACGGCTTCACCACGTACTCCCATGCGGTGACCGGCGACGGGATGGCAATGGCCTACCGGGCCGGGCTCCCGCTGAAGGACATGGAGTTCGTGCAGTTTCACCCGACCGGCCTGGTGCCATCGGGGATCCTGATCACCGAGGCCGCCAGGGGAGAGGGTGGCCACCTGATGAACCGGGACCGGCGCCGTTTCCTGGAGGACTACGCCGCCAAGATGATGGAGCTGGCCCCCCGCGACATTATCGCGCGGGCCGAGATGACCGAGATCGAGGCCGGCCGGGGCTTCGTCCATCCCAGCGGCCTCGAATACGTGGAGCTGGACCTCACGCACCTGGGACGCGATCGCATCAACGAGAGGCTGCCCCTGATCCGCGAGGTGGCCATAAAGTTCAACGGCATTGATCCCATTGACGGGTCGTTGCCGGTGAGGCCGGCGGCACACTACTCGATGGGGGGCATCTCTGCCGACATCAACGGCCAGACACCGGTGGCAGGGATCTGGGCTGCCGGCGAGGCGGCCTGCATGTCGCTGCACGGGGCCAACCGGCTGGGAACGAACTCCACCGCTGAGTGCCTGGTGTGGGGCGCCATCACCGGCCGAGAGGCCGCCATCTGGGCCAACAGGGAGCGTACCCTGCCCGACCCGCCGCTGTCCGAGGCCGCGGAAGAGCAGTCCAGATTGCAGGGCCTGCTGGAGGCGCGCGGACCGGAGAACCACCATCAGATCCGTGCGCGCCTGCGGCACCTGATGGACGAGAAGGTGGGCGTCTATCGCGACGCGCAGGGTCTGGGGGCGGCACTCGGCGAGGTGCGGGAGCTCCGCGACCGGATGGGCCGCATCCACCTGGACGACCGGAGCTGGGTGTACAACACGGACCTGACCGCTGCCGTCGAGGTGGGGAACCTGCTGGACCTGGCAGAGGTGGTCATAATGGGGGCGCTCGAGCGTACGGAGTCCAGGGGAGCCCACGCCCGCCGTGACTACCCTGATCGCGATGACGAGCGCTGGTTGGCGCACACGCAGGCGACGCACAGCGAGACCGGGCCACGACTCGCTTATGCACCGGTCACGATCACGACCTGGAAGCCCGTGGAGCGCAAGTACTGATGTCGTTTTCAGGCAGGGTGGAGCCATGGTAGCTGAGGCACAGACCCCGGTACGGACCCAGGTACCATCCCGGCTGAGCATGCGGCTCGGTCTGCGGGGTTGGGTCTACGCCGGCCGGTATCCGGCAGAAAGGTACCTGTACATCCTTCATCGCCTCTGTGGTCTGGGGCTGATACTGTACCTGCCGCTGCACGTCTGGGTTACCGGCCGGCGGCTGCAGGGTCCGGAAGCATGGCAGCAGACGATGGCCATTTTGTCACGCCCGGTCTTCGTCGCAGGCGAGATCCTGGTGCTCGCCGCCTTCGTGTTTCACGCTATCAACGGTTTCCGGCTGCTGTTCGGCCATCTGGGCTGCGCGCTCGGCAGGCCCGAGTACCCGGTCTACCCCTATCCGGTGGCACTGCACCGTCAGCGCAGGCTGACGACAGCGTTGATGGTCCTGGCAGGGGCGTTTCTTGCGGCCGGGGTGTGGGGTCTGCTGACCAAGTAGGTATGGGAGGAAGGGCCGTGAGGGAATCCAGGCTGTGGGCGTTCCACCTGATCTGCGGTGCGGGCCTGCTCGTGCTCCTTTCCCTGCACATGGGACTGATGCACTATGCCGGCATCCTTGCTCTCCTTGGGTGGGTCAGGGAGCCTGTGCTGTCCTTCCCCTCGGTGGTCGAGCGTGGCCGGGGCGCGGCCTGGGCGGTCATGTACGTCCTGCTGCTCGGTTTCGCCCTCTACCACGGTCTCTACGGCCTGCGGGGGGTCCTGGGGGAGATCTGGGACACCCCTAGGGCGGCGCGATTCATCAACGCCGGCGTGGTGACCTTCGGGCTGGCGGTGCTTGTTTACGGCGTAGCGGTGGCAGTGCAGGCCGCGCGCTTGTGAGGGGTAGCGTGAGATGGCGGAGATAACCGGCAATCCCGAAGGAAGCGTTCCTGAAGGTGGCATACTGACGCTGAGGGTAGCGCGCTACGACCCGGAACGGGATAGAGCGGCGCGGCCACAGGAGTGGAAGGTGAAGATCCTGCCGGGCATGACCGTGCTGGATGCGCTGTTCGCGGTCAAGGAGGAGCAGGACGGATCGCTGGCGTTCCGATGCTCGTGTCGGATGGGCGTCTGCGGATCGTGCGGGATGTTCATCAACGGGAAGCCCCGCCTGGCCTGCAATACCCAGGTCAACGAGTTGGGACCCGTGGTTGAGGTAGCGCCGCTCCCCAACCACGACGCAATCAAGGACCTTGTTCCCGACCTGGCCTTGACCTTCCGCAGGCATCGGGCCGTGCTCCCCTACATCATACGGAACGATGTGGCGGAGATGGAGTCGCCGACACGGGAGTTTGGGCAGACGCCGGAGGAACTTGCACGCTACGTCCAGTTTTCCTACTGCCTGAAGTGCAGCCTCTGCCTGGCGGCGTGTCCCACGGTGAGTACGTCCGAGCAGTTCCTGGGCCCGCAGGCGCTGGCTCAGGCCTACCGGTTTGTGGCAGACACTCGCGACGCAGGACTGGGCGAACGCGCCGGCGTGGTGGACGCGTCCCACGGCGTCTTCGGCTGCCACCTGGCCGGGGCGTGCAGCGAGGCGTGTCCCAAGGGCGTGGATCCGGCGCTGGGCATACAGCTTCTCAAACGCAGCCTGTTTGTAGGACCTCCGCACCGCGCGCCGGCGCAGGTGGTGTCCGCGTTCCCCGAGGGTTACCGAACGCCGGAGGCGGCGGAGCGCCCCAAGGCGCCGCCTCCATCGGTCTAGGCCCGGAATTGCGGGTTCACAGGTGGCAGGGCTGTGGGCTACAATGTGCCCATGGAGCTCATACTTGTGCCCATCGAAAAGCCCGAGAGCCTGAACGTCATCCTGGGTCAGTCCCATTTCATCAAGACCGTTGAGGATCTTCACGAAGCCCTGGTCACCGCGGTGCCGGGCATCAAGTTCGGCCTGGCTTTCTCGGAGGCCAGCGGGAAGCGGTTGGTGCGGAAATCCGGCACGGACGAAGGGCTCATCGCCCTGGCGGTGCGGAACGCGCTGGCGCTGGGCTGCGGTCACATCTTCGTCATCGTGCTCGGCGAGGGGTTCTTCCCGATCAATGTGCTGCACGCGGTCAAGGCCTGTCCAGAGGTAGTGCGCCTGTTCGCGGCCACGGCGAACCCTCTTCAGGCGATCGTCGCCGAGGAAGGGGATCAGCGCGGGGTCGTGGGAGTGCTGGACGGGTTCAAGCCGCTGGGCGTTGAGGACGACGCAGAGATCTCCTGGCGCAAGGACCTGCTACGGCGCTTCGGCTACAAGCTCTAGCCCGCGTATAGAACACGGTTGGCTTGACCCTATAATGATGGGCCGATATAATCGCGCTGTCGGGCAGAGAGCCCGGCTGCTAAAGCGGCGAAGACCGGAAGCAGTAGGCAGTGGCCCGCCGGCGCCACCAGGCGCATGAGAGATTCGGGGGAGGGTGTGACCCGAACGGCGGAGCGGCCGAACTCGTCCGGGAGCCGTGGAAACGAGGGATCCCGGACGGATCCGTAGTTTCCACCGTTTGCCCGCGATAAGGGCTTGAGCGGACAGGTGCGTGGGGCAGTAGCTCAGGGGGAGAGCGCCTCTTTGGCGTAGAGGAGGTCGCGGGTTCAATTCCCGCCTGCTCCACCAATCGCCCGGCGATCGCACGGTTTCCGGAGCGCCTGTCAACCGGGGTGGTACCGCGGAGGCCGTCTTCGTCCCTATGGAGGAAGGCGGCGTTGCTGTTTCTGGAGGTGCGGGGAATGAAGGCATCTGGCCGGATATGGTTGGACGGGGCGCTGGTTCCGTGGGACGAGGCCCGCATCCATGTGGCCTCGCATGTGGTCCACTATGGATCCAGCGTCTTCGAGGGCATTCGCGCCTACCAGACGCCGGGCGGGCCCGCGGTGTTCTGTTTGGGCCAACACGTGCGACGGCTCCTGGACTCGTGCCGGATCTTCCGCATGACGCCATCCTATTCCGGCGACGATCTCACCCGGGCGATTCTGGAAACGGTGAGGGTCAATGGTCACGGGGACTGCTATATAAGGCGCGTGGTCTTCCGCGGCGTCGAGTCCCTGAGCGTGGACCACCGTAGGTGTCCGCTGCACGTGGCGGTCATAACCTTTGAGTGGGGCCGCTATCTGGGCGAGGAAGCCATCGAGCATGGCGTGGATGTCATGATCAGCTCCTGGCGGCGCGTTGCTCCTGATACCCTGCCCGGAATGGGCAAGATCGGCGGCAACTACGTGAACTCAGCGTTCGTCATCATGGAAGCGGTGGACAACGGATACGTGGAGGGCATCGCCCTGGACGTGCAGGGCTATCTGAGCGAGGGCAGCGGCGAGAACCTGTTCCTCGTCCGCGATGGCGTTGTCTACACTCCGCCGCTGGCCGCCTCGATCCTGAGAGGCATAACTCGAGGCGTGATCACGACCCTCTGCCGCGATGCCGGCGTCGAGGTGCGCGAAATGACGATTCCCCGCGAGATGCTCTATATCGCGGACGAAGCCTTCTTCACGGGAACCGCGGCTGAGATCACGCCCATACGGTCGGTGGACCGGCAACCCGTTGGGCCGGGCCGCCGCGGCCCGCTGACCGAGCAGTTGCAGGAGCGGTTCTTCGGCATCACCTCGGGCCGCCTGCCCGACACCCACTGCTGGCTGACGCCGGTCCGGGACGCCATCTAGTCCCAAGGAGAACCCGATGCGCTACGACCCCGCCGGTATTGAGGCCAAGTGGCAGGCGCGATGGGAAGCGGACGGCCTGTACCACGCGACCGACGACGATCCGAGGCCCAAGTTCTACTTCCTGACGATGTACCCATATCCCTCGGGCGACTACCTCCACGTCGGGCACTGGTACGCTATGGCGCCTTCGGACGTTGCCGCGCGGTACAAGAGGATGTGTGGTTTCAACGTTACGCTCCCGATGGGGTTTGACGCGTTCGGACTGCCCGCCGAGAACGCCGCGATAGAGCGGGGTATCCATCCCTTCCGGTGGACAATGAGCAACATCGAGGTAATCCGGTCCCAGCTTCGTTCAATGGGCGCGATGTGGGACTGGCCGCGAGAGGTGGTCACCTGCGACCCCAAGTACTACAAGTGGAACCAATGGTTCTTCCTCAAGATGCTCGAGAGAGGCCTTGCCTACCGCGCGCTCTCGCCCGTGGACTGGTGTCCTAAGGACAACACCACGCTTGCCCGCGAACAGGTAGTCGGTGAGAACCGGGTGTGCGAGCGGTGCGGTACGCCGGTGGTCAAGAAGAACCTGGAACAGTGGTTCTTGAAGATTACCGCCTACGCCGAGGAGCTGCTGGACTTCTCGAAGATTGAGTGGCCGGAGCGCGTCCGCACACTACAGACCAACTGGATCGGCCGCAGCGAGGGCGTTGAGTTCGCGATCCCGCTGAGGGATCACCCAGGCCTGGAGTTCGGGGTCTTCACGACCAGGCCCGATACCGTCTACGGGATGACTTTCTGCGTGCTGGCGCCGGAGCACCCGTTCGTGGATCGCCTGACCACACCGGACCGTCGTGCCGCGGTAGAGGCCTACAAGTTCAAGGCCGCGCGCGAGTCCGACATCGAGCGGCTTTCGACCGAGCGGGAGCACGACGGTGTCTTCATCGGGGCATACGCCACTAACCCGATGAACGGCGCAGACGTGCCGGTCTTCATCGCCGACTACGTCCTGCTGACCTACGGCACCGGTGCGATCCAGGGCGTTCCGGCCCACGACACGCGCGATTTTGAGTTTGCCAGGAAGTACGGTCTACCGATCCCGGTGGTTGTGGCGCCGCCGGGCTGGGACGGCGGACCGTTGTCCGAAGCCTACCTGGACGAGGGCACGATGGTGAACTCCGGGCCCTTCGATGGCCTCCCGTCCGCCGAAGGCTGGCAGCGGATAGCCGACGCGATGATCAAGCGCGGCGTCGGTGATCGGAAGGTGCACTATCGCATCCACGACTGGCTGGTCAGCCGGCAGCGCTACTGGGGCACCCCGATTCCGATCATCTACTGTGACGACTGCGGCGTTGTTCCGGTGCCATTCGAGGACCTGCCGGTGATCCTGCCGGAAGACGCCGAGTTCCGGCCCACCGGCGAGTCCCCGCTGAAGCATCACGACGGTTTCCGGAACGTCGCCTGCCCGCGCTGCCGCAGGCCGGCCAGGCGCGAGACTGACACCATGGACACGTTCGTTGACTCGTCGTGGTACCAGTACCGATACCTCAGCCCGGGTTACGACGAGGCCCCGTTCGATCCCCAGAAGGGGGCGTACTGGCTACCGGTTGACCAATACACCGGCGGCATAGAGCACGCGGTAATGCACCTGCTCTACACGCGGTTTTGGACGAAGGTGATGCGCGATTTGGGTCTGGTTTCCTTCGATGAGCCGATGAAGCGGCTGTTCAACCAGGGGATCATTTTGGGCACGGACGGCAACCGGATGAGCAAGTCCCGGGGAAACGTGGTGAACCCCGACGAGTTCGTGCGCCGGTACGGCGCCGACGTGCTGCGCGCCTACCTCATGTTCATCGGACCGTGGGACGAGGGCGGTCCTTGGAACAGCCGAGGTATCGAGGGTATATGGCGCTTCCTGTTGCGGGTTTGGCCGCTGGTGACCGTGCCGGCCGGGGAGGCATCAGGTTCGCCGGTTCAGCCCATCGAGGCATCCGAACTGGAGTACTGGATGCACCACACGATTAGGCGCGTGACCGAGCAGATGGAGGGGTATAGGTTCAACACCGCGATCGCGGCGTTGATGGAGTACACAAGCGCTCTGCAGCGGGCCAAGGGCTCGTCGGTTTCCGATACGCCGCTGTGGAGCGAGGCGCTCCGAACGCTGGTGCTGCTACTCGCGCCGCTCTGCCCCCATATCTCAGAGGAGCTCTGGGTCGAGCACCTCGGGGGCTCCTACAGCGTGCACACCCAACCCTGGCCGTCCTTCGATCCCGCCAAGGCGACCGCCAAGCAGGTCATGCTGGTTTTGCAGGTGGACGGGCGCGTGCGCGACAGGGTCCAGGTGGCCGCGGAGATCACCGACGCCGAGGCTCGGGCGGTCGCGCTGGCAAGCCCGCGCATCCGCCAGTTCCTGGCAGGCAAGGCCGTGGCCGACGTTGTGGTGGTCTCGGGGCGCTTGGTCAACATAGTCGTGCGGTAGCCCGCAGGACGCCCCATTCCCTGCCGATGAGATGGCAGGAGGGGGTAACGACCATCGAGCGATCCGACCAGTTGGCGCTCGCCGGGCTGGCCGCGGCGCTGGTCCTGGCCGGCGGAGCAGCGATCCGGGCCGGCCGGACCCCAGGTCCCATGCCGGTCAGCGGGCCTTCGGTGCCCGCGCAGATCAGCGTGCACGTGGTAGGCGAGGTGACTTGGCCGGGGATGTATGTGCTGCCGGCCGGCGCTCGCCTCCAGGATGCGATATTCGCGGCCCACGGCCCCACCTTGATCGCGGATCTCCGGCGTGTGAACCTGGCCTCTCAGCTTCGAGACGGTGATCGGGTGGTTGTGCCGCGGATCATACAGCCAACCTACCCGTTTCCTCCGCCCCGGCGCCCTGGTGCCCGGGATGAGGCGGCGCCGTCAGAAGGGGAGAGGGCTTCCACGGTGAACGTGAACACCGCGACCGCGGCGGACCTTGAACGCCTGCCCGGCATCGGCCCCGTCCTGGCGCGCCGTATCGTGGAGCATCGCGAGGCCAAGGGGCTGTTCCGGCGCCTGGACGACCTCCTCGAGGTCCAGGGCATAGGGCCCAAGCTCTTCCGCCGTTTGGAACCCTTGCTCCGGTTGGAGTGATGGAACCTCGACGGCCCTCCGTTCGTAGATCATCAGGAGGGGACGCCGCGGTCGCAGGTGGTGCGTGGCGCAAATCAAGGAATCACAGCGGCCGGCGGATCCCCAGGACGATCAGGCGCGGTTCGAGGCGCTGGTGGAGAGGTATGGGCGGCGCGTGTACGCGATGGCCTACAGGATGGCCGGTCACGAGGCCGACGCCAAGGACCTCGCCCAGGAGGCCTTCATACGCGTCTGGCGGTCCATGTCGCGGCTGCGACCCGGTGTTCCGCTGGAGGGCTGGCTGCATCGGATCGTTACGAACCTGTTCATTGACCTGTTGCGGCGCCGCCGCGGAGTGCGGGTCCAGTCGCTCGATGAGCCGCTGGCGACTGCGTCAGGGGAGCTGGCAAGGGAACGGGCGGATCACTCAGCCGACGTCGAGCGCACTGTGCTCGGTTCGATGTTGGACCGGCGCGTGCAGCAGGCGCTCATGTCGCTCCCGCCCGAGATCCGCATGGTTGTCGTGCTGGCCGACGTGGAAGGTTACGCGTATGAGGAGATCGCCTCGATGATGGGAATTCCTGTGGGGACGGTGAAGTCGCGGCTGCATCGTGCGCGCCTGGCGCTGCGAAACCATCTGGCGCCCCTCCGCGACAGCCTCGAGGGCCGATGAACCACCGACGCGCCGCGCGGCTGCTGAGTGCCTACCTTGATACGGAGCTCTCCTCCGAAGAGATGGCCGAGGTCCGGAGCCACCTGGCGGGCTGTCCTGACTGCAGTGCCGAACTGGAGGAGCTGCGCGCCACGCGGCGCCTCTTGAGCTCTCTAGAAGCACCTGACCTACCCCGGGGGTTTGCGGCGGACCTATCGTTGCGCATGGGGCGCCGGGCGCCCGGTCTGTGGGGGTGGCACCCGCCCATCTGGGGACCGCGACCCGCGATGGCGTTCGCCGTGCTGGCGCTGGTTCTGGTCCTAGTGGCCGTGCCTGCAATCCGGGGCCACCAGCACCGCCTTCGCGCCGCGGAGATCGGCCCTGATCTGTTCCTCCGTATAGCGGCGCAGGCACAGGCGAGGGATCCGCTCCTGGATCGTGCTTTTGTGGGCCTGGTGTTCACCGACGCGAACCTGCGCCTCATCGGCGAGGATCCACGGGGGCCGGTGCGGTGATCCGGCGCGCCGCCGCAGGGCTTGCCATCTGGCTGGCGGTCGCGATGCCGGCCCTGTCGCAGGGCTCGCCGGAGCCCCTCCTGGATGGGGTGACACTGCAGGAAGTCGCCCGCCATGCCGCCATCGCCTCGCAGATCGTGGACTACGAGGGCACCAAGGTGCTCTCCGTGCTCCGAGGCGACACCATGGAAACAGTCACGCTGATCGAGACGCGTAAGCGGCCCGGGAGGACGCGTCTGGAGTTCCTCTCCCCTGAGGGGGTGGCCGGGCGCCTGGTCGTTGACGACGGGCTGCAGACCTGGCACTACGAGCCGCGACTCCATACGGTCTTCTTGGGACCGTCCCTGGCGCCGCCGCCCGAAGCTCCGCCTGCGGGGTGGCTGGCGGAGTACCACCTGAGCCTGCTGGGTGTTGAGGAGGTGATCGGACGGCGCACCGCGGTGCTGAGTCTAAGGCCTCGGTCCGGGCAGGGCGAGCGCCGCCTCTGGATTGATAGGACCACCGGTGTAGCACTGCGCGCAGAGGAGCGCGACCCTAATGATGGTCTCGTGATGGTGGCCTACTTCACCCGGATCAGCTTTAGTCTCAACGTCCCCTCCGCGCTGTTCCACATGCGCCCTCCCGCGGGCGCTCGGATCATCGGTCAGGGCGGCCTGCCTGAGCGGCTCCTCGCTCTTCCCGATCTGGAACGGGCCGTGGGGTTTGCTTTGAGCGTTCCCCAGACGCTTCCCGGAGGTTACTCGCTGCGGGGCGGGACGCCGGTGCGTCATGGCCCGCTTCTCACCGCCTCTCTGGAGTATGCGGACGGCGCCCGGAGCCTGGTTCTCTTTGTCGTGCCTGCCGGTCGTGCGGGCCCTCCTGGCCGTGGCGCCGCTGTGCCGCTCCTGGGCGATGGGGCGCGGGCGTTTGGAGCCGGCGCCTTGAGAATCGTCACCTGGGAGGACCGGGGCCGTCGGCTGGCGTTGGCAGGGCCTCTGCCGATGGCGGATCTGCTGGGCATCGCAACCGCCCTCTCGAATGGGAGCAGGCCTTGAAGCTGCGCGAGTTCCAGGACCGCATTGAGGCCCACTACGGCGAGCGTGACCGCTCGCGCGGAGTGGACGCGACCTTTCGGTGGTTGGTCGAAGAGGTTGGCGAGCTGGCCCGGGCCCTGCGCGAAGGCGATCCCAGACGGCTCGAAGAGGAGATTGGCGACGTGCTGGCCTGGACCGTTACCGTGGCCTCGCTCTGCGGCGTGGACGCGGCCCAAGCCGCGGAGCGCTACGCCTCAGGATGCCCGAAGTGCGGCTCTACTCCGTGCGCGTGTCCCCCGGATGTACGAATGCCAGCAGCATCTCGCGCAGCAGCCAGGCAGCTAAGATCGAGGTCCGTCCGGACGGATCGCAGGGCGGGCTGACCTCAACGAGGTCGCATCCGACGATCCGGTGTTCCGCCAGTACCCCCAGCAGCGAGGCGAACTCACCGATGCTTATCCCCAGCGGCTCGGGATTCCCGGTGCCAGGGGCTATGCTGGGATCGAAGGCGTCAATGTCCACCGACAGGTAGATCGGGCGATCCCTCATGGCTGCTCGTGCTGCGGGAGGCAAATCGCCCGTTCGGGCGACGGCGGCAAGTGAGGCCGCAGCGGCCCACTCATCGCGGGTTCCTGATCGAGCGCCAAGCACCGCGCACCGTTCCGGTCCGAGGCGGTCGCTGATCCTGCGCAGAACGGTGGCGTGCGACCAATGCGCTCCCTCGTATTCGTCCAGCAGGTCCAGGTGGGCGTCCAGGACAATGACGCCCAGGTCAGGGTGTCGTTCCGCCAGCGCGGCCACCGCTCCGAACGTCACGGCATGATCGCCCCCGATGACCACAGGTAGGCCTGATGTCGCCGCGACCCGCGCGCGGACGCGCTCGACCATCGCCTCTGGCGAGCAGCCGGCCAAATCGAGATCGCCCGAGTCCGAGATTGCCAGGTCGGTGAGGTCACGCTGCTGGAATGGGCTGAAGGTCTCGACACTCTCCGAAGCCCAGCGGATTGAGGCCGGCGCGTGCGCGGAGCCCGCGCGGTACGTGGAGGTGGCATCGTAGGGCGCTCCGATCAGTACCGCCGCAGGGTTCTTGTACACCCCGGTCCCCAGGAACGGCATGGCCGACTACCCCGCCGACATCGCGTCTCGCAGGAACGGCGGAGGCACGAAGAGGCTCTGGTGCGCCGCGGGGAGATAGTAGCGGGTGGGGATGTGGCGCATCCTCTCGACCAGTTCCCCCGGGTCCAGCTCGCCAGGATCGCGGGCTTGAGAGCCTACCGTGAAGGTCCAGAAGACGCCCGGGTAGGTAGGTACCGCGCCCAGGTAGGTGCACACCCACCTGAAGTGAGGAGCCATGTGCCGCTGCACCATCGCAATGAGGTCCTGCTGGTACAGGGGCGATCCGCTCTGAACCGCCAGCACTCCGGCTTCGCCCAGGAGGCCTGCCATGTGGCCGTAGAACTCGCTGGAGAACAGCCCCAGCGACGGCCCCTTTGGATCGGTGGAATCCACCATCGCCACGTCAAAGTGCTCGCCGCTTTCGCGCACGAACCGGATGCCGTCGTCCACCAGGAGTCGCGCGCGCGGATCATCGTAGCAGTTCGCCGGGATCGAGGGAATCCACCGGAGCGTCGCGTCAATGACCGCACGGTCTATCTCGACCATCGTCGCGTGTTCAATGGGGTGCCGCAGCGTCTCGCGCAGCAGCCCTCCGTCGCCGCCTCCGATGATCAGTACCCGCCGGGGCGCGGGATGCGTGCACAGAGGGATGTGCGCCAGCAGTTCATGGTAGATGAACTCATCCCTCTCAGTTGTCTGCACCGCGTCGTCGAGAATGAGCATGCGGCCGAAGTCCAGGTTCTCGATGACCCGGACCCGCTGAAACGCCGAACGGTCGTCGTGCAGCACGGCGTCCACCCTGTAGATGTGGGCGAAGGCCTCTCCACCCTGGTCCGTGATCCACTCTGGCTCTTGGGGCGATCGCATCTCGCCTACTCCGGCCAGAACAGCACTGCGGCGACCACGCAGCCCGTGCGCCGGACCACGTGCTCCCTGGCAGCGACGACGATCTCCGCGGTCTTCAAGCCCCGGGTCGTCATGGCCTCTTCGACCATGCGCCGGACGATCTGCTCCGCGTTCTCGGCGGAACCGGTGTGGGCGTACTCCATTATCACACCGAAGCTGCCGACGCCAATCCCGATCCCCACGGCCGCTGCGATGCGTTCTCCGGGCATGTGGCCGTTGATCCGGGTATAGACCGCGGGCATGAGAATGCCCGGTGTGTACGGACGCATCGGAACGACGCGGGCGCCCTCGGGGCAGATGCTGGTGACCCGGAGGAAGTTCAGGTCGGCGATTCCGGCATCCATGAGGGCGTGATCGAACGCGTTGAGGTCGGTACCGCCTTCGCCCGCGCCGGCCACGGCGGTGACCGCCCGGGGGAGTGTCCACATCATGTTGTTTCCTCCGTATGCTTCATCCGCAGGGCACATCAAGTAGTATATATTCCACCCAGCGAGATGCCCACCTCCTGACCGTGGAGGGAGGGCCTCTCTTGCGCAGAACAGTACACCCATGCTTCGGTTTCGGGCTTCCCGCCTGGGTGTGTGGGCAGCGGCAGCCGCGTGCCTGGTCGTCCTGGCCTGCGTCCACCTGGGCCTGGGGCAGCCGGCGCCGACCGGGCCCGTGCAGCTTGGATTCACCAACCCGGACTCCGCCGGCTACGCTCTTGCCCGCGCCGCCGGCAGCCGGTCGGTCAGGATCACAGCAGACTGGAGCGTGATCGAGCCGCAGCAGGGTAAGCCTGTCTGGACCGATCTGGACCGCGTGGTAGGTGCGGCTCAACGCGAGGGGATGGTCCCGCTGCTCGTGCTCGCGTTCACGCCAAGATGGGCCAGCATCGGAACCGGCGTTGATCTCTCGCGGCCTGAGATCTACTCCCGCCAGCCGCCGCGGGACCTTCGCGACTGGGACCGCTTTGTGGGCGCCGTGGTAGCGCGCTACCGCGACCGAGTGCGCGAGTGGCAGGTGTGGACACAGCTCGGGCTGCCCCACTACCGCGGCACCGGCAACGAGTACGTGGCTCTGCTTCAGACCGCGCACGCGCGCATCAAGGCGCTGGACCCTTCTGCCGGGGTGGCATCGGCCACCCCCGAGGGGATGGACCTGGGGTTCGGCGCGCGGATGCTGGCAGCCGCGCCCCAGCAGTTTGACGCCCTTGTCGTATCATCGAGGGGCTCAGCGCCCGAGTCACTTCTCCGTCCGCTGGGGATACTGGCCGGCCGAGCGCGGGCCGCCGGGAAGGCGCTCTGGTTGGACTGGGCGCCGGAGCGGTCCGGCGGTGCCGACAACGGCGGAGGGCTATTGGCCCGCGCGCTCGCCGTGGCTCAGGCCACCGGTGTAGAGCGATTCTTTTTGACCGATCCCGGTCTAGGTGAGGCCGATATCCGCCAGGTTGCGGCGCTGCTGGCGGGCCGACCCTATGCCGGATACCTAGTGCGCGACCCTGGCGTATTCGCCGTGCTCTATGGCACCGGCGCCGATACCGTCCTTCTTGTCTGGGCGACAGTTGAGGGAAGGATCCTTGATCTCCCTCCTTCACCCGGCACCCGCGTCACGACGATCCAGGGAAGGCCGGTTGCGGCAGAGCTCCGTGACGGTCGGATGGTGCTGCGGCTTGCCGCCTCGCCGCTGGTGGTTGCCGGTATTGCGCCGGCGCTGCTGGAGGAGGCGCGGGCCACAGCCGCGACCAGGGGTACGCTGCTGCCGGTGGTCAGCGCCGACCGAGACTTCAGCCGCAGCCCCGAGGTCTTTGCCCGGCTCGGACGGACCGGTGAGGAGCGCGGGCTCTATAACCTGCCCTACCGCGCCCGTTCCAACGGCGCCGTGGAACCGGTTGAAACCGCCGGGGGCGAGGGTGTGCGAACGGTTGTTGCCCGCGGGGTAGTCTATGTCTACTTCGATCTCGATGACACGTTCGCGTTCTTCCTGGAGGGCCGCACACCCATTGAGGTAACGGTGGAGGCCTGGGGCAGCAGCGCGCCCGGAGGGGTGGGATTCAACCTGCTGTACGACTCCACCGGCGGCTACCGGTTCACGCCCTGGCAGTGGGTGGGGGTCGCCGAGGGTTGGGTCAGCCACACGCTGCGTCTGACCGACGCCTCGATGGCCAACACCTGGGGATGGGACTTCGCCATCAACGCTGGAGGCAACCGCTCGGAGGACCTCGTCGTCCGTGCCGTTACCGTGCGGAAGCTCCCGCCACCATAGAAGGAGCGCGCGTTGACACCCCTCGGTACCCGTGCTAGATTTGCATCGGTTTTCAGGGCGCCCCGCGTGTTTCATTGAACGGGTCCTGAGGTCTATGCGTTTCTCCCAACGCCACGGATTCGATTTGGACAGTCAGGGCCACCTCGTCATCGGCGGCGCTCGCGCCGTCGATCTGGCGGCCAGGTTCGGCACGCCGCTGCACGTCTTCGACGAAGCCCGCATGCGCGAGAACTGCCGCGCCTACGTCCGGGCGATGCAGGAGGAGTACCCCGGCCCGGGCCGGGTGCTCTTCGCGTCCAAATCACTGTGCACCGTCGCGTCGTGCCAGGTTGCGCACGAGGAGGGCCTGGGGATTGACGTTGTCAGCGCCGGCGAGATCCTAACCGCGCTGACCGCTGGGGTGCCGGCGGGCGAGCTCTTCTTCCACGGCAGCAACAAGACACCGGAAGAGATCGCCTACGGCCTGGATGCCGGCGTTGGCCGGTTCGTGGTTGACAACGAGCACGAGCTGGGCTGGCTTGATCGTCTGGCGCGCGAACGCGGCTACCGGGCCGACATCCTGTTGCGCGTGACCCCGGGGATCGAGCCCCACACGCACAAGGCCATCCAGACCGGGGGCGTGGACTCCAAGTTCGGGTTTGGGCTGTTGGGGCCGTCGGCGGAGAGCGCGGTGCACCGGGCCCTTGAGCTTCCCGGAGTGCGCCTGCGCGGGCTGCACTGCCACATCGGATCTCAAATACTCGATCTGGACCCCTTCGGGATGGCCGCACGATCATTGGTATCGTTTGCGGCCGAGATGCGCGGGAGCGGGTTCGTGCTTGAGGAACTCAACCTGGGGGGCGGGCTGGGCATTAGGTACCAGGCAGATCAGGAGCCGCCGACCCCGGGCAGCCACGTGCGGGTGATGGCAGAGGTGGTGCGTGATCTCACGACGCGGTACAAGATGCCCCTGCCGGTGATGATGGTCGAGCCCGGCCGTGCGATCGTGGGCAACGCGGGTGTGACGCTCTACACCGTGGGCGCCATCAAGACCGTTCCAGGCGTGCGCAAGTTCGTGTCCGTGGACGGCGGGATGTACGAGAATCCACGCCCCGCGCTCTACGGGGCGCAGTACGAGGCCCTGGTGGCGACGCGGGCGGGAGCGGAGCCCACGCAGAGGGTGTCCATCGCCGGGCGCTGTTGCGAGGCGGGGGACGTGCTGATCTGGGATGCCCAACTGCCGGAAGTGGCATCGGGAGATCTCCTTGCGGTGTTTTCCACCGGCGCTTACAATTATTCGATGGCCGGCAACTACAACCGCTATCCACGGCCGGCGCTCGTCTTCGTGCGCGACGGCGAGGCGCATGTCGCGGTCGAGCGCGAGACCCCAGCCGACCTGGTGCGGCTTGATCGAGCCCTCCCGCGGCGCGGTGACGGTTGATGCTCAGGGGTGACCCGCAGGCTCTGCTACTGCGCGTGATCGCGATCTTGGTTGCCGTCACGGTCCACGAGTTCGCGCACGCCTGGACCGCCGACCGACTGGGCGATCCCACACCCCGCACCCGCGGCCGACTCTCGCTCAACCCGGTCGTGCACCTGGACCCGATTGGATCACTGCTGCTCCTACTCGCAGGGTTTGGGTGGGCGAAGCCCGTTGAGGTGAACCCCATGTACTTCCCCTACCCGCGCCGCGGGATGCTGGTGGTGGCTGCTGCCGGCCCGCTCGCGAACGTGGCAACGGCGCTCCTGCTGGGGCTGGCCTACCAGTTCGGCCTAGTCGAGCCGGGAACTCTGCTTGGGAGCCTGCTGCTGACCGCGATCGACATCAACGCGGTATTGGCCATCTTCAACCTGCTGCCCGTTCCCCCGCTGGACGGATCGAAGATCATCTCTGGTCTGCTTCCCGCGGCGCAGGCCCGATCCTACGACCGGCTGGCCCAGTTCGGTCCGCTCCTGCTGCTGGCGTTGATCCTGCTGCCCGGCCGCGTGATCGGCCTCTTGCTGGATCTGCCCGTGCGATGGCTGGTCGGGTTGGCGATCGGCGCAGGCGGCTTCTGATGACGACCGAACCGTCCAGCCCGCTTTCCCGTACCGCCGCAGTTGCCTACACGGTAAGCGTACCAGGTTACGAGGGCCCGCTTGACCTGCTGGTGACGCTCGCCCACCAAGGGAAGGTGGATCTCAACGACATACCGCTGGCCGAGATGGCAGACGAGTTCCTGCGGCGCTCGAAGGCGTCTCTGGACCTCAATCAGGCCGTCGAGACGCTCTGGCTGCTTGCCGCGCTTGTGGAGATGAAGGCGAAGTTGCTCCTGCCCAAGCCCCCTCCGCCTGAGCCCATCCAGGTTCCAGAGGACAGCGACCTGCCAGAGCGCCTGGAGGAGCAACTCGCCGAGTACCGGGCTTTCAAGGAAGCAGCCGAGGCGCTCCGGGTGCTTGAGAGCCTCCAGCAACAGGTCTTCGTGCGGCCCCAGCAGGGAGAGCCGGCCGATGTTCTGCTGGAGGGAGTGACGGTCGAGGATCTCTTCCGGGCGTTCGAAGAGGTGCTTGCGCGCGCCCGGGAGGAGCGCGCCGCCGAGGTGGTGGATGAGCCGGTTCGGGTTGCCGAGCGCATGGCGGCCATCCTGAGCGCGCTGGACGATACGCCGCAGGGTCTGGAGTTCTCGGCGCTGTTTCCGCGGCGGGCGACCATCGTCGTCGTGGTAGTGACGTTCTTGGCGTTGCTGGAGCTGATCAAGGAACAGAAAGTACGGGTGCAGCAGGCTTCCCCGCTGGCGCCGATCAAGTTGAAGAGGGCCTAGGTCAACGACTGTCGGCTAAAGCCGGCAGCTTGTGAGTGAGCCATGCGAAGCACTGCTCCCCACGATAGGCAGGTTGACGGGCTGCCCACCACCGCCGGGTATACCGACGGCGGCATGGTACTTGGCCGCGATGTTGCGCGCCCCACTCAAGTCGGCGTGGAGCAAGAAACCGCACGCACGACATTGGAACCAGGCGCGGGAACGGCGGTTGTCGCGAGCAATATGCCCGCAGGAGGAGCACATTTGGGAGGTATGCCGAGGGTCTACCCCGACCACCGTTATGCCTCTTCCTTCGGCCTTGTACCGGACGAACGACTTGAGTTGAGCGAACGACCAGCTATGCAGACGACGGGCCTGCTTGCCGTGGCGGACCTTGGTTCGACGGCGGATGTCCTTGAGATTCTCCAAGATAATCGTTCCCCCATGAGGGCAGGCCTCGACGATCTGCTTCGAGAGCACGTGATCGCAGTCTCGACGGAACCGCTCCTGTCGGCGGCGCATCTTCCGCAGGTGTCGCTTGGCGGACTTTGTGCCCTTGGCCTGGAGGGCACGGCGGAGGTTGAAGTTGCGGGTCTCCACCGCCCGCCAACCCTTCTTCCCGAGGAAGCGGTTGTTGGAGGTGACGGCGGGTTGAGCAATGCCAAGGTCTACGCCGACGACCTCCGCATTGGGAGTAACCTCAGGCGCAGGCAGGTCAACGACGATGTGGAGCCACCAGTTGCCGTCGCGCTGGAGAAGGTCGCTGGTCAGGACAGTCGCGCCAGCGCACTTCTCAGCATAGGCGAGAAGCTGGAAGGGGAGGCTCATGCGGCCCTGTGTGGTCGAAAGCCGAACCGTCCGGTTAGGCCAATCCACCTTGAAGGTGTGCTTGTTGAAGCGGGGCGGACACTGAGACGACCTCGGGGCAGATACCTTGCGCCCCTGACGCCGCAAAACGAATACACTCCTCAGGGCTTCCGTCGCCTTGACGCGGGCCTGGCAATGCAGGTCAGAGACGAGTGCAGGGTAGCGTTCCTTCAGCGGGTAGTAGGTGGCGTGGTGAAGGCGGACACCGTTTTTCTCGTTATGCGCCCAGCCGTAGGCGCAGACCTCGTTGAAGACGGCGCTGAAGAGGCGTGCGGTCTCTGCGAGGGCTGCGGCCTGTTCAGGAGTGGTCTGAAGAAGTACGCGAACGGTGCGGTTCATGCTCGTATTATGCCATATGTGCCGACACTCTGCGGGTAGAGAGGAGGGCAGGCGGCATTCCCCCGCCGCAGTTCCTATGGTATCTTCTGATGAGATCGGGGAACTGGTGCGCTCGGTTGAGAGCCTGCTGTTTGTCGCCGACCGGCCGGTACCACTCGATCGCCTGGCAGCCGTGCTGGATGTCCCAGCGGACCGCGCACGGGAGGCGGTAGATCACCTAGAGTCGCGCCTGGCAGACGGCGGCCTCCAGGTGCAGGCGGTCGCCGGCGGCTATCAGCTCTGCACCAGGCCCGAGCACGCCGATCTGGTGCGCCGGTTTCTGCAGTGCGAGCATGGCGAGTCGCTGTCCAAGGGAGCCCTCGAGACCCTGGCGATCATCGCCTACAGGCAGCCGGCGACCAGGGGTGACATCGAGCAGATCCGCGGAAGCAGCAGCGATTGGCACATCGAACGCCTGCTCGAACGCCATCTGATCCGCATGGTGGGCCGGCGCGAGACGGTGGGACGCCCCATGCTGTTTGGGACCACGGAGCGGTTCCTGAGGTACTTCGGCCTCCCCGGTCTGTCTGATCTGCCGCCGGCGGGCGAGCGAGGTGTGCAGGCCATGCTCAATCCGGTAGGGTGAGCGCCGTGCTCCGGCACGCGCTGCTGGTGGGTCTGCTACTGGCGCTGTGCGCGGTGGAACCCGCCAGAAGGGCGCCGGTCCATGCCGCAACGGCCGGACCCACCGCACCCGATGGACCTACCGCCGCGATCGTCATGGACGCCAGGACCGGCCGCATCCTGCACGCGCGCGAGGCGCACCGCCGGTGGCCTCCGGCGTCTACCACCAAGATCCTGACCGCGATCATCGCCATCGAGCGCCTGCCTGCCGGCGCGGTCGTCACCGTGAGTTCTGTTGCTGCCGCCCAGCGCCAGGGCGCAGTCGTGGGCCTGGAGACCGGAGAGAGGTGGCCGGTCAGGGATCTGCTGCTGGCCATGATGCTCCGCTCGGCGAACGACGCGGCGGTGGCCGTGGCTGAGGCGGCCTACGGCAACAGCAAGCGCTTCGTCGAGGAGATGAACACCAGGGCGCGGCAGTTGGGCGCCCGCGAGAGCCGGTTCGTCAACCCGCACGGGTTCGAGGCCCCAGGGCATCACAGCACCGCCCTCGACCTTGCCCTGATCGCCCGCCATGCTCTTCGCAACCCGGAATTCGCAGCGCTGGTGCGTACCGAGACCTGGGAGCTTACGCGGCCGGGCCGGCCGTCCGAGCAGATCGTCAACACGAACCGGCTCCTCGGGCGGTATCCTGGGGCCGACGGGGTGAAGACCGGGTGGACCGCGGCGTCAGGGCCTTCGCTGGTGGCCTCGGCCACGCGTGACGGCAGGCAGATCATCGTTGTGGTGCTCAACAGCCACAGCGTGTTCGGCGACGCGGAGCAGTTGCTGGACCTGGGATTTCGGTCCGTCCGCCAGGGCGCGCCGTCTGGGCGCTAGAGGCTGTCGGGGCGCTGAGGGGCAGTAGGATGAAGGTTGATCGCGAGAAGTGGGAAGCCAGGTACGGCGCAGGCGAGCGCGTGCACGATGGGCCGCCGTCAGGCCTGCTGAGGAGGTGGCTGCCACTTCTGCCTCGGGGCCGCGCGCTGGACGTGGCCACAGGCCTGGGGCGCAACGCCCTGCTGCTGGCATCGGCCGGCTACGATGTATGCGCCGTTGACATCTCACCGACTGCGCTGGCGGCAGCGGCCCGCCGGGCAGCACGGAGACGCCTACGCGTGCGGTGGGTCGAGGCGGATCTCGACACCTACCGGTTTCCAAAGGCGCGGTACCATGTGGTCGTGAACACGTTCTTCCTGAAGAGGAGGCTGCTTACGGCGATGCAGGAGGCGGTCCGGCCCGGTGGGGTTATGATCCTGGAGACCCACCTGGAGTGGCCTGAGCCGGACCCAGGTCCGCGCGGGCCCGCACACCGGCTCAGAAAGGGCGAACTGCAGCGCCGGTTCCGGCACTGGGAGGTGCTCTATCTTCAGGAGGGCCTCTTCCGGGAGGGCGGACGCACCCGCGCGCTTGGCAGGATTGTGGCCAGAAAGCCGAAGGCGGCCCGGTGGTGAGTTTCGCGGCGGCATCCACCTGCCTCGCGCTGGCCTTGTCAGGCGCCTACCCAATGACGCTTACGGATGCCTCCGGGGTCCGCGTCACGGTCCGGGCCAGGCCGGTCCGGATAGTTTCGATGGCTCCGAGCGTGACAGAGGTCCTCTTCGCCCTGGGCCTGGACCGCGAGGTCGTCGGGATCAGCGACTCCGACGACTACCCGCCGGAGCGGGTTCGTGGGAAGCCGCGCGTGGGCGGCGCGGTGGTCAGCCTGGAACGCGTGGTGGCCCTCAAGCCGGATCTGGTCGTCGGAATGCCGAGCCTGCAGCACGACCAGCTTGTTCGCCTGCGGGCGCTCCGTCTGCCCGTGCTTGCTGTGGACGCGGCCTCGGTTGACGGAACGGTTGACCTGGTCAGGCTGCTGGGGCGGGTGACGGGCCGCGGCAGGGAGGCCGAGGGCCTGTCACTGCTCCTCCGGCGCCGGGCGGCAGCCGTTCGCCCATCCGGCCGGCGCACCGCTTACATCGAGGTGTGGCACGAGCCCGTGCTGGCTGCGGGCCGAGCGACGCTGGTGGACGATCTGGTCACCCGCGCCGGGGGCGCCAACATCTTCGGCAACCGCCGCGGGTACGTTCCGGTGCCGCTCGAGGATGTCCTCAGCCGGAACCCACAGGTGATCCTACTACTCTACCCTGGAGGAGACCGGCTGCGCGGGAGACCCGGCTGGGCCGTCCTGGATGCGGTGCGGGCGGGCCGCGTGTATGATCTGCCGACCTCGCTGGTAGCTCGGCCCGGCCCCCGCGTGGTGGAAGGCCTGGAACTGATCGCCAGGCTGCTGGGTAATGGACGGTAAGCGCTCCGCCGCCGGTGGGTGTCGGGTCGAGATCGCCGGACTGGTCTGTCGGCTGGCAGGCATCACGGCGCTGGACGGTGTCTCCCTGGAGATACCATCCGGGGCGTTCTTCGGCATCGTTGGACCCAACGGCGCGGGCAAGACCACGCTCCTGCGCGCGATAGCCGGCGCGGTGGGCCCGGAGGCGGGCAGTGTCCTCGTGGAGGGATTCGCCCCGCACGAGACGCCCATAGAGGTACTGGCCCGACAGATCTCGGTCCTGCCGCAGCACCCGGTCGTGCCGGTAGGTGTTACGGTACGCGAGGCCGTGGCGTGGGCGAGAGCGCCGCATCTGGGCAGGCTGGCGCGGCCCGGCGCGGCTGATCTGCGGGCCGTGGACGAGGCCCTGGAGCAGACCGGTGTTGTCGAACTGGCCGAGCGCGCCATAGAGGCCCTGAGCGGCGGAGAAC
>JASEHJ010000259.1 GCA_030018905.1 bacterium | reverse complement strand
GCGCGCAGGATCCTGCGCGCGCTCACCGAGGGCGGACGGGACTGGGCGAAGATCTACGAACGCATCGCAGGGACGCTCTTCTATACCGTGCCCTCGTTCCACGACGACCAGTTCGGGGCGGCCCGCGGCCTGAACGCCTTCTTCGTTATCGAGACGGGCGGCCTCCGGATCGTGCATCTCGGGGATCTCGGGCAGCCGTTTCTGAGCGAAGGTGTGTTGCGCGCAATCGGCCGGGTGGACATCCTGATGATTCCGGTCGGAGGAGCGCCATTCACGATCGGCGCGCGCGAGGCCACACACATCGTGGAGCAGATCAGGCCCAGGATTGTCATCCCGATGCACTACAGGACCGCGGTCAGGCCTGACTGGCCCGGCACGGATGAGCAGCCGTTCCTGGAAGGGAAACAGAACGTCCGGCGGCTGGGTAGTAACATGCTGACCGTCGCGCGCGACCAGCTCCCGGCCACGACGCAGATCGTCGTGATGGACTGGCGATAGCCGCGAGAAGTCTAGCCGCGGGCCCCGAGCCGATCAGCCGCGGGCCCCGAGCCGATCAGCCGCGGGCCAGCTCGGTCCTGATCGAGGCGATCACGGCGCGGCCCTCGTCGCTGTCGGTGACAAACTCGATCGCGCCCGGCGAAGAGATGCCCAACCCCAGCTCGACCGCGCGCCTGATCTGCTCCTGGTCGAAGATGCGCCCGTCAGAGACGGGGCTACCCACACCGTGCATCCGCAGCAGTGCCACACCCGCGGCGTCGAGCGCCACGCGATCGGTGCCGGCGAGCACCACGCCGGGCCGCGCCAGCCTACCGGCCTCGGGGCCGGCGTCCACGAACGCCAGGATACCGTCCAGCACAACCATCGCCGGCCGGTAGAGCAGGTTCAGCTCGGCGATGAGCGAGCGCTGCCGTGGAGAACCGTGCATCTCGCGCATGTATTCATAGCCGTCCGGACCGGTTCTCGCCACCATACCGACCGAGTTCTTCAGTGCCATGGTGAACTGGCCGCCGAAGCGATGGGTCTTCAGGCAGCAGGTCGAGATGATAAGGTCTGCCTGTTCGAACAGCGCGGGGTAGAGAACGCCCCGTTGCCACTGTCCCCGGGGAATGGAGCGCGGCAGCCACTCGGAGGCCGGGAGGGTCTCCAGCGGCACGACCCGCACCCCAAGATCGCGGCCCATTACGTCCAGCCCCTTCTCGCGTATGACACGGGGCGTGTCGCCCATGCCAGCGCGGTCGGCAACGGTGATCTCGCGCGCGCCGCCTGCCTTGCAGATCTCGATGAGCGTGCGCAGGGTCTCCTCGTGGGTCGAGGCCGGGAAGGCGTGGCTGCTGTTCAGGTTGGGCTTGATGACCACCGACCGGCCGGCCACCTGGATCGGGGTAAGGAGGCGTAGGGCGCGCAGTACGCCGTCCCGATGGCTGTCGGTCTTGACCAGCGACACCCGGGCCGTCTCGGATGCCCGAGCCCAAGAGGGCCACTTCTGGAGCGCGAGCGCTCCTCCCACGGTCGCGGCGGTCTTCAGGAACTTTCGGCGGCTCTGGCGCATGACAGAACACCCCCCCTTACCGCTGCAGTTCAGGCTGGAATTCGGGAAGCGGCCCTCCCCCTTCCTGCTGCCCCACTCTCCTGGCTGTTGGGGGATCCGATGAGGAATCCGTTCATCCACCGATGCCGCAGGATTCCCCCAATCCGTACATTGAATGCTGACAGCAGCCCGCCGGACGAGCCGTATGGGAGATAGCCGGCGGCAGGGCTGAAGGAGGCGCGCAACGTATGAGTGCGGTCGGCAACTGGCGCAACGATACCGACGAGCAGTTGCTCGTTAGCGAAGTATCTCTGGATGAGCCTTGGTCGCTCGTCGAGACATACGCCGGCCTCGTCCGCGAGTCCGGCACTAAGCAGGAGAAGCGGGCTTTCGCCCACCTGAGCAAGCGTCTCAAGAAACACGGCGTGCCCCACACGATCCACACACCGACGCTGCTGATCAGCGTGCCCCGGCGTGCCCGCCTGGAGATCCTGGCGCCCGAGCGCCGTCTGGTGACCGCGAAAACGCCCTCAATGTCGCTATCCACCGGCGGTCGGTGGAAGCGCGGGCAGGTCGCGTACGTCCCCACCCACCACATGGGCCACATCCGAGGGCTTTTCGAGGGCGTTGGAAGGGAGATCCCCGAGATCGCGGGCAAGGTCGTCCTGACAGAGGGCTATGCCTCACCGGGCAAGGTGGCCGACTTCACGAAGGGTGGCGCGATTGGCGCGATCTTCATCAGCCCGGGAGATCGCATCCACGAGGGCATCTGCACGACCATCTGGGGCTCGCCCGACC
>JASEHJ010000258.1 GCA_030018905.1 bacterium | reverse complement strand
CGAGGATGTCGGTCGGCCGCCGGAAGTCTATGCGGTACGTTCGGTAGCCGGCCTCGGCCACTAGTTTCCGCCCGGTGTCGTAACGCAGCGCGAGTTGCACATCGGTCAGACTGCCGCTATAGCGGGTCGTCGTTGTCTCTCCACTTACGAAGGTCTCGGTTACGCCCATGGAGGGCGCGAACGCCAAGGACGCGCGCGCGGACCACGGTTCCCTCAGCGGGATCCAGGCCTCGGCGCCGATGCGGAACCCGCCTGCGCGGGCCGCGTCGCTGGATGTGAGCGCGGAGTCCTCCGTCCGCGCGCTGTAGAACTGGTACCCGAAGATCAGATCGGCCAGCACCGGTCCCGGTCCCAGGCGGTACCGGAAGTCAAAACTGGCCAGCGACACGCTGCCGCTGACCGTGGCCGGCGCCGGCTCGCCGTTGAATGTGATGTTGCTCCAGCTGCCGCCGGCGTATGCAAAGGCCAGGGCCCAGGGTTCCGTCAGGCGATACCGGGCTTCGAACACGAGGAGCCTGTTGTCGGCCTGCGCATCGACCGGTCCGACGAAGAGCCACTTCCCCTTGCCAAGCCAGGCGCCGGCGGTGAGCGACAACCGCTGGTCGTCCGATTGGTAGGCGAGCAATGGCGCGCGGATCGTCGTGCCCTGCGCCGCCGCGGCCGTCGGTACTGCGAGCACGACCACTAGGGCGAACACTGCAATGAGTCTGCTCATGACGTGGTCTCCTTTCCCGCTCACCGGCGGCTAGAGTGTCTCCGACGCGCCTGGGGCGATCGTCGGCACCCGGAACACGAACGTGCTGGAGTAGTCCCCAGCAGCGTCGTTGGGATCGTTGTTGCCAAAGGCGTCAGGGTCGGTGGTGTAGAAGGTCAGCCCGTCGGTGACCGCCAGCCGCGGTGAGCGGGAGGCGATGGCATAGTAGCGCGGGTTTGCGGTGGCGCCGCGGCCCCGCACCATCGCGTTCACGCCGCCGATCTGAATCACCTTCCAGCGGTCGGCACTGAACGAGCCGCCTCCGGCACGGTCGATGTCGAAGTCGAGCGACCGCGCGAAGCGCACGTTGGTAATAGGCGTCGCACCGGTGTTCGTCAGCCTGATGTTCAAGCTGGCGTACCGGTTGGCGCGGCGCAGGCCGGTGACGATGGTGACGCGCATCGGTCCCACGTCCACGACCGAGCGCATCGCGAAGTTCGTCCCGTCCGAGAAGGTCTCCACGGACACCAGGGTCGTCGTCCCGGCACCGGAGTTGAAGAGCCCTGGGTCGCCGAGGTTCCCGTCGGCGCCGCCCCAGTAGCCAACCCCGCCGTAGTCGAACCTGACGCTCCACCCCTCGCACGAGCAGCCGGGAATCATCACGTCGAACTCGCTTGGGCTGGTGGCAAGCTGGCGCGAGGCGAATCCGACGCTGTTGATCGGCGCCGGGTTGACGCCCGGCGAGAGGAAGGGCGTGGGCTGGATGTCACCGCCCGGGGTCACCATGGCACCGCCGCGGTTCAACCCGATCTGGATGAAGTCGCCGGTCAGGACCTGAGGCCCGGACACCGGCGTCCAGGTGGTAGGCACGGGGAAGGGTATCGAGCTCTGGTAGATGCTCAGCAGGTCGAGGTCATCTACCCCGCCCATGACGATGAACGGGATGCCGGGCGTGATCTGGGGACCGCCGCCGTAGGGCAGGGGGATCGGGGGGCCTGCCAGATTGCCTATGCCCGCACACCCGGTGATAGAAAGCACGATGATTCCAAGCACAAACGCCGGGATTTTCCGGCCACCGTACCGCCGCATACGCACCACCCACTTCGTAATCAGGTCGTTAGTACTGGTCATCTCGCCGCCGGTTCTCCACGACAGGGCCCATATCCTTCTCTGACCTCCAGCCCCCGCGTCCACGTGCCAGAAGGCCCGCAGGGAAGATCGCTGCTATCCTCATCGTCCTGGTTCTTGCCGCCGTGGGATGCGGGTCGATCGGCAGCCTGACCGGGTTGCCCTCGAGCGTCTCGGAGCATGCACCGCCCGGGCCGTTCGGCATCAGGCTATCCCGGTTCCTGCTCGCGTCCGAACATCAACACGGAGTAATCCAGATTCTGCGCTGCCACTCCCATCTGCTTCAGCATAGACATCACCAGAGAACGATGGTGCACCTCGTGCAGGACGAGCTGCGCCATCACCCCTGCCCGGGTCGTGGTGATACGGACCGCCGGGCTGCCGGGTCCCTGCGGATAGATGCGGTACGCCACCGGCTCGTCCCATGAGGAGACGTGCGCCAGAGCCGCACGAGTCCCCTCGGCCATGGCAGACCAGGCGGCCTCGAGTTCGGCAAACGACCGAATCTTCTCCGCAGTGTAGGGGC
>JASEHJ010000257.1 GCA_030018905.1 bacterium | reverse complement strand
CGAGCGGCCGGATCCAGCACCACCCCCACGTCCACGTCGCTCTCAGGCACATCTCTTTCCAGCGCGCGGCTGCCAAACAGGTACGCTGCAAGGATGCCATCAGGGGCCCTATGGCTGAAGTATTGCTCCAGTTTCTCGCGGAGATCGGGAGTCATTGGAATTGGCCGCCCACATCACGATACCACACGCCCGGCTCAGCGCGGGATCTCGGGGATCGGTGGCGGGCGCCGCTTGTGCTCGCTCGCGGCGTGCATGCGCTCGATGCGCGTCCGTATCGCCGCCGCCGCCGCCCCTGTGAGGAGGTACGCGTCGAGGGCGGCGTAGGTCAGTCCCATCTCATCCTCGTCGGTCTGGCCGGGCCACAGGCCGGCGCTCGGGGTGCGGTCCACGATCGCCTGCGGCACCCCCAGGTAGGCGGCCAAACCGCGTACCTCGGACTTCACGAGCCCGCCGATGGGCTGCACGTCCACTCCGCCGTCCCCATGTTTGGTGAAGTAGCCGACGTAGGCCTCGCTGCGGTTGCCGGTGCCCACCACCAGCCGGTTGAGCCGGTTGGCGAAGTAGTAGAGCGTACTCATCCGCAGCCTGGGTCGCAGGTTGGCCAGCGCCATGCGGTGATCCGCGGGCTGCCCGCCATCCCGCAGCGCTGCTGTCAGCGCATCGAAGGTCGCATCGAGTACAACCGTCGTGTGGGGAAGGCCCAGCGCCGCGCAGGCCGCTTCGGCATCCTCTATGTCGCGCGGGTCGCTGTGGCAGGGGATGATGACACCCAGCGTTGTCTCCGGAAACGCGCGCAGGCAGAGCGCGGCGACGGCCGCAGAGTCTACTCCCCCTGAGATGCCTACCACCGCGCCGAGCGCTCCGGCCTCGCCCGCCCGTTCGCGCAGCCAGGCGATCAGGCGCTCCGAGACCTCTCGCGGGGATCTCTGCGGCATCTACTGAGAGGGCAAGCGATGTGTGTAGGTGACCAAGCCGAACTCACGCTTGGTGGAGGACCTGTGCACGGGCTTGCCGGCAACCGTTACCTGGATGCCAAGCTCACCGGTGTCCGAGCGCTTCTGCAGCGTGACCGAGAAACCTTCCACCGCCTGGAACGCAATGCGGGCAGGTACGGCGCCGCCCGCGCGCTTCGTTTCGCCGAGTTCTCCGTAGGAACCCTCGAACTGCAACCCCGAGGTACCGAAGACCTCGATAACCACCGGCATTGCCGGTCGCGGGCTGGGCTGCGGGATGAGGGGTTCGATGCTGCCCCCCCGGCGGCCGGGCTCCCGGCAGGACGCGGTGGCGGCGATCACGCCAGCCAGTACCACGAGCAGAGCGATGCGCCTCATGGTTAGGCCGTTTCGCAGCGGCCGGGCCAACCTCCTTCCGGCGTCGGGGGCTTGCCAACGGAGGGCGCACGCAGTATCCTCGAATCAACTGAATACGGATCATACCTCCGAACGGGCAAACCCGGAGCAATCCGGGGACGCAAAGCCACAGGGCCACGGTAGTGGCCGGCTGGGTTGCCGAAGAGGAAGCACCGACGAGGCGAGTGCTTCCATTCGCGCTCGCGTTTTCTTCTCCCGGGACCGCCCGTCGGACGGCGCGCCGCCGCAACTATCCAGACTTCACCGTGGCGCGGCCGGGATACCGGGGGGAGCACGTCGGTCGCCGAATCCGGCACGGCGATCCGGCGCCACAACGCGCAACGCTTTCTCTCCGCAGCTCTCCCCGTCCCGGCCGTCGCCACTCGTCCTCCGCACCAACCTGCCCGATGCCCCTCGATGGCCCCACCACCTCCGTTGACGCCCCGGCTCCCAGGCCGTACAATCGTTGCGCGAAGTGAGAAAGATTCTCACTTACCTGCCCGGCGGTGGACGGTGGCGGACCCTAAGCGGACGCGCAACACCCAGCAGCGTCAGCGCATCCTGCGCGTGATCCAGGCTGCGGGATGCCACCTGACCGCAAGAGAGATCCATCGCCGCGTGGGGCAAAACGGACGGGCGATCGGGCTCGCCACGGTCTATCGGGCGCTTGAAGCGTTCGCGCGCGCGGGACTCGTGGAGTCGGCATCCCTCGGCGGTAGAGCTATCCGCTACGGCCTGGCGGCCGAGCACCACGACCACGTGGTCTGCCTGGAGTGCGGGAAATGGCAGCCGCTGGGGCGCTGCCCTGCCCCACGCGCCCCGAGGGGGGCTGCGCCTGGATTTCGGGTAACCGGGCACCGGCTGGAGTTCTTCGGCTACTGCGAGGAATGCCGGTGAGGCGCCTTCGATGAACCGGCGCATCGCCATCGTGCTGCTGGTCGTCGCGATCCCGGTGCTGATCCTCGTGGCGGTACGGTCCCGTATCGTCCGGATCTCCCCGACGCGTCCGGTG
>JASEHJ010000256.1 GCA_030018905.1 bacterium | reverse complement strand
CTGGCGGTAGGGAGCGATGAGCTTAAGGAACGCCTCCGGGCTGGCGCTGAGGTTCTGGTGGACCTGGACTGCTCCCGCCTGGTCGAGGATACAGACGTAAAGGGATCGGGCGTGGAGATCAACTCCGCAGTAGTAGAGGTGCTGTTGGGTGTAGAATCTCATCGAGGTCTCCTCCTTGAGGGTTGGATGCCACCACCCAGCATACGATTCCGCATGCTGAGGAGGAGGCCTCAATGAGTATCAACTCGCTGGAGCGGACTCGGCTGGCGGGCGAAGATACGACGGTGCCTTACCCGGCGATCTGTGGGAAAATGAGTGGGGCTTTGCCTGAGCCGCCGAGCCGCTCAGCTCGAGGCCGTCAGACGCGCAGGTTGGGCAGGTCGAAGGGCGTCCGCTCGCGCAACGTGACAGGTCTTCGTCAAGCGCGGAAAGGAGGAAGACATGATGAGCGGCAAGCAATTGCTCAAATGGATGACCGGTCCTTTGATCGTGGTGTTCCTGTTGTCGGCATGCGCGTCACGCAGCGCCCGTACGGATACCGTTGTTCCAACGGCGACACCAGAGCAGACCCAACTCTCCGACCCGTTCCTGTACTGCGCAGCGATCGGCACCATTGATGCGCCAGATGCGCGGTACATAGGTCCCGCGGTTCCCGGGGCAGTCATCGAATCGCTGCGAAAGAAGGCCGGGATCGCGGACGCCGCGCCGGACGCCGCGGTTGCGGCAGGGACCGTCTGGCGCTGCAAGGATGGCCACGTTTGGGCTTGCTTCGTGGGCGCCAACCTGCCGTGCTCGAAAGCAAACACCAGTTCCACCCCACAACCCGAGATGATTGACTTCTGCAGGAAGAACCCGAAAGCTGATAACATTCCGGCAGCTGTCACCGGTCATGAGACGATCTATGACTGGCGCTGCGTGGGCAGCACTCCCAGAGTGATCAAGCAGCGCTTCACGCAGGACGCTCAGGGGTTCGTGTCGGATTTCTGGTATGAACTTCGTGCCCGATGAGGGGTAGACAATGTCAACTCGCACAGCCCACCTTGTATTGCCTGCGCTGCTGGTTGTTGCGTTTGCATCTTGGGCCCACCCCCGGCCAATCGTGACCGAGCTTACCGCCAGGGATGCCGGATCAACAGTAACGTTGCGTGTAGGCGACAGCCTCCATGTCGCTCTCGAAGGCAACCCGACCACGGGCTACACGTGGGGGATTGCGGCAGGTGCGGGGTCGCTGCTGAAGCAAGAGGGAGAACCGGAGTTTGAACCCTTCAGCCGCGCGATAGGGTCCAGCGGCGTATTCACGCTCAGGTTCAAGGCAATCCGACATGGGGAGGTCCAACTGAAGCTGATCTATCACCGGACCTTCGAACCGAACGTGCCCCCGCTCCGGACTTTTGAGGTCAGGCTCGTGGTGAGGAAGTAGCCCAACTCCTTGCTTCGATTGCCACGCCTGTTTGCATGGGCTGGAGCGCGGGCCTATGCGATGAGCACGATCAGCACGCCGAAGAGGGCCGCCATCACGACCTCGACCACCCCGACCCGTGCGATCACCAGCCGCCGCGGCCGCATCCACGCCCCGGCGATGGCCTTGATCGTGCCGGGGAGCAACGCGAGGCCCGCCGCCCGGGGCCACCCCAACAGCGGCGCCCACAGGACTGCCACCAGCACACCTGACGCCGCAGGCACCCAGGCCTTCCATCCCAGGAGCACGCGGCGCGGCCCGGCGAGATCCGGCGGCCACTTCGGCTGCTCCCGCACCTTCACCCGCACGTAGAAGACGGTCGCGCCGAAGTAGGCAAGGTTGAGGGCGTAGAGTCCCCACGCGGCAGGCGCCCAATGGCCTGACGCCGCGTACCACGAGGCCGGCGCAGCCAGGGTCAGTCCTGCCACGCCCCAGAGTTCGCCGGCGACCGTCATCTCGGCCCTGCGGGAGACGAGCCAGAGGTGGACGGCCAGCAGCAGGGCGGCCAGGATCCCGATGGCCACCAGACCCGCGCGGCCGCGCGCCGCGAGCAGCGCGCCCAGCGCCAGCGCGGACAGCAGGTAACCGGCGGCCCAGCGTATCCACCGCGCCCGCTCGGCGTGTGCGGGCTGCCGCGCCAGGAGCATCAGCGGCCACCGGCCCAGGTAGACCGCCCACGCCGCCGCGAAGAACGACCACCAAGGTGGATCAAACGACGGCGCCGCCGCGGCGCCTGTGACCAGCGGGACGCCCAGCATCATCCAGCCGCCGTGCTCGCGCGGGACGACCGGGTTGAACCTAGGGATCGCTCGTTACCTCGATCGGGACCTCGCCCCGGGCGGTGATCTGCCCGATCCGCGCGATGGTCTCCACGCCGCGCGAGCGGAGCGCGCCCTCGAGCGCTCCCGTCCGCTCCGGC
>JASEHJ010000255.1 GCA_030018905.1 bacterium | reverse complement strand
CTCGCACCACACGCTCGGCGTACTCGGCTGTCATCGTCTCGTGCGTGACCAGCACCACGTCGCCTTCAACCGAGGGAAAGGGATATCCTATGTCGCCGAAGGGATCAATCGCGATGCGCAGAGCGCCGGATGTGATCAGGAAGAACGATTGCCCGAAGTACCGGATCCCAACCGGCGCTTCCTGCGTCGAGGCGGTCGGAGAAGCGGTCAGCACGGTGATCAGTACCAGGAGCAGTGCCCAGCGTATGATCTTCACGATGCCCCACCTCCGGGTTCTCTACCACTAAACCGCCCCCGACACAGGAGAATTCCCCGGCCAGCAGGTATGAGTCAAAGAGGCGGGGCCGGCTGGCGCCTCAAGGAGGGAACCATGGACGCACTGCAGTTCTTTCTGCGGGAACACGCGCTCGTGCATCTGCCGGAGGTGGCGGATGGCGAGGGCGGAATGTCCCTCGAGGTGTTCGCGGTGCGAGGGTTGAGCGATGAGCAGCTTCGAATCAGGCCGCACGGATTCAACTCGATCGCCTGGCTGCTCTGGCACATTACCCGGATCGAGGACGTGGCCGTCAACGTCGTCCTGGCAGGCCGCCCGCAGGCGCTGTTTGAAGGCGGCTTCTACCCGCGCCTCAACGTGGCCGAGCGCGACGTCGGCACCGGGATGACCTCTGATGAGGTTGGTGAGTTCAGCGACGCGGTGGACCTGTCCGGTCTCCGTCAGTACCGCACCGCGGTCGGCCGTCGGACCCGGGAAGTCGTGCAGGGCCTCGCACCTGAGGCGCTGGACAGCGTGGTGGACCCCCTCAGGGTGGACCAGGCGGCGTCCCTGGGCGCTTTCAGGCTGAACGCAACCAGGCTGGTTGATCTGTGGAAGGGGAAGTCCAGGGCGTGGCTCCTCTATTGGCCCATCGTCGGGCACAGCAACTTCCACCTGGGCCACGCCAGGTGGGTGAGGAAGCTCGTGCACAGGAGCGAGAGATGAACGAGTACCTCGCCGCGGTTGATCAGGGTACCACCGGCACACGCTGCATCCTCTTCGACCTGAGCGGTCGCGCGGTCGCCGCAGCCTATCGAGAGCACCGGCAGATCTATCCGCAGCCCGGTTGGGTAGAGCACGACGCGCTGGAGATATGGGCGCGCACGCAGGAGGTGGTGCGCGAGGCGGTCGCCGCAGCGCCGCGCGGGCGTATCCTGGCGGTGGGGATCACGAACCAGCGCGAAACCGTGGTTGCATGGGACGCGCGCACCGGCCGTCCTGTCCACAACGCGATCGTCTGGCAGGACACCCGGACAGAGCCCGACTGCCGAGCGCTGATCGCTGCCGGGTGGGATGACGACGTGCGTGCCCGCACCGGGCTGCCCATCAGCACGTACTTCTCGGCGACGAAGATCCGATGGCTGATGGCGAACGTGCCCGAGGCGCGGGATCTGGCCGCGGCAGGGCATCTCCGCCTCGGTACGGTTGATACCTGGGTGATCTGGAACCTGACCGGTGGGCCGTCGGGAGGCGCGCACGTGACCGATCCCACCAACGCCTCTCGCACGCTGCTGTGCGGCCTTGACGATCTGAGTTGGGATCCGGTTCTCCTGGCCCGCTTCGGAATCCCCGACGGCGCCCTGGCCGCGATACGGCCCTCTGCCGCGGCCGAGCCCTACGGCCGCACGCTTGCCGATGGGCCTTTCGGCGAGGCGATCCCGGTGTGCGGCGACCTGGGCGACCAGCAGGCCGCGCTTGTGGGCCAGGCGTGCTTCGCGCCCGGCGAGGCCAAGAACACCTACGGGACCGGCTCGTTCCTGCTCCAGCACGCGGGCGCGGTTGCGGTGCGCAGCACGCGCGGGTTGCTCGGCACCGCCGCGTACGACCTGGGCGTGGCCCGCGTGCCCGGCCCGGCGGGCGGCCCGGCGCGGGAGGGCGGCAACGGACGGGCCTATGCGCTGGAGGGATCGGTGGCTATCACCGGCGCGGCGGTCCAGTGGCTGCGCGACAACCTCGGCCTGATCTCAAGCGCCGCTGAGACCGAGGCGATCGCGGCGCAGGTTCCGGACGCCGGCGGGATCTACTTCGTTCCGGCGTTCTCCGGCCTATTCGCGCCGCACTGGGACATGAGCGCGCGCGGCGCGATCGTGGGGCTGACGCGCTTCGTGACGAAGGCGCACCTGGTGCGCGCGACGCTGGAGGCGATCTGCTTCCAGAGTCGCGAGGTGCTCGACGCGATGGTAGCCGACAGCAAGCACGCGGTGAGCGTGCTGAAGGTGGACGGCGGGGCGACCGGCAACGCCCTGCTCATGCAGCTTCAGGCGGACATCTTGGGCGTGCCGGTGGTGCGGCCCGCGGTGCGCGAGACGACGGCGCTTGGCGCGGCCTACGCCGCGGGCCTGGCGGCAGGCGCGTTTACATCCACAGGAGAACTGCGCG
>JASEHJ010000254.1 GCA_030018905.1 bacterium | reverse complement strand
CTCGACGAACACCAGCCGCCCGAGCGCGTCGTACGTGCGCCGGGTCTCTTCCCTTACCCCACCGGCGCCCGTCCGCACCTCGCGGATGACGCGGTCTGCCGAGTCGTACTCCCACCGGTCTTCCGCGAACGGCGCTTGGCCACCCAACGACTGCGAGCGGTGCACCGGCCGGTCGCACGCCTGGTCGTATCGGTAGGTCGTGTCCAGCCAACTCATGTGTTCCCGTTCCCAGATGAGGTTGCCGCGCGTGTCGTACTCGCGGTCGTACCCCTTGCCGCCGGCGTCGGGCAGGATGGCTGGCATCTCCGTCACTCGGCCGGACATTGGTCCTCCGATGGCGCGATGCACACCCGCACAGCGTTGCTGACCGCAATGTGGATATCCTCGGGCAGCAGCCCGCTTCCCCAGATCTCCCCATCACCGAGGACGGCTCTTATCGCCTGAACAGGAACCTCGGCGGCGACAACGGCATCGCTTGCTGTTCTCCAAACATGGGCCTGCGGCACTGCACAGAGAGCGTCGAATCCCGGATCCGATGTCACGGCCAAAACGGCACGGGCTCCGGTCGTCCGCAGCACGGCCAGGATGACATACCAGCCCGGCGGTTCGCACGGAGGATACGGTGGCAGCGAGAACATCCCGCGACGCTGTTCCCTTGACCACCGAACGGTGAAAGGCAAGCGGCGGAGTCCAGCCCACTCGAACCAGCCGTCAAGCGGCAGAGGAAATGGATCCCCGAGCTCGCATGGAAAGTACCTGCCCGCGGCCTCACGGTAGGCCAGAAGAGTGAGGTTGGTGGGCGGCACGATCTCCGCAAAGTGGGTGGGCCCCAGCCCGGTTACCGTGACCACGAACAGTCCCGGGTCATCCACCTCGATGCCCTCCACACTCGGCACGTACTCGGGAGCCTCCAGAAGAAGTGCAACTCCGGCGACGGTTGGGACGGCGGATGGGGGTAACACAGCGTGGGAACGAGGGGCAGCCACACGCTGGCAACCACCAAAGACCGCAAAGCAGGCCGCCCACCGGCACATCGCCAGGCTCAGCACGCCGATCCCAAGGCCGCGCGCCGCTCCCTGTGAGCCCGCCCCCATTACGGTTCCACCCATATCGAAACTTCGTTGCTCACAATCCCTTCCTCGCTCGTCCACCTCAACCCTCCACCGAGGACTCGCGATAGGAACTCCTCGATCGGCACGCAGACAGTCTGCCCGGCCTCGCTGACGGCCTCGGATGAGCTGGCGCGCTCACCTGCTTCAACGACTACGCGCCACCACGGATGCCCTTCCCCCCCCCACGCGGGGGCTGCGCACACTGCGCTGATAGGCTGCGTGCGCGGCCTGAATCTGGCGCGCACGACATACCAGCCAGGCGTTAGCCGCCACGTGTGGGTCAACCAGTGCCGGACGTCAAGAGAGAACATGAGCGCGCTTCGTGGTGCGATCACCGCGTGTTCCAGCCAGAGAGCATGCTCTGACACCCCGGTCGGTCCAATGATGTCAATCCCGTCGTAGGGGTAACGCGAACAGCGCATGCCCTCAGGCTGGCACGGTGGGCCGGCGATAACCTCGATTTCCGGCTTCCAAAGCCACGGAACGAAGAAGGGCTGGCGAGTGGTGTTCCGAAGCACGACCCGGAGGAGGGGCGGATGTACTGCAACGCAGGCAGGCCCCGCAGCACGGGCGACGCAGACCAGGTCGGGTGCAAGGGTCAGGACGAGTCCGTCAATAGCCCCCGACGCGGACGGCCGGACATATGGACCGCCTGGAGCCACGCAGCGGCAGGCGTCGGCGCTCCGTACGGAACACGATGGGTAGGCTAGACAGCACATCAATAGCAGGGCGAGGAGCAGGTGACCGAGCAATGCAAGTCGGCGCAACACGTGAGCAGCCATCGCGCGTGGGCCTCCTACTAGGGGAAGTGCTGAACCGGACTGCCGTCCCAACACCACGACGAGGATGCAGCAAGACAACGCTGGCGATCTTCTGTTGTCGGTTCCGACGTGTCACCGTCACAGTACGCCACGTGCAGCAGTTCGCCGAGGAAGATGGCACACGCAAGGCGTGGGTCGTGGGCGCTCATTCCTGGGCCGAGCGCGAGCACGATGATGGGTGGGATGCAGTTGAACGTACCACCCATCTGGAGACGCGCGTTGCACACAACCTCGGCATTGCGACGACCGGTGCCGATCAGTTCATCGAGTCGGTCAATGGCGTCGGGCACATGCTGCTCGCACTTCCGGCAGGGGATCGGAAGGGGCCGGCTCGGGTAAGTCACGCAGGCATCGAACCGCGAGAGGCATGCCTTGACGTGTTGGGGACACGATGCCCTGAACGTGACGAAAAGGCCGGAATCGTCGGTCAGCGTCGTAGGCCGCTGCCAAGCATAGGCGTAGCTCCAGTCCACCGCCAGGGAGGGGCAGG
>JASEHJ010000253.1 GCA_030018905.1 bacterium | reverse complement strand
AGCGCGGAGCGCGCTGCAGACCATCCCAAGGTGTTCACGGCGATCCACCTGTGTTACCGTGCCTCCGGGGCCGGCCTGCAGAAGGAGCAGGTCGAGAAGGCGGCGAGTCTGTCGGAGGAGCGGTACTGCTCGGTGTACGCAATGCTGCGGCACGCGGCGCGCATCACACATGAGGTGATCGTGGAGGATGCTCCTTCTGCCGCATCGCGGCCGGCGCCCTAGACCGGATAGGTCTGCGGTCAGACGGCGACCGCCCGCACAATCGCCGCAAAAGCGCCTGCGTTGAGGCTGGCGCCTCCCACAAGCGCGCCGTCCACCTCGGGCTGGCTCACAAACTCACCTATCGTCTCTGGTGTAACACTGCCGCCGTAGAGGATGCGTATGCCCGCCGCGGCATCTCCGAACCACTCACCCAACCACTCCCGCAGCAGCCGGGCGATGCGGCCGGCCTCGGCTCCGGTGGCTGGAACGCCGGTTCCAATGGCCCAAACCGGTTCGTAGGCCACAACGAGCTGAGCCGCCTGTTCACTCGCCAGCCCCAGCGTCCCGATGCGGGCCTGGGTCTGGATGATCCGCTCAGTTCGACCGGCCTCGCGCTCGTCCAGCGACTCCCCAACGCAGAGGATCGGGATGAGCTCGCCGGAGGCGGCCGCCGCCACCTTCCGGCCCACCGCCTCATCCTCCTCGCCCAGCAGCCGCCGGCGCTCCGAGTGCCCCACGATCACATAGGTGCACCCCAGGTCCCAGAGCATCGCCGCGGAGATCTCGCCCGTGTAGGCGCCCTCGGACTCCCAGTGCAGATCCTGAGCGCCTAGCTCGACCGGCGATCCTCCAAGAGCGCGGCCGACCTCGGCCAGCGCCGTGAATGGAGGGCAGACGACCACGTCCACGTCAGCGATACCGGCCAGGCCGGACGCCACCCCCGAGGCCAGGTCGCGCGCCTCGCGCACGGTCGTGTGCATCTTCCAATTACCGGCGATGAGCGGCGCGCGCATCCCCTTACGCATCCTGCAGCACCGCGATTCCCGGCAGCTCCCGGCCCTCCAGGAACTCAAGCGACGCCCCGCCGCCGGTGGAGATGTGGGTCATGCGGCCGGCCAGGCCAAACGCCTCGACCGCGGCCGCGGTGTCGCCGCCTCCCACCACGGTGACCGCGGAGGAATCTGCCATGGCCTCGGCCACAGCCCGCGTGCCGCCGGCGAACGCGGGAATCTCGAAGACACCCATCGGGCCGTTCCATAGGACCGTGCCGGCACCCCGGACGATTCCGGCGAACCGCGCGGCGGTCCTAGGGCCGATGTCCACTCCTGCCCATCCCGGGGGAATTGCGGCGGCATCCACCACCTGGTGGTCGGCGCCGGCCTCCACCGCGGTTGCCGCCACCACGTCTGCGGGAAGCTCAAACCCCACGCCTCTGCGTGCGGCTTCGGCCAGCAGAGCGGCGGCGAGTCCCAGGGAGTCCTGCTCGCAGATCGAGGCGCCGATCTCGCGGCCCTGCGCGCGCAGGAAAGTGTACGCCATCCCCCCGCCTACCAGCAGCGTGTCCGCACGATCCAGCAGGCGCCGAATAACCCCGATCTTGTCGGATACCTTCTTTCCGCCCAGGATGGCAACGAACGGCCGGACCGGCGAGTCAAGCGCCTGGCCGAGGTGCGCCAGCTCTTTCTCCAGCAGCAGCCCGGCCACGGCGGGCAGGTGCGCGGCAACCCCGACCGTAGAGGCGTGCGCCCGGTGGGCGGTCCCGAAAGCGTCGTTCACGAACAGGTCGGCCAGAGCGGCGAGCCGGGCAGCAAAGCCCGGGGCGTTGGCTTCCTCCTCGGGGTGGAACCTCAGGTTCTCGAGCAGGACCACGTCGCCCGCAGCCATGCGCGCGACCGCGTCCTCAACCGCGGGCCCAACGCAGTCCGGCAGCAAGGGGACGGACCGTTCCAGGAGCGTCCCGATGCGTTCGGCGACCGGCGCCAGAGTGAAGGCCGGGTCTGGGCGTCCCTTGGGCCGCCCAAAGTGGGAGGACAGGATCACGCGCGCCCCGCGCTCGAGCAGGTACCGTATTGTCGGCAGCGATTCGCGAATCCGGCGGTCGTCGGTGATCCGTCCGCCCTCCATAGGAACGTTGAAGTCGCAGCGCACCAGCACGCGCCGTCCGGATACATCAATGTCACGTACCGTCTTCTTCATCGTCAGGATACCTACCGTCAGCAGCTGGCGACGCGTCCGGTTACAGGCCGCGCTCCGCCATGTAGTGCACCAAGTCGGCGATCCGGCACGCATACCCCCACTCGTTGTCATACCACGTCATGACCTTGGCCAGGGTGTCGCCCATCACCATCGTGAGCGGGCCGTCAACGATGCCTGACCGAGAATCGCCCTTGAAATCCATCGAGACCAGCGGGGCCTCGCTGTACCCAAGGTAACCCTTCAACTCGCCTTCG
>JASEHJ010000252.1 GCA_030018905.1 bacterium | reverse complement strand
GTCTGCTTGGCCGGAGTCAGGTCCGCCATTTTGGCGGAGCTGGATAGGGAGAGGGGTGTCGCTCGCCTCTGCCTGGCCAGGGTCAGGTGTGCCATTTTGGCACAGCTGGTCGGGGGAGAGGGTGTCAGCCCGGCCTACCTGGCCGGGGTCAGGTGTGCCAAAATGGCGGAACTGGGGCGGGGTAGACACACCTGCAGAGTGAGTCGCGATCCGGAAGCGGTTGGCGCCGTGTGGCCCGCGCCCCTCCAGGCTCAGCCAGCCGGCAGATCGTAGTTCGGCAAGAGCGCGCTCGACCGTCCGCACCGGAAGACCAAGGGCGGCTGCAATCGCGGCTGCGCTGGCGCAGATCTGGTTGTTGACGGCTGCCTGAGAGAGCGCGGACAGCACCAGCTTTGCCGGCGTGCGGAGCGGGAGATGGATTGCCCACCCAGGGACAAGCAGGGTTTCTGGAACCCGCGCGGCGAACACGGGGGGCTTGCCAACGCCGCATGGGAGTGGTATAAGGGTGTTGGGGTACATAGCACCTCTCCTGTTTGTTCTGGCCTCCTGCCCCCATCACGGGCAAGGAGGCCTGCTCGTTTGTGGGATCAGTTACTGTGCGCCCGCGCAGGCGCTCCTGTCTTGCCTACTCCTTTCGGGTCCTGCCCGCATTCCTGTTCGGCGGCCTCGAGTCGGGTTTTCAGCAGGTGCGGCCCCATCAGCCTCCAGAGGGCCAGTGCCTTCCTCGCGGCGCGCCGGCGTCGAGGATCCCGAGCTGCCAACTTGACGATACTGGACGCGAGCTGCTCAAGAGGCTGGAGAGCCTCCCGAAGCGCTGCGTCCGGATCGGCCAGGGCATCTTCCGCGAGGTAGTCGCCCGAAGCCCACTGAGTAAGGCGATCGATGGTAGACGCCCTTGACTGCGGCCTCTTCTCGGCCCGGTGGGCCACGGCTTCCCCTTCGTAGGTTGCGGCGACCATGTCCCAGATAGCGTCGGCGATGCGCCCGCGCCAGAACAGGATCAGGCCGGCCTCGGGATCTGAGGCGTTGAGGCTGTGCGCACGGGCGACCACAGACGACCACAGGCCGAAGAGGGGTTCGAGGGCCAGGGCCAGCGCCCGCTCGGAATCGCCCTGCTGGAGGGCCCCTTGGATCTGAGAAGTAAGCGGTTGGGGGGTCATCGCTCTGATAGTTTACTTGGGATGGGGTTATCCGTCAAGCCGAATGTATGTCTTGACTGAGGACAGCGGGAGGCGTATAGTCGAACACGGAAGGTTGTGCGAGAGGGGGTTGTTCGGTGCGACGAGGCGCTTGGCTCATTTGCGGAGTCGTTTCAGCGCTGGTGGTGTTGGTCGCCGTGGCGCCGGGATGGGCGATGCTCCAGGCAGTGCGCGAGTACCAGGGGCCCGGGTGGGCCCTATTTCATCCGGTGGAGTGGGACGTCGTGCCGAGCCGGAGTGGGGGGGTCGTGGCGTTCGTTGCTCCCGCGCGCCCAGCCGGAGGGATTTCGGTGCGTCCCAGCCTGCTAGTTTCAGCGTCCGTCGTGCCGGCGGGGACCTCCGAAGCGACGATCCTGCAGGTGGCCGCCCAGGGCACGGTGCAGGCCCTGCCCGGGTCGCGACTACTGGGCGAGGAAACCGCAGCTGCCGGTGATGGGAAGCGCGTGCACTTACGTTACTACAGCCAGTCCGCAGTGGGAGGCGGGCTCCCGATGTATCTTGTGCTGGGCGTGGCGGTCCGAGGGCAGTCGTACGTGCTGCTTGGCGCAACGAGCTCGGCTCTGCCGGATTACCGAGAGCAGGCAGCGGTCTTTCGCACGATGATCCTGAGCTTCAGGGGGCGGTAGACGTGGGAGTAGAATCGGACCCCAAGGCCAGTTCTGACACGGCAGCGCCCTTGAGGGCGCGCCTGGAGCGTTTGGAGGCGGGCGTGAGGGACGCCGCGGGCACCGCGCGACGAATCGAGGGGCTGTTGCGGCGGATGGTGTACGGGCGGGGAGGGGGGCCTCGGCCGAACGGACCCGGGGCAAACCGGCGGACGAATCGCCCGGCAGTCGGAAAGAGCAACGAGCGGGCGAGACGGCAGATTCCGGCGCAAGGCTAGAGAGAGGCCACGAGGGAAGGAGGAGAGGAACATGAGCGAGAGCCGAACGGTGGAGTTCGTGATGGAGAGGGAGACCAAGAACACGATTAAGTACGAGGAGCAGCCGGGGGAGGGGGCGCCGATCATCGGCAGCCTGTACGTGCAGAAGTGGTGGGCGAAGGGGGCCCGGAAGCTGCGGGTGGTGGTGGAGAAGACCGACCCGGCCTGAAGGCCGGCGATTTCTGCTCCCTCGGGTTGAGAGACTGCTGAGAGAGGGCCCTGGGAAGGATGGTCTTGAGATGGACCTTCCGGGCGCATGGCATCGCGTGGGGTCGCTGTTCGGGCGCGAGCTGCCGGAGAACATCCTCGTGGCCCTGGAGGCGCAGAACGGTCTGACCGGCACCTTCTGCAGCGTCGTCGTGCGGGAGGTCTGGGG
>JASEHJ010000251.1 GCA_030018905.1 bacterium | reverse complement strand
CAAGGATACCACAAAGGACGCGCTGTGAGCAACATTTTATGCTCCGATTAATAAGTGACCGCCCCTGCGACTGGCCCGGTTGCGCTGCGAGCGCGAATCCGTAAGTGTCGTGTTGCCCGCCGGGCTCCCACATCATGAAGGGGGGATGCTCGTGCGCTACATCGGTTTGGATGTCCATCGGAACTTCGCGCAGATCGCGATTCTGGAAAGTGGGCAGCTGCGCTCAGGGGGGCGCATCGCGACCACGCCTGAGGCCCTGCGCGCCTTCGCTCACACGCTGAGGCCCGACGACGAAGTGGTTCTGGAAGCGACCGTGAACACGCATGCGATCGTCCAATTGCTGCAGGGTCACGCCGGTCGCGTCGTCGTCTCCAACCCCCTGCGGACCCGTGCGATTGCCGATGCGAAGATCAAGACCGACAAAGTCGACGCCGAGGTCTTGGTCCGCCTGCTAGCCGACGGGTGGTTGCCTGACGTCTGGATCCCGGATGACGCGACGCTCATCCTGCGTTACCAAATCGCTCATCGCACCAGGTTGGTCCAACAGGGCACGCGCCTGAAGAATCGCGTCCAGGCCATTCTCCATCGCAATCTGGTTCCTGGCTGTCCACGGAGCGATCTCTTTGGGAAACACGGCCGTCTCTGGTTGGACCAGCACGCGCTCCCACTCCTGCCTTCCCACGAGCAGGCGATGGTCACCGCGACCCTCCGTGAACTGGATCTCGTCGGCCAAGAGATCACCGCTGTCGAGCACACCTTGGCGGCCTCCGCACTGGAACGGTCCCAGGTCCGGCGGCTCATCACGATCCCCGGCCTGGACGCCCTCAGTGCGTTGGCCATCCTGGCGGCGATCGGCGACATCCACCGCTTTTGCGCTCCCGCCAAGCTGGTCGGCTACTTCGGGCTCGACCCGCGCGTCCGGCAGTCTGGAGCCCGCGTGACGTATGGCCCCATTACCAAGCAAGGACGAGGGCATGCCCGCACCACGTTGGTGGAGGCCGCGTGGTCGGCCGTGCGAGCGCCGGGGCCCTTGCGGGCCTTCTACCAGCGCCTTCGCGGGCGTCGCGGGTCCCAGCTGGCTATCGTAGCTGCCGCCCGCAAACTCGCCGTCCTCGTCTGGCATGTGCTCACCCGCGAGCAGGACTACGCGTTTGCCCGGCCGTCTCTCGTCGCGCAGAAGGTGCGGACCATCGAGCTCCGCGCCGGGGTTCCCCAACAGTCCGGGCGCCGCGGATCGGCGTACGCCTACAATCGCAAGGAGCTGCGGCAGCGAGAGCTCGCGGTGTGTGCCCAGGCGGAACGTGCCTATCAGCATCTGACAGCGCGCTGGCAACCCCGCCGACCACAAGTAGACGCGGGTGCCACCAAGGGGGCGCGACGCTAAAGCGCCGAAGCGCTACCTGCGCGGTGGGGCTTCCATCCCCTTGCCCCACTCTTCGGTCGGGGGTCACCCGCGTCCACACTCATCTTACGACACGCGCGCCGCCTCGAATAGGCAGGGCCTTGACACTTTCATCCGTGTCGTGAAACCCCTCCTCGCGCGCACTAAGCCACACCGCGATCATCCAATCCTCTATCGCTTCGGGCACGCGGTCGAAGTCCCCGGCCACGGCCGCCAGCCGGCCTGGGGAGGCGCGGACCCGGGCGATGGCCTCGGCAGGGACCACCCAGGCCCGCACCACGCGGTAGCCGTCTCCCTCAGACGGGCACACCGTGCTCGACCTCCTCGGTGAACACCTGATCGCCGCGCTCCTCGCGAGGCTTGCGATCCAGAAACCGCACGCGGTCGGCGACCACCTCGACGGCCTTGCGCCGCTTGCCCTGCGCGGTTTCGTAGCGGCGGATCTGCAGCCGGCCCTCGATCCCCACCAGCCGGCCCCGCCGCAGGTGCTCGGCCACCTGCTCCGCCAGCATCCGCCAGACGACGATGTCGATGAAGTCCGCCTCTCGGTGTCCATCGGCATTGGCAAACCCACGGTCCACCGCCATGGTGAAGCGTGCCATTGCCTGCCCCGAGGCCACGGAGCGCAGCTCTGGATCCCGGACCAACCTTCCGATCAGAATGACGCGGTTTACCACAAGACTCCCTCCCTTCTCTGCTACCGCACGATCTGCGCTGGGACGCTTGCTCGCCGTCCTCGTGTTGCGTCTCCGTTTGGGGACAGGACCTCACCGGTGCGACGGCTGATGGCCGACCGCGGTGTCCCTGGTCCGACAGACAGGACCTGAGAGCGCACCACCAGAGCGATCTGCACCAGGAACGATGCGGCAAGCGCCACGCTGGCGACTACCGCGAGCATCCCGGCCGGGACCGCGTAGTCAAGCGCGGCCAAGCCGTGGAACAGCACGACGTTCCAGGCGAGAAACGCGTACCACCCCAGCACCAGGGGCCGGCCTCTCGATACCATCGACATCACCTCCCGTGAAGATGTGCCGACTGGATCTGCGCGCCGGCCGGACGAGGCAAGGGTGCTGTTTCCCCTTGCCGCAGGATGGCCG
>JASEHJ010000250.1 GCA_030018905.1 bacterium | reverse complement strand
GCCGCTTCCACCGATGGGGGCACGGTGACGATTGACGGCGTCAACCGCGACCGCGGCGCAGGTGAGATCATTCTGTACCGCCCGGCGCACGGCGCCACCACGCGCACCAACGCCCTGGGCGCCGAGGTGGTCGTGGCCGGAGACATAGTACAGCAGGTGCTGGATGGACGCGGCAACAGCCCAATCCCACCGGGCGGCTACGTTCTATCGGGACACGCCCGTGGTCGGGCCTCTCTGCTGACCGCGTTCAAGCAGGGCGATCGGGTCTCGCTCCGCCTGCGCCTGGTGCCGGCCTCCGGCGATTCGCGTTGGGAAGGCGTCCGGCATGCAATGGGCGGCGGACCGCGGCTCCTCTCCGGCGGCCAGTTCGTCGGCGGCGAAGGGTTTCGCCCGTCGTTTGCCAACCGGCGCCACCCCCGCACCGCCATCGGTCGGTTGGAAGACGGCCGTACCGTCATTGCGGTAATCGGAGGGCGCCAGCCTTATCACAGCCTCGGCATGACCCTGGTCGAGCTGGCAGGGATGCTCCGGAAGCTCGGGGTGACCGACGCCCTGAACCTGGATGGCGGCGGATCAACGACGCTGGTAGTGCGGGGAGTGGTGATCAATCTGCCGTCGGACGAGACCGGGGAGCGCCCGGTCGGCGACGTCTTGTTGGTGCTGCCTCCGTCCCAGGGAGGGAAGTAGATGTACAGCTTGGTCTTCCGCAACGCGCGCATAGTAGACGGTACGGGTAACCCATGGTTCTGGAGCGATGTGGGCGTGGAAGACGGCCGCATCGCGCGGATCGGCGACCTGTCCGGCGCCGCCGCTCTGCGCACCGTTGACGTTGGCGGCGCGGTACTGGCGCCGGGGTTCATTGACCTGCACACCCACTCCGACTTCACGCTGCCGGTCTTCCCTCGCGCCGAGGCGATGGTGCGCCAGGGTGTTACCACGCAGCTTGTGGGCAACTGCGGTTTCTCGCCGTTTCCGGTTTCGAAGGAACGCCTGGACCTGCTGCGTGCCTATGCCGCGTTCGTGGACGCCGGGCTTTCGTGGGAGTGGGAAGATGCGGCCGGATATGCGGCCTGTCTGGAACGCCTTCCGCTGGCTTGCAACGTCGCCCTCCAAGTAGGCCACGGGGCCGTGCGCGTCGCGGTGATGGGATTTGAGGACCATCCTCCGTCGCCCCATGAACTGGACGCGATGCAGGCCCACGTGGCACGGGCGCTGGAGCAGGGGGCGTTCGGTTTATCCTCGGGCCTGATCTACGTCCCGGGCAGCTACGCCGAGACCGATGAACTGGTGGCGCTGGCAGAGGTGGCACGGCGGTACGGAGCATTCTACTCCTCCCACATCCGCGGCGAGGGCAACTCGCTGCTGGACGCGGTCGGCGAGGCGCTGGCAATCGGACGCCGGGCCGGGGTGCCCGTACAGCTCAGCCACCACAAGGCAACGGGTCGCCAGAACTGGGGCCGGGTGGGCGCCTCGCTGGAGATGGTTGACCGCGCGCGGGCAGCGGGTCAGGACGTGCTGGCGGACCAGTACCCGTACACCGCGGGCAGCACCACCCTGGCGGCAATCATGCCGAAGTGGGCGATGCAGGGCGGGGTCGAGGCGATGCTGTCCCGCCTCGCGAATCCCCCACAGCGCGCCCGCATCCGCGCCGAGATCGCGTCTCCCGGGCCAGAGGCGCTGCTGTCAGGATCCCGCGAGTTCGACCCCGAGGCGATTATGATAAGTCGCGTCCCCGACGGCCCCAGCCAGGAGTACGAGGGTAGAATGCTCACCGAGATAGCGGCGGGCAGGGACGAGGACCCGGTGGATACGGCCCTGCACCTGCTGGAAACCGGCCGGGGCGGCGTCCAGATGATAATCTTCGCCATGTGCGAGGAGGACGTGCGCCGCGTGATGCGCCATCCCGCGGTGGCCATTGCCAGCGACGGGTGGACGCTCTCTCCCTCGGCCGGGGGCAGGCCACATCCTCGCAGCTACGGCACGTTCGCGCGCGTGCTGGGCAGGTACGTGCGCGAGGACGGAGTACTCGGCCTGGAAGAGGCCGTGCGCAAGATGACCTCGCTCCCGGCGCAACGGCTGCGCCGCTACGACCTGGGGCTGATCCGGCCGGGCTGCGTCGCCGACCTGGTGGTCTTCGATCCAGAGCGGATCACCGATCTGGCCACGTTCCACGACCCACACCGTTACTGCGCAGGCGTCCTCCACGTGATCGTGAACGGACAAATGGTCATCGAGAACGAAGTGGACACCGGCGCCAAAGCGGGGCGGGTCCTAAGGCGCGGGGAACCCTAGGCGCCGCCTGCCGCGGACCGGCAGCCGGGCACCGGGCGCGGGCGGCGTGTCTACTCGCCGATGGCCGAGAGATCGGCGTTGGTGTCAACATCAACGGCGCAAGACTCGGGGAGCGGTACCAACACGCTCTCCCCTGGATGGGCCTGAATCACGCTGCGGGCGCCGCGGTCGCCTTCGAGGGTCAGCAGCTCCGGGAAGAAGGCTCGCGGAAAG
>JASEHJ010000024.1 GCA_030018905.1 bacterium | reverse complement strand
CGGCGAGCTCGATCCGTCCGCGAACGACGCGGGCGGCGTCCGTGGGGAACAGCCGGAGGATCGAGAACCCGGTCATCGTCTTGCCTGAGCCGGACTCGCCGACCAGACCCGCGGCGGAGCCACGCGGGAGCGAGAGCGAAATGCCGTCAACCGCGCGCACCACGCCCCGCGTCGTCAGAATATGGGTGTGGAGGTCTTCAATCACCAATAGGGACCCGGCCCCGTTCATGGCGCCTCACACACCGAGTCGGGGATCGGTAGCGTCATTGAGGCCGTCGCCCATCAGATTGAATCCCAGCACCGCCAGCGAAATGGCCAGTCCGGGGAACACGCTCATCCACCAGGCCTGGCGCAGGTGGGCCTGCGCGTTGTTCAGCATCATCCCCCAAGACACGAGGTTGGGATCCCCCAGGCCGAAGAACCCCAGGCTCGCCTCCAGCAGTATGGCGCCGGCGACGTCAAGGGACCCGATCACGACCACCGGAGCCAGCACGTTCGGGAGAATCTCCGAGAAGATTATGCGGACATTGCGTAGCCCCAGCACGCGCGCGGCGTCCACGTAGGCCGCGCCCCGCAGCGCCATGACCTGGCCGCGGACGACCCGCGCGGCCTGCGGCCAGGACAGAATGCCGATGACGGCAATCAACTTCCACAGGCCGCTGCCAAAGAGCGCCACCACGAGCAGCGCGAGCACGAACCGCGGGATCACCTGGAATAGCTCGGTGATGCGGCCCAGGACCGCGTCCGCCCATCCCCCGTAGAACCCGGCAAAGGAACCGATGAATACACCGAGCAGCACCGCGGTGGCGGCGGCGCAGACGCCGACGGTGAGCGAGACGCGGCTCCCCCAGAGGACCCCGCTAAGGATGTCGCGGCCGAGGTTGTCCGTTCCAAGCGGATGTCCCGGCGTTCCAGGGGGGTTGAGCGTGACCAGGGAGGTGGTCTGCGGGTCGCGCGGCGCCAGCAGCGGCGCGGCCAGGGCGACGACAACCAGAAGAACGACCAGGCAGAGGCCGAAGACGCCCGCACGGCTCCGGCGGAAGCGGCGCCAGAACTCGCGCCCGCCGGCCGCGGAAGGCGTCTCTGCGCTCTCGTCACCGACCATCTGTCAGTACCTGACACGCGGATCCAGCGCCGCGTAGAGAAGGTCGGTAAGCAGATTCACAACAACTACCGTCGCGGAAACCATCAGAAGCACGCCCAGCAGCACCGGGGTGTCACGCTGCAGCATCGCATCGTACAGCAGCCGCCCCACACCCGGCCATCCGAAGACGGTTTCCACCAGCGCCGATCCGGCCAGCACAAAGGCGAAGTTGTAGCCGATCACCGTCACGACCGGCAGTGCGGCGTTCCGCAGGCCGTGCTGGAGCAGCACCAGGCGCTCCGGAAGGCCGCGGGCCCGCGCGGCAAGGATGAAGTCCTGGCTCATCGCCTCGAGCATCGAGGCGCGGGTCAGGCGGGAGATGAGCGCCATGTACCTGAACGAGAGCGCGGCCGCCGGCAGTATCAGGTGCCGCGCCGAGTCCAGGGCGGCGGCCAAGCCGGAGTACTCCTCGCGAACCGAGCGGATTCCCTGCGCCGGAAGCCACCCCAGGAACACGGCGAAGAGCAGCACCAGGAGTTGCGACAGCCAGAAGTCGGGGATCGAGTACCCTGCCAGCGATATGCCGGTGGCCGCGGTGTCCAGTCCAGAGCCCCTGCGGCGGGCCGCGGTGACGCCGAGCCCGACCCCCACCAGCGCCGCAAGCGAGAGGGCCGTCACCATCAGAAGAAGCGTGTTCCCGAGGCGCCCGGCCACCAGGGTGGCTACCGGCAGGCGGTAGGCAAAGGAGAACCCCAATTCGCCTCGGGCAACGTTCCAGGCGTAGAGCGCCAGCCGCACCGGTGCGGGTTGGTCGAGGCCAAACTCGCGGCGCAGTTGCGCGACATACTCCGGGGGCGCGGGGTACTCGCCCAGGAGCGTGGCCACGGGATCGCCGGGAGCCAGCGAGATGAGGAGGAAGTTTACTACAATTACACCCAACAGCAGCGGGACGGCCTGTACCAGCCGTCCCGCCGCGTACCGCCAGAGCGGTGTACTACCCGCCGTCACCACTGCGCCCGTGCCACCTCGCCGCGGGCCTCGCCGCGTGCGCCTCCGCCCGGACTACTTCTGGACCCACACCGCGTCCCAGCGGTCGCGGGCCTCTGCCCCGATCCACACGCCCCGCAGCGTTGCGCGCGTGGCATCCACGCCGATCTCGTCAAACAGCATCAGCGTCGGCATCTCCGCCGCGAGGATCTGGGACACCTGGGCGTAGATCTTGCCCCGTGCAGCCCTATCGGGCACCTCCGCCGCGCGGTTGAGCAGTGAATCCACCTCCTGGTTAGAGTGCCCCGTGGCGTTCACGAACGGCACCCCGCTCGCCGCGGATGCGTAGATGCGGTGGTACCCGATCGCCGGATCCCCGCCGCTTGTGAATGTCTGCACGGTCAACTCGTAATCGGGCCGGGTATAGATGCGCTCGATCATGACGGCGCGGTCCATCGGCTGCAGGTCCACGGTGATGCCGACCGCGCGCAGGTTGTCCCGTATGATCGCCGCCGCCGCCGCGATCGGGGCTCGCGCCGCATCGTAAACCATGCGCAGGCGCACGGGCCGCTCGCCGCCTGCGCCCCTGGGAAGGCCGGCCTCATCCAGGAGGGCGTTGGCCCGTTCGACATTGTAGGGGTAGAGGCGATCGTAGTCGGACTCGGGCGAGAACGCCCACTTGAACCCATCGCCGAACGGTCCGCGGGCCGGCCTCGCGAGGTTACCCATGGCCTGCGTGACGATCTGCACTCGGTTTATGGCCATGGCCAGTGCCCTGCGCACCTTGGGGTTGTCCAGCGGCGCGCGGCGCGCGTTGATGAACATGAAGCCCATTGAGGGTATGGGCTGGCCCAGCCGCAGTCGAACGTTGGGGTTGCGCTTGAGACGATCCACGTCGGTCTTGGGCAGGTAGAAGTCCGCCACCTGGTCTACCTCGCCCACCTCGAGCGCGGTCACGCGCAGGGCGGCGCCGGGAATGATCCGGAAGATCAGGCGGTCCAGGTAGACGGGATCCCAGTAGGCATCGTTGCGCTCCAGCACCAACCGGTCACCGCGCACCCATTCGCGGAACTTGAACGGGCCCGTGCCCACGGGGTCGTTGTTGCGTGAGTGCCGGGTGATGTCCTCACCCTGGTAGACGTGCCGCGGCAGGATGGGGCAATCGAAGACCGACAGCAGCCGCATCAGCGGTGCGTATGGGCGCTTCAACGTGATCTTGAGCGATTGGGGCGACGTCACGGTGATGGCCTCGAAGTTCTGGAACGCCGGCCGGAACCGGCCGTGGTAAAGGCCCGTCACCTGCTCCATCGTGAACTTGACGTCCTGCGCGGAGAAGGCCCGGCCGTCATGCCACCTGACACCCCGGCGCAGCTCGAAGGCATAGCTCAGTCCGTCGGGCGAAATGGTCCACGATGTGGCCAACCCCGGCTGGATCTCGCCGCGTGCGTCTATCCAGACCAGACCGCTGAAGATACTCGCGGCCACCGCGCCGACGGCATAGCCCGTGGTGATGCCCAGGTTGAGGGTCTCCGGGTCGCTGCCGATGGCCACAACGGCCGAACCACCGCGCCGGGGCTCCGTGGGAGTTGCGGCGGCAATGCCGGTGGCCAGGAGCGTAACCAGGAAAGCCGCCATCATGCGTGTTCGCATCGCTTGGTTCCTCCCATGTGACAAGCAGGTATTCCGGTTCGTAGGGGTCTTTGACGGTGCTCGGCACGGTCCTCCTGGTTCGCGGTAGTCGGTACGGTCCTCCTGGCTCACGGCGCGCGCAACCGCTACGGGGCCAGAGGTTCCCGGCCCGGTCGCTGCCGCGTGTAGCGGGACACGAAACTATGGGGCGACGGAAGCGGCGTCGCGCTCGCCTCCGCGAGTCTGGCCACGAGCTCCGGCGCCAGCGCCCACCCGACGCTGCCCAGGTTCTCCTCCAGTTGCTCGACGGTTCGGGCTCCAAAGATCGGCGCGGTAACCCCCGGCTGCTGGAGCAACCAGTTGAGCGCTACCTGGGACGGCGTCCTGCCGACCTCGCGGGCCACTGTGTCCAGCTCTTCAATCACGCGCCATGCCTGCTCGGTCGCGCGTTGCTCCGGGAGGTCCTCGAACCGGTCCCGTCGGCCGGCCCGACTGCCTTCGGGAGGCGCCTGGCTCTTTCGATACTTGCCCGACAGCCACCCACCGGCGAGTGGAGACCAGGGGAGAACGCCTACGCCCTCCGAACGGCACAACGGAAGAAGCTCCCACTCGGGGCTGCGTACCAGCAGACTGTACTCGGGCTGCAGGCAGTCCACCCGCACCCAGTTGTTCATGCGGCTCAGCATCACCGCCCGGTCCACCTGGGACGGGGTGAAGTTGGACGCCCCCAGGTAGCGGACCTTGCCCGCTCGCACGAGATCGTCCATGGCGCGAATGGTCTCTTCGAGCGGCGTGGCCGCGTCCCAACAATGCATCTGGTAGAGGTCTATGTGGTCGGTCCGCAGGCGTCGCAGGCTCCCCTCAACCGAGGCCATGATGTGAGCCCGAGACAGCCCGCGGTCGTTGGGACCCGCGCCCGTGGGGAAGAACACCTTGGTGGCGACCACCAGGTCGTCGCGGCGGCCGCGGCCGGCGATCCAGTTCCCCAGGATGGTTTCCGACTGGCCGTGGTTGTAGGTGTCGGCACTATCAAGGAAGTTGCCCCCTGCTGTGGTGAAGCGATCCAGCATCGCGTGCGAGGTGGGCTCGTCGGCCACCCACCCAAAGGTCTGCGTGCCGAAGCAAAGGGCCGACACCTGCAGGCCTGTCCTGCCCAGATATCGGTATTCCATCGTTTCGCCTCCTTCCAAGATGCGGGGGCGTTCTCGCCACGGAGCAATGGTTCAAGAGGCATCGTGGGATGGAAGAACCCGCGCCGCCCGCAGGTTGGCCTCGTCCAGCAGCATCACCGTCCGCAGCAACACCGTTGCTCCCAGTGCCGCGTCCTCCCAGTCGGTCCACTCGCGAGGGCAGTGGCTGATCCCACCGGCGCTGGGCACGAAGATCATGCCGGAGGGCACGTGCGGTGCCAGGACCATTGCGTCGTGGCCGGCGCCGCTGGGCATTACGAACGGCTCGTGCCCGGCCTCGTGAATCGCCCGCGCGATCGCCCGTTGCACGCCTTCATCCATCGGTACGGGATCGCGCAGATCCCAATCTCCGACGTGGCAGCTCACGCCGCGGCTCTGCGCCACCTGATGGGCCTCCACTCCAATGCCGGTGCACAGGCTGCGTAACTGGACGCCGTCGGTCGTCCGGAACTCGATGCTGAGCTCCACACGACCGGGCACCACGTTGGAGGCCCCGGGTGACACGGACAACGCGCCCACGGTTCCCACGGCAGGCGCGCCTTCGGCCCGAGCCAGGGCACCTACCGCCAGGACTAAGTCGGCGGCGCCCACCAGAGCATCGCGGCGATCCGTCATCGGGGTCGTGCCCGCGTGGTTGGCCTCACCTTCCAGGACGACCACGGTTCGGGCGATACCGGTAATCGTGCTCACCACCGCGACACGACGGCCGGACCGCGCTAGAACAGGACCCTGCTCGATGTGCAGTTCCAGGTATGCCGCGGCGCGCTCGGGAAAGGCGCAACGAGGAAGGCCGGGCGCGAACGCCGCCCGCGACTCGGCCAGGGTGCGACCGTCACGCCCCCGCAGCGAGGCAAACCTCTCCCTGGGGATCCTGCCGGTCACGCACCGCGACGCCAGCGTGCCCACCCCGAACTGATGGCCCTCTTCGTCGGCAAACCCCACGACTGCCAGCGCGTGACGCAGGCCTCGGCCTGACTCGCGCAGCGCTGCCGCCACCTCAACCCCGGCCACGACGCCGAGCGCGCCGTCGAAGATGCCGCCGCAGGGTACAGTGTCGAGGTGCGACCCAAGAATGATGGTAGGCCCGTCCCCGGAACCCGGGCGGGCACCAATCAGGTTGCCGAACTCATCGCAGCCCGCGGAGAGACCGGCCTCTTCCATCCATGCCGCGACGACGCCGACCGCCTGAGCGTGGGCCGTGGAGAAGGGAAACCGGCTGACGCCCCGGGCATTGCCACCGCATGCTTCGCCGCCCTGCGCGGCCAGCATCTCGAGGCGCGCCCTCAATCGGTCAGGTCGAATCACAGGGGTGGAAATCGCCGGCTCCCTTTTCGTAGGAATGTCAGTGGCAGGGCTGGTGGCATCAGGATCGTATTACTAGACGGGCGCGACTATTCCTGTAGCGCGCCGGGGGAGTGGAACGTGATCGCACCTCACCGACCTAAGGTTTTGATCTCGGCGCCGGGCTTCGGCCGCACCGGAGACGCGGCGACCACGCTACTCCGGGAAGCCGGGTGCGAGATCATCCCCAACCCGACCGACGCCACCCTGACCGAGGAACAGTTGGTCGGACTTGTGGGCGATGCCGATGCCATCATAGCCGGCATGGAGCTCATCACAGAGCGCGTGCTCGGCGCGGCGCCCCATCTGAAGATCGTGGCCCGCCGCGGGGTAGGATACGAGACCGTGGATCTGGACGCGGCCACCCGGCGGGGTATCCCGGTAACAATCACCGCCGGCGCGCTCACCGCCGCCGTGGCCGATCACACCATGGCGCTGTTGCTTGCGGTCGTCCGTAGAATTCCTTCCCTCGACCGCGGCGTCAAGGCTGGCAAATGGGACCGCGTGCCCACGGTGGACGTCGGCGGCAAGACGCTGGGCATCTTGGGGTTCGGCGCCATCGGTCGGGCAGTTGCCCGACGCGCAGCCGGGTTCGGAATGAGGCTGCTGGCGACTGACGCGCAACCGGACGAGGCGGCCGCGGCCACGCTCGGAGTGACGCTCACCGACCTGGACACGCTGTTGGCGGAAAGCGACTTCGTCACGATCCACGTACCACTAACGCCGCAGACCAGGGGCATGATCGGCGAGGCCGCCCTGCGACGGATGAAGCCGGCCGCGTACCTAATCAACACCAGCCGCGGGGCGGTGCTCGACGAGGCGGCGCTGCTGACGGCCCTGCGCGAGGGCCGGCTGGCAGGTGCAGGACTCGACGTGTTCCGGGACGAGCCGGTCCGGGACCTGTCACTGGCCGGGCTCGACCAGGTGGTGGCCACACCGCACGTGGCTTCGCACACGGCAGAGACGCTGGCGCGCATGGAACGCTCCTGCGCGGAAGCGGTGCTGGCTGCGCTCCGGGGAGAACGCCCCCTCCACGTGGTGAATCCACAGGCATACGACCGCGGTCCCAGCAAGTGCGGTCCGAGCAGGTAGGGACGGCCTGCGCTCCGGCGAAGCGATAGTCTATGCCTGCACCCACCCACGCAATGCTCAACGAGATCCGCGAACAACCGGCAGCCCTGGACCGCATGTTGAACCGGCACGCGGCCGACATCAGGAAGGCGGCCGCGGCGCTGCAGCACCGGCGCCCGCCGTTCGTCGTCTTCGTCGCGCGAGGCACATCGCACAACGCGGCTATCTACGGACAGTACATGGTTGAGACCTTCCTGCGCATCCCCACGGGCACCGCAATGCCATCGGTGACGACCCTTTACGGCCGCACGCCGGACTGGCGCTCCGCCGCGGTGATCGGCGTCTCACAGTCGGGACGGTCGGTGGACGTGACCGAAGTGTTGGCCGAGGCGCGCAGGCAGGGAGCCTTGACCATGGCCATCACCAACGATCCCAACTCGCCGATGGCAGGTTGCAGCCACCACGTCCTGCCCCTGGCTGCGGGACCCGAGCTGAGCGTGGCGGCGACCAAGACCTTCACGTCTTCGCTGGCGATGCTGGCGGCCCTGGTCGCGGGATGGGGACGCGCGACGACGCTGGCGCGCGCCATCCGCCGCCTTCCAGATGCGGTCGCTTCGGCCATCGAGCACGAGGCCGTGATCAGGTCGCTGGCCAGGCGCCGCGCCAAGCGCGATCCCTGGGTGGTGACCACGCGGGGCTACATGCTGGGCGTGGGGGACGAGATGGCGCTGAAGCTGAAAGAGACCGCGTACGCGGCCGCGGAGTCGGCCTCCGCGGCCGCCCTTCTCCACGGTCCGATCGCCGCCCTCGACCGAAAGAGCACGGTGCTGCTGCTTCTTCCGCCGGGAAAGAGCAAGGCCGGCCTGATTGACCTCCGCCACCGGTTGCGCGAACGGTCGGTCACCACGCTCACGTTCGCGTTTGACGGCGAACCGGGAGACGTGGCCATCTACACCGGCCTGCCCGAACCGCTGGCGCCCATCGTCGCGTCTCCGGCCGTGCACCTATTCGCCTACCACCTCTCGGTCGCACGCGGCCTGAATCCTGATAGGCCCCGCGGTCTAACCAAGGTCACCCCGACGCGCTGAGCGATGTCTACCGTAGCGGCGCGCGCCCTGTTGAAACGCTACGGCGACCTGGCTGCCGTGGACGGCGTCTCGTTCGATGTTCATCCCGGCGAGTGCTTCGGTTTCCTGGGCCCCAACGGCGCCGGCAAGACCACCACGATGAAGATGATCTACTGCGTGCTGCCCCCGACCTCGGGCGAACTGTCGGTACTGGGCATGGACGTGCGCGCGCATCCGCGCGCGATCAAGGCACGGCTGGGGGTCGTCACCCAGGACAACACGCTGGACACCGCGCTGACGGTGCGCGAAAACCTGGTGATCTTCGCGCGTTATTTCGACATTCCGTGGAGATTGGCCAGGCAGCGGGCCGATGAGCTTCTGGATTTCGTGTCGCTCACCGACCGAGCCGGGGACAAGGTTGAGTACCTGAGCGGCGGCATGAAGCGGAGACTCATGGTGGCGCGGGCGCTCGTGCCTCAGCCCGAACTGCTCGTCCTCGACGAGCCCACAACCGGACTCGACCCGCAGGCGAGGCAACTGGCATGGGAGAAACTGCGGCAGCTCAAGCGAACGGGCGTCACCCAGATCCTCACCACCCACTACATGGAGGAGGCAGCGGCGCTTTGCGATCGTATCGCCATCATGGACCAGGGCCGCATCGTCACCGAGGGCTCCCCCGCCGACCTGGTAGCCGCCCACGCCGGCCGCGAAGTGGTTGAACTGAGGGCCACCGACACGGACTGGCGTGATCAGAATGCCCTCAAGCGGGTACTGAGCATCGCCGGCGACCTGGCAGAGGCCCATGAGGTGTACGGCGACCTCCTGATGCTCCCCACGCAGGACGGCGAGACCCTGCTGCGCCGCATCCGAGAGCAGGGCGTCACCTTGGAGTCCGCAACGCTGCGACGCGCCACCCTCGAGGACGCGTTCCTCAAGCTCACGGGCAGGAGGCTCCGCGACTGATGGCGCCGCGCGCGCTCGGCCTATCCTCGTTCCTGTTCTTCTCGCCTCGGGGCGCGTTCCGGTTCTGGCAGCGCAACGCCTACATTTTCAGGCGCATCTTCCCGGAGTCCATCGCGGTAAACTTTCTGGAACCGGTGATCTACCTGCTGGCGATGGGGTTTGGAATTGGTGCGTACCTCAGCACGATCGGCGGGCTTCCCTACCTCACGTTCGTCGCCACCGGGTTGGTGGCGACCGCGGCGATGTTCGGGGCCACATTCGAGTGCACCTACAACGCCTACGTGCAAATGCACTATGAGAAGGCCTACGACGCGGTCATCACGACCCCGCTGGGGGTCGAGGACGTGGTGGTCGGTGAGATATGGTGGGGTGCGACCCGGAGCGTCCTCTATGGCACGGTGTTCCTGGCGGTGATCACGCTGTTCGGCACCGTGCGGTCACCGCTTGCCCTGCTGATCCCACCGCTGTTCCTTCTATCGGGACTGATGTTCTCGGTCATCGCAATGACCTTCACCGCGGCCAACCCCAGCATAGACTACTTCACGTTCTACTTCGCCCTGTTCGTCACGCCGATGTTCATGTTCAGCGGAGTCTTCTTTCCCCTGGACGCCCTGCCGGCCTGGGTGCGCACCGCGGCCTGGTTCACGCCGCTCTCCCACGTCGTCAACCTCAGTCGGGCGCTGGCATTGGGAACCTTGGAAGCACGCCATGCCATGGATCTCGCGTGGATCCTTGCGGTCACGGTAGCGATGTTCCCGCTGCCGGTCGTGCTGATGCGGCGCCGGCTCGTCAAGTAGCGGCGGGCGGCAGCGTGCGATTGCCGGTGGCCGCGATCGTCGGCGCCCCGGGGTGTCCTAGTGGAACAGCCGCGAGAGCCGGTACAGCTCCGGGTCGAGCGGGCTCGTGCCGGCAAGCGCCTCCTCCAGGCTGACGTTGACGATCTTCGTCCCGCGCAGGGCGACCATTACGCCGAAGCGCCCATCCTCCACCGCTTCAACCGCCGCCACCCCGTAGCGGGTCGCAAGTATCCTGTCGAACACGGTGGGTGACCCGCCCCGCTGCAGGTGACCCAGCACGGTCACACGCGTCTCGTAGCCGGTCTGCGCCTCGACCTCGCGTGCGAGCAGGGCTCCTATCCCTCCCAGTCGCACGTGGCCGAACTCGTCCACGCGGGCATCCTGCGTGATCTGCATCCCGAAATCGGTCGGCCTGGCCCCTTCGGAGACCACCACGATGCTGAAGGTCCTGCCGCGCGCGTGGCGTCGGCGCACGATCTCGCACACCTCCTCGATCGTAAACGGGACCTCTGGAACTAGGATGACATCGGCGCCTCCGGAAAGGCCGCCGACCCCGGCCACCCAGCCGGCATCGCGTCCCATGACCTCAACTATCATCACCCGGTGATGCGCCTCCGCCGTGGTGTGCAGACGGTCGCAGGCGTCCATCACAATGTTCACGGCGGTGTCAAAACCGATCGTGTAGTCAGTGCCCGGAACGTCGTTGTCCATGGTCTTGGGGACCCCGACCACCTTGAAGCCCATCTGAAAGAGCTTGAGTGCCACGCCCAAAGTGTCGTCACCGCCGATGGCGATGATGGCGTCAATTCCCAGTCGCTCGATCGTCCGCAGCAGACGCGTCTCGCCGTCGTCGGCCTTGAACGGGTTCGTGCGCGACGTCCCCAGGATGGTCCCGCCGCGCGGCAGGATGCCTGAGACGCTGTCCCGGGTCAGGGGAAAGGTATCCCCTTCAAGCAGGCCCAACCAGCCCTTGCGGATACCTATGACCTCGTGGTTCCCCTCAAGTGCCCGCCTGGTGATTGCACGAATCGCCGCGTTCAACCCCGGCGCGTCACCGCCGCCGGTCAATACCGCAATCCGCATCTCCACACCTCCTGTCCGCTGACTCAAACTTCGCTCCCCAGCGAGATTCCCAACTCGCGCGCCGTGCGGGCCATCTCGCCGTCCGGGGCCACCCGCTTGGGCTCGGTGATCGCCTCGGATATTGGAACCGCGACAACCGACGGACCTCGTAGCGCGACCATTTGCCCCAGGCGTCCCTCCATGACACACTCCACCGCGCGCACCCCAAACCGCGTAGCCAGCAGCCGGTCGAATGGGGTGGGGCTCCCGCCCCTTTGGAGGTGCCCCAGCACAGTGCACCGGGTCTCTCGACCGGTCATGTCGCCGAGGGCATTTGCGACCTGCTGCCCTATCCCGCCGAGCCTGGGCAGCCTGCCCGGACCGCCCTCCTCCACAACGACCTGAGCGCCTCCTACCTGAACGGCCCCCTCGGAGATCACCACGATCGAGAACCGTCGCCCCCGGGCCGCCCGCTCCTCGATTGCCTGGGCGACGACCTCGAGACGGAACGGGATCTCCGGGATCAACACTGAGTTCGCTCCCCCGGCGATCCCGGACTCCAATGGAAGCCATCCGGCGTTGCGTCCCATCGTCTCCACGACCATGATCCTGTGGTGGCTCTCAGCGGTCGTGTGGAGCTTGTCAATCGCCTCGGTCGCCGTGAGCCGCGCGGTGTCGAATCCGAACGTCACGTCCGTGGCGGAGATGTCGTTGTCTATGGTCTTGGGAATGCCGACGATGGGCGCGCCCATCCGGTACAGCGCGTCGGCGATGTGCAGGGTGCCGTCGCCTCCGATGACGAGCAGCGCGTCCAGCCTGAGGGTTTCTACTCGCTTCAGCACCGTGCGGGACGCGTCAACGACCTCCCGTCGCCCGTCGCGCTCGACCGGCCAGGCAAAGGGGTTCCCGCGGTTGGTGGTCCCAAGGATCGTGCCGCCCTGCGTCAGGATGCCGCGCACGTCGTCGCTCTCCAGCGGCCGGATCCTATCGTGCAGCAGGCCGTCGAACCCGTCCTCGATGCCCAGTACCTCCCAGCCCATCCCAACGGCAGCGGACAGCACCACGGCCCGGATGACGGCGTTCAGCCCTGGGCAGTCCCCTCCCCCGGTCAGGATTCCTATTCGACGCCGTGAACTCATCGCAACAACCACCTCAGCGTAGGGTTGGCCCGGCATTCTGCCGAAGCTACCTGGCATGGTGAGTTCTGCCAAAGACCTACCTGCTTCCTCCTGGATCTCGATAGACGGCCGACTAATCCTGGGTGCGCGCGCTGTCCGGACGTTCGCTTACGGGTTCCAGTCGGTGTTGCTGGGCGTCTACCTCAAGGAGGCAGGCTTTGCGCCCTGGCAGGTAGGTGCGGTGCTGACCGCGACCCTGCTGGGATCGGCGGCGCTCACCGCGCTGTTCGCCGGGACCGCCGACCGGTACGGCCGGCGCAGGATGCTGCAGATCAGCGCCATCTTCATGGCCGGCAGCGGCGCGGCATTCGCGTTCAGCACCTGGTACCCGCTTCTCATCCTGGCATCGCTGACCGGCACGGTGGGCGCGACCTCGGGTGAGGTTGGCCCTTTTCTCTCGCTCGAGCAGGCGATGCTGCCGCAAACGACAGCGCAAGAGCACCGTACGCGGCTGTTCTCAATATACAACATGGTCGGCGCGCTGGCCGGTTCCCTGGGCGCGCTGGCCGCCGGCACACCGGTCCTGCTGCAGCAGGCCCTGGGCATGGATCCCAGGATGTCCTTCAGGACGATGTTCCTGGCCTATGCCGCGTTTGCCTGCGTCGCGCTGTGGCTCTTCACGCGACTCAGCAACCGCGTAGAGGTGATATCGGGAAGCTCGTCGGGCTACGGCCTGCGGCGTTCACGCGGGATGGTCCTGAAGCTGGCAGCGCTGTTTAGTCTGGATTCGTTCGGCGGCGGGTTCGTGGTGCAGAGCCTGATCGCCTACTACTTCAACCTGCGCTGGGGAGCAGGGCCGGAGATCCTCGGCCCGATCTTCCTGGGCGTCGGCCTGCTGCAGGCAGCCTCGTTCCTGGCCGCGGCGCGGGTCGCCGAGCGCATCGGCCTGATCAACACGATGGTGTTCACGCACCTGCCCTCCAACGTGCTGCTGATGGCCATCCCGCTGGCGCCTTCGCTGCCGTGGGCGATCGGCCTGATCCTGGCCCGCCACGCCCTCTCACAGATGGATGTCCCCACGCGCCAGTCCTACGTGGTGGCCGTGGTGGATCCCGAGGAGCGGGTGGCCGCCACCGGGGTGACGAACATCGCGCGCAACCTGGCCCAGGCCACGACACCAATCGTGGCCGGCGTGGCGATGCAGGTGGTTGGGCTGGGCGTGCCGTTCTTTCTGGGAGGCGGGCTCAAGATCATCTACGACCTGCTTCTTTTCCGGATGTTTCGCAACGTCCGGCCGCCCGAGGAGCAACGCCGGTGATTGGCCGGACCGACGCGGGAGGGACATGCTGACCACCAGCTATCACACCCACAACCGCTACTGCGACGGAGAGGGCGAGATCGCGGAGTATCTGGAGGCGGCCCTCGACGCCGGGCTGGAGGCGATAGGGATCTCCAGCCACTCACCGCTGACCTTCCCCAACGACTTCGCCATGCGGGCCGGGGATCTTCCGGCATACTGCGCCGAGGTCGAGCGGCTTCGGAAGTCCTACGCAGGGCGGCTGCGCGTGCACTTGGGGATGGAGTTCGACTTCATCCCTGAGTACGCAGCACCTATGTGGGAGATCGTGGCCCCGTTCCGGTTCGAGTTCATGATCGGCGGCGTCCACTTCATCGGGCACGATGCGGCAGGAGCACCGTGGGCCTTCGACTTCACGCGGCAGCGGTTCGAGCAGGGGCTGCGCGAGATCTTCGGTGGGGACACCCGCGCGCTGGTTTCCGCATACTATGAGCGCGTGCGCAGCCTGGCAGAGTGGGGTCGCGTGGCGATCCTGGCGCACCTCGATCACATAAAGACCTGGAACGGCGATGGGCGCTACTTCAGCGAGGACGAGGGGTGGTACAGGGACGAGGTGGAGGCCACGCTGCGGGCCTGCGCGCAGGCAGGCCTGATCGTCGAGGTCAACACGTCGGGCTGGCGAGGCTCGTCGGCAAGACCGCATCCCAGCCCGTGGATCATCCGGCGGTGCCTGGACCTGGAGATCCCCCTGGTCGTAACTGCCGACGCCCATCAGCCCGAGCACATCGCCGCCTTCTACGCCGAGGCAGAGGCGATGCTGCGCGAGGCGGGGTGCTCCGCGACCGCGGTCCTGCGCGAAGAAGGCTGGCGGATGGAACGGTTCTGACAAACGAGGAGGTTGGATCTCGATGGCCGTAACCGCGGCGGTAGAGAAATGGGTAGACGAGGTGGCGCGCCTGTGCCGTCCCGATCGCGTGATCTGGCACGGGGGCTCGGAAGAAGAGTTCGAGCGGTTGGTTGACGCGATGCTCCGCGACGCCACCCTGCACCGCCTGAACCCGTCCACCTATCCCAACTGCTACCTTCACCGGAGCCATCCACAGGACGTGGCCCGCACCGAGCACCTGACCTATGTCTGCACCCCGCGGCGCGAGGACGCCGGCCCCACCAACAACTGGATGGCCCCAGCCGAGGCCAGGGACAGGGTGGGGGCGATCGTCAAGGGAAGCATGCGGGGCCGGACCATGTACGTCATCCCCTACCTGATGGGGCCGGTGGGTTCGCCGTACAGCCGGGTCGGCATCATGGTCAGCGACAGCGCCTACGTCACGGCCAGCATGCACATCATGACCCGAGCGGGACGCGTGGCGCTGGAGCATCTGCGCACCCCCGAGGACTTCGTCGCCGGCCTGCACTCCCTGGCGGATCTCTCCCCGGAGCGGCGATTCATCCTGCACTTCCCACTGGAACGGCTCATCTGGAGCGTCGGCACCGGGTACGGCGGCAACGCCATCCTGGCCAAGAAGTGCCACGCGCTGCGCATCGCCTCCTGGCAGGCCCGGCAGGAGGGCTGGATGGCCGAGCACATGTTGATCCTGGGGCTCGAGGATCCGTCGGGCGAGGTGACCTACCTGGCGGCGGCCATGCCCAGCGCGTCCGGCAAGACCAACCTGGCGATGGTACAATCGGCGCTGCCGGGCTATCGGGTGTGGACGGTTGGGGATGACATCGCCTGGATGAACGTGGACGATCAGGGTCAGCTCCGGGCCATCAACCCTGAGCGCGGTTCGTTCGGGGTGGCGCCGGGGACCAACGTCAAGACAAACCCCAGCGCGCTGGAGATGATTCGCCGGAACACCCTCTTCACCAACGTGGCCCTGACCCCGGATGGAGAGCCCTGGTGGGAGGGTATGAGCGATGCACCGCCCGCCGCGCTCCTGGATTGGCAGGGCCGGCCGTGGCAGCCCGAAGCCGGACCCGCCGCCCACCCAAACTCTAGGTTCACCGCCTACTTGAGGCAGTGCCCCACCATCTCGCCCCACTGGGAGGATCCAAAGGGGGTGCCGATCTCCGGCATCATTTTTGGAGCGCGCCGCTCGCGCGAGGTCCCGCTCGTCTTCGAGGCATTCGACTGGCAGCACGGCGTCTACATGGGCGCCTCGATGGGGACCGAGACCACGGCGGCGGCCACCGGCAAGGTGGGTGTGGTGCGCCGCGATCCCATGGCGATGCTGCCGTTCTGCGGCTACAACATGGGAGATTACTTCGCCCACTGGCTGGAGATGGGCAAGCGGCTGGCCGCGCCTCCCAAGATCTTCCGCGTCAACTGGTTCCGCCGCGGCGCCGACGGGCAGCTACTCTGGCCCGGGTACGGCGAGAACGTGCGCGTCCTCAAGTGGATGGTCGAGCGGATCAAGGGCAAGGCCCGGGCCGTCGAAACCCCCGTGGGCTTGATCCCATCACCCGACGGCCTGGACCTAACCGGCCCGGAACTGGCCGGCCCCGAAGCCAGCCGCAGCGCGGTGGCGGAGGCTCTGAGCTATGACCGGGAGGGCTGGCTACAGGAGCTGGAGGAGCAACGCGCACTGTTCGAGCAGTTCGGCGAACGCCTACCGGCGGCCATCTGGGAGGAGCACACTCGGACAAGGCAGGGGCTCGCGAGGTAGATAGATAGCCGCTTGCCGCTCTTACCCAGCGAGGTTAGCGCTGCTCTCTTGAAGCGCGATCTTGTCCTTGGATCGCTTGCCCGTGATTCGTTCAATCAAAATGCGCCATAGCCGCGTCTTCTCGAGCGACCGCTCGTCAAGGTTCCACTCCCTGCCGGAGTAGTGCTTCATTATCTGGTTCACCGCATGGACCTTGCTCGGAGGATCCACTATCTCCTCGACCGTACCAAACCCAATCACGCTGTAGAAGGAAACGGACCATTCGCATGCTTCGGCGGAACTGGGGATGACCTTCACATCGTGCTCTAACTCAAAGCAGACCCGGTTATTGGAAGCCAGATAGTCCAGCTTCATGCCTTCCCTGGCCGTGTGGAAGTAGATGAAGGCACCGTCATAGCCAAAGGACACGGGAACAACGTAGGGCGCGTTGTCTTTGCACAGTCCCAGCCTGCAGACCTGGGCCTGCGCCATGATCTTGTCGATCAGGCCTCTGTCCTGGATTTCCTTGTCCTTGCGTCTCACCTGGGGTCACCTCGACAGGGCCGCGCGGCCAACTGGTACCGCCCGACCAACTGGGAACGCCCCACAGGCATGCTAGCCCGCGTACTTCAGTACCGCAACGAAGTGACAGGCGGTACCCGCGAGAACGAACAGGTGCCATATGAAGTGGCCGTAGCGAACCCGCTCCGCTGCCAGGAATCCTACGCCGGCGGTGTACGCCACGCCGCCGGCCACGAGCCACAGCAGGCCGGGCATCGACAGATGAGTCCAGAGGGGCTTTGCCGCGATGACGATCAGCCACCCCATCCCCAGATAAAGCGCTATGGATAGGACCGGATACCTCACCCCGCATACCGCCTTGAGCACGATGCCCGCGATAGCTATGCCCCACACGAGCCCCAGCAGCGTCCACCCCCACGCACCCCGCAGCGCGCCGAGCGTAAACGGCGTGTAGGTGCCGGCGATCAGGAGGAAGATAGCGCAGTGATCCAGGATCTGAAACACGCGCTTGGCCCGACCCCCTGCCAGCGAGTGGTACAGCGTGGACATCAGGTAGAGTAGCAGCATCGTGGACGCGAAGATGCTCGCGCCCACGATGCTGAAGCCATCCCCGCGGCGGACAGCGGAGACAATCAGGAATGGTGCGGCTACGGCCGCCGCCAGCGCGCCCACGCCGTGGCTGACGCTGTTTGCGATCTCCTCACTCAGCGACTGCGCCCGTAAGTTGGCCCGCACAGGCTAGCCCGCCGCAGCGCCCTCGGTCTGGTTGGTCAAGTAGTTCGCCAGACCCATCTGCTCGATCTGCGCGTTCTGCACTTCCGCCCAATCCTCGTGGCCCTCTTCCATCTTGAGGATGCGGATCAACAGGTCAACGCTGGCCTGGTCCTTCACTTCGTGCGCCAGCGCGATGGCCTGGTTGTAGGCGCGCACCGCGTCAAGCTCGGCTTCCTGATCGTTCACAATCATCTCAGGGACGGTCGCGCCGATCTTCATGGGGTTGAGCTTCGAGACAACCGGCGCGCCCTCCAGGAACACGATGCGCTGAATGAGCCACTCGGCATGGTGCATCTCGTCCACCGCTTGTCCCTCGATGGCCTTGTGAAGCTTCTCGTATCCCCAGTTGGCGCACATCTCCGAGTGCACCATGTATTGGCTGATGGCGGTCAGTTCATCCGCCAGGAGTTGGTTCAGCACCGTTAGCAGCTTATCGTTGCCTTTCATTCTCTTCGCCCCTTTCCTGTCCAGTCAGAGCGCTGGTCCTTCATATCTCCTTCGACCAGACCGCGCGGGTGGCCTGCCTAACCGCAGGAACGATTTCACCGGGTAGGAGAACGCGGCGGTGGGTCGAACCGCTGGAGGGATACGGCGCTTCACCACGACGCACAACAGGCGCGCACCGGATGGTCGAGCAGATCACCCTGGCCCGGCCCCGCGTGGATCCGGGTCTAATTCTGAAATTGCAGAAGTACCGGAAGATCGAGGCGGTCTCGCCGGTCGTCAGGGAGACTGCTGCGCGGATGGCCGCGCTGGCCGAAACGCTGGTGGGGCCGCGGGCGTGGCGGGCGCGCGGGCGGCTCACCCGGGTTGAACCCGAAGGCAGCGTGCTGCTTGCCGGCGGCCTCGCTTTCCACAGCCGGGTGCTGGCGCGCCGGCTCGCGCAGGCGACGGAGGTCGCGATCGTACTCCTCACCGTCGGGCCGGAACTGGAGCGTCGCGCGCAGGAGATGATCCGCGACGGGCAGTTCGTGGAGGGATTGCTGCTGGACACCGCGGGATGGGTAGTGATAGAGGTTCTCATTAAGGATATCAGGCGTCACCTGGCCGCCGAGGCCCGGGCGCAGGATCTGCGGCTGACCGGCCGGATGGCGCCTGGCTTCGGCGACTGGGGCCTCGAGCAGCAGCGCGCCCTGTTCTCGGCGTTCGACGGCGCCGGTGTGTCGGTACGGCTGACCGAGGCCTGCGTGATGCTGCCCCTCAAGTCCGTCTCAGGGCTCTACGGTTTGGTCCCCTTGGCCGCGCGATGATCACGGGGGCACGGTGAGTACGGTGGCACGATGATCACGGTCAGGTTCGAGCCGGGCGGGCGGACCACGGAAGTGCCCAGAGGCACCACGATCCTGGCGGCTGCGCGGCAGGCGGGTCTGGAGATCGTGGCCACCTGTGGCGCGCGCGGCCGGTGCCGGAGCTGCCGGGTCCAGGTGGTCGCGGGCGCGGTCCCGCCGGCCACACTGGCCGACCGGGTCCAGCTCGGCGACGACGAAGTGCGCGAGCGCTTTCGCCTGGCGTGCCAGGCCGAGATCGGCGAGCCACTGACGGTCCTGGTTGCACCGATCCTGGAAGAGGTCGCCTTCCAGATCCTGTCCGATACGCGGGCAACGCTGTCGGCGGCGGGCTTCCTCCTCGACTCCGGCGTCGAGGAGAGCCCTGCCTACGGCCTGGCGTTCGACATCGGGACCACCACGGTCGTGGGCTACCTGGTGGACCTACCCGGCGGTACGGTCGTCGCGACCGCCTCCGGCCTGAACCCCCAGGCCGCGTTCGGAGGCGACCTGATCTCCCGCATCGCGTTCGCGCAGGAGAACCCGTCCAACGTGCGGACGCTCCAAACCAGGATCGTCCGTCTCCTCAACGGGCAGATAGAGGAACTCTGCTCGGAGGCGGGCATCAACCGTGACGCCATCTACAAGACCGTGATCGTCGGCAACACCGTGATGCACCACCTGTTCCTGGGCATTGATTCTGCGCCTTTGGGACAGGCGCCGTACACGCCGGTGGTCCGCAGCAGCATGCGCCTACGGGCGCACGAGGCCGGCCTGCGGCTGGACCCGCAGGTCCCGGTCTTCCTGCTCCCCCTCGTCGCCGGGTTCGTGGGCGCAGACGCGGTCGGCATGGTCCTGTCCACGCGCCTCTACACGAGCATCGAACCCCGGATCGCCGCCGACATCGGCACCAACGGCGAGGTGGTCCTGGGATCGCCCGACGGCCTGATCGCCTGCTCGGCCCCGGCCGGACCGGCGCTGGAGGGTGGGCAGATCCACTGCGGTATGCGGGGGGCGCGCGGCGCCATAGACCAGGTTCAGATCGGGCGCGATGTCGCCTACCACGCAATCGGCGGCGGCTCGCCGCTGGGCGTGTGCGGATCCGGCATCCTCGATGCGGTCGCCGGCATGCTCGACGCGGGCATCCTGGACGCATCCGGGCGGCTGCATCCCGATCCACCGGTCTCGGTCCCTGATGTGCTCCGCCGGCGGGTTGTCTCGTCTGCCGGAGGTGTGCCGGCGTTCGCCCTGGCGCGGGGCGATGAGACCGCCTCAGGAGAGGACATCGTGCTGACCCAGGCGGACGTGCGTCAGGTGCAGCTCGCCAAAGGCGCGATCCGCAGCGCGATCACCATGCTGGAGCGGATAAGCGGAACGCCGGAGGGCAGGATTGCCGAGCTGATGCTGGCAGGCGGGTTCGGCAACTACCTCAATGTGCGCAGCGCGATTCGCATCGGTCTCATCCCCGCGCTGCCGCTCGATCGGATCAGCTACGTCGGCAACGCCGCCGGACTGGGCGCGCAGATGGCACTCGTCTCGGAGACGGAGCGCCGAAGGGCAGACGAGCTGGCAGAGCGGATCCGGCACGTCTCGCTGGCCACGCACCCCGAGTATCAGCAGGTGTTCCTGGAAGCCGTCACGTTTCCGCCTCCAGACGGCATGGAGAAAGGCATGGGAGAATAGGAGTGATCAGACCAATGGCATCGAGGGGACAGGAGTTGCTGGAACGGTTGCGCACCGAGGTGCTGGTCCTCGACGGGGCGATGGGCACCATGCTGTTCGAGACCGGACTGCGGGACGGGGGTTGCCCGGAACTGTGGAACGAGACGCGGCCCGAGGCTATCCGGGAGATCCACCGAGCCTACCTGGAAGCCGGCAGCGACATTGTGGAGACCAACACCTTTGGCGGCACGCGGCTCAAGCTGGCGGCCTATGGCCTGGGGGACCGCGCCCGCGATCTGAACCGCCGGGCGGTCGAGATCGCCCGCTCGGTCTGCCCGCCGGGGAAGTATGTGGCCGGCTCGATCGGCCCTACCGGCCATCTCCCTGATACCGTCGAGCCGATGGGCGACGTCCCGCTGGAGGAGTTCCGGGCCAACTTCACCGAGCAGGCGGCAGCGCTGGCCTCATCCGGCGCGGATCTGCTGGCAATAGAGACGATGATGGTCCCCGAAGAAACCCTGATCGCGATCCGCGCGGCCAGGGAGGTTACGGACCTGCCGGTCATGTGCACGATGTTCTTCAAGTACGGCCGCGAGAAGGGCATTGACCGGACCCTCTGGGGCTCCGCGCCCGCGGAGGTGGCGCGGTTTCTGACCGACGCCGGCGCGGACATCGTCGGCTGCAACTGCGGCGAAGGCGGCCCTGACCGCGCCGCGGTCATCATCCGGGAGATGCGCGATGCCACGACGCGGCCGCTCGCCGCGTACCCCAATGCCGGCCTCCCCAGGCTTGTGGACGACCGCACGGTCTACGATCTGCCGCCCGACGAGATGGCCGCGGGGTATCCCGCGATTCTCGACGCCGGGGCCCGCATCGTGGGCGCCTGCTGTGGGAGCACGCCGGCGCACATCCGGCAGATCGCGGCCGCGGTCCGCGGGTGGCGGGCGCAGTAGGAACTGCGCCTGCACCGGCGATTGACAGGAAGAGCTTTTGTGCCTAATGTACGTGATGTACGAAACGACCATAATGTCAATGCCTGCGAGGAACGGCTATGACACGACTAACAACCACCGCAGCCCGCAAGGATTTCGCGTCCGTGGTCAACCGGACGGCGTATGGAAAAGAGCGCGTGGTCCTCGGTCGCAGGGGAAAGGACCTGGCGGCTCTGGTCCCCATAGAGGACCTCACGCTCCTGGAGCAACTGGAGGATGCGCTGGATCTGTCGGAAGCGCGAAAGGCGCTCGCGGACCCGAAGAACCGAAAGCGGATTCCCTGGAAGAAGGTCAAGGCCGACCTGGGACTGTGAGCCGCTGTGGCCTCCTACAGGGTCGACCTGTTGCCCTCGACCGTACGCGAGCTATCGGCGCTTCCCAGGGCGGTCCAGCAACGCATCGGCCATCATCTCGACGGGCTTGCCGGCAATCCCCGGCCTCGCGGCGCAAGAGCCCTGGCCGTGGAAGGCGGTTTCCTGCGCCTGCGTGTTGGTGACTACCGCGTAATCTACTGTGTGGACAACGACGGCCACAGCGTGCTGGTCGTGAAGATTGGCCACCGCGGAGAGGTCTACCGGAAGAGGTAGGCGTCAGGCACTGGCGGAGGATCCTGATGGACCGGACGGAGATCCTGGACGCGCTCAAGCAGGCGATCCTGAACTACGACGAGGACGGCGCCCGGGCGCTGGTGGCGCAGGGGCTCGAGGCCGGCATCCCGCCGCTGGACCTGGTGGACGGCGGCCTGTCGCGCGGCATCAAGGCCATCGGTGAAAAGTTCCAGGCGATGGAGGTCTTTCTCCCTGAGCTGATGCTGGCGGCCAAGGTGTTCCTCGGTGCACTGGAGCTGATCGAGCCCACCATGCTGGCGACGGACGAGGGCCGGCCCAGGCAGGGGGTCGCGGTCATCGGCACTGTCAAGGGCGACGTCCACTCGATCGGCAAAGATCTATACGCCACCCTCCTGAAGGTAGCCGGCTTCGAGGTCCACAACCTGGGCGTCAACGTGCACCCCGGCAAGTTCGTTGAGAAGGCCCAGGAGACCGGGGCCCAGATCGTCGGCCTATCGGCGCTGATGACCACCACGATGCCCTCGATGCGCGAGGTGGTCGAGTTGTTCGTGGCTCGTGGGATCCGAGACCGGCACACGATTCTGATCGGAGGCAGTCCGGTGACGCAGGCGTTCTGCGACAAGATCCAGGCCGACGGCTACGGCGAGACCGCGCAGGACGGCGTGGACCTGGCAGTTCGGATCGCGGGGCAAAGGGGGCGGCCATGCTGATCGTCGGCGAGCTGATCAACTCGACCCGCAGGCAGATCCAGCCGCTGCTGGAGGCCCGGGACGGCGCCGCCATCGTGAACCTGGCCCGCCGACAGATCGAGGCCGGCGCGCACCTGGTGGACGTCAACTGCGCCACGCTGATGGAGGGCGAGGTCGAGTGCCTGGCCTGGGCGATCCAGACGATCCAGGAGGCCTGCGACGCGCGGATCAGCGTTGACAGTCCGAATCCGCTGGCGCTGCGGCGCGGTCTGGAGGTACACCGGGGAAAGGCCATGCTGGACTCGATCAACCTTGAGCACGAACGCTGGAGCGGCTTCCTGCCGGTGGTCCGGGAGTTCCGGCCCGAGGTCGTAGCCCTGTGCATGGACGATAGCGGGATTCCCACAACGGCCGCGGGCAAGTTGGCGCTGGCCACGACGCTGGTCGAGGGACTGACCGGGGCCGGGATCCCGCCGCAGGACATATACATAGACCCGCTCATCTTCCCGATCGCCACGGACAGCGGTTGCGTAAGGGTATTCCTGGAGGCGCTGGGCCTCATCAAGAAACGCTTCCCCGAGGTCCGCACCATCTGCGGGCTGAGCAACGTTTCGTTCGGCCTGCCCCACCGCGCCCAGATCAACCAGGTGTTCCTGGTCCTATGCCTGGCACACGGGATGGATGCGTTCATCCTCGATCCACTCGACCGGCGCCTGATGGCCAACCTGACCACGGCGCAGATGCTGCTGGACCAGGACGAGTTCTGCCGGCGGTACCTGGGTATGGTGCGGGCCGGTAAGTTCGACTTCCTGAAGACCCAGCGTGCGTAAACTGCCCGGCGCGACAACCTCGTCTGCAACGGCGTCCGGCGCGACAGCCCCCTACGCGACGGCCGTCCTGCTCGCGGCCATCCTCGCGGGAGCGCTAGTCGCAGCGGGATGCGGCCCCCGGCCCGCGAACGTCGCAGGAACCTGGGAAGGGGTCTGGATCGGCGCCGACCAGCAGTCCCGCGGGACGTTCCGCGTCGAGATCCAGCAGCGGCGCAAGGTGATCAAGGGAACGATCGAGCTGAGTCTGGACTGGCTGCCTCAGGCCCGTATAGACGGCGTCGTGGAAGGACCGCGGGTACGGTGGGGCGTACTGCGTGGAGGACTGGTCGCGCTGACGTTCGACGGGTCCGTGTCCGGGGACGCGGCCGAGGGAACATACTCGTTCGGTCAGGCCGGCGAGGGGACCTGGACCGCCCGGCGGACGGGACGCCCGTGAGCCACGAACGCAGGCCCTTCGGGGCCGGCGATCTGTTGGTGCTCACGACCGTGGTACTGTGGGCCGCGTCTTTCACGGTTATCAAATCCGCCTACGCCGAGTTTACGCCCCTTTCCTTTGCCGCGACGCGCTTCGCGATCGCCTCACTCGGGCTGCTGCTGATAACCACGCTGCGCAGGGAGCCGCTGTCGTTCGCGCGCAGCGACTTGCCCCGCGTGGCGGCGCTCGGCGTGTGCAACGTCACGCTCTACCAGGCCTTCTTCGGCATCG
>JASEHJ010000249.1 GCA_030018905.1 bacterium | reverse complement strand
GTTCGAATTACACAGGAGCCACTGTGGGATCAACCAGGATCAACCTACGCGGGCCGGAAACTCGACCCTTGTTATGTAGTGGGGTTGAAAAATAGCTGGAAAACAGAAAAAAGAGTCGATCTGGGGGGCTGGGAGAGATCGCTAACGCATCGCGGTAAATGCCCTCCTGCCGCGCAATTCGCCAGGTTCCCCAGGTGCCGTATAGCATGATGAAGAGAGTGTCATGATCCCCCAGGTCTTGCCGGCAAATTCGACAAGGCGCCTTCGGGGGCCGGGGGCTGTATTGACCCGGCACGGGCTAGTATAACCGCAGCAAAGTTCTGAGTGCAACGAGTTTGTTTCGTGTCTTGGGGTTTCGGGGGGAGATGCTGTTCGAGTAGGGAGCGGATCGCCGTCACGCCATCCCCACCGAGGCGATCAATCGAGGCTGTCGAGAAGTCCTGGAAGACGCCGTCAGCAATGTCGCGGGCTGCTCCCGGGCCATGGTGTTCGATCAGCAGCGCCAGAGCATCGATGAGCCAGCGGCGGCCAAGGCCCACGCCTCCGTACAAGAGCTGGCGCGCAGCAGGCTGCCATTGGCATGCCAGCGCGCCGAGTGCCTCTCTGAGCCAGGATTCAGGTGACTCGTGCCTGGCCTGGAGCCTGGAGGCTTGCTCAGCCTCACTGGCCTGTAGCCGCTCTCGCTGTTCCTGGTCCGCCCTGTGGCGGGCCTGCTCGGCGCGGTAGTCTTCGTGGACGCTGCGGACGATGGCGCAGAAGGGGGCCCGGTCACGGATGTCATCACGGTGGACCTGGGTGCCGAAGGCGCGCTCTGCGCGACGGAGCACGGCGAGTGGGAAGCGGCGCAGGCTTCGGACGAAGCGCGTCACAGGTCGCTGGATGTCGTAGGCGTCATGGATGAAGCGGAGCAAGAGGAGCCTGGAGCGGTCCTCGGCGCGCGTGCTTTCCCGGTGCTCCTGTGCGGCCTCGAGCAGGTCCTCACGGGAGAGCCCCTGGCGCTCCTGTGCTGCGCGACGTTGGGCCCGGGCTCCTGCCTGGTAGGCCTTGAGCAGGGCAGTGAGGAGGATGGTGGTCAGGGCGATGGCGAGCCGCGTCTGGCGCAGTGCGGGGATCTTCTCGGCGATGCGGTTGGTCACGTCGAGCAGCGGGACGGCGATGGTCTTGACCGTTTCGAAGGCCCTCTCGATGGTGGCCTTGGAGACGGTTGTCGAATGCACCCGATCCGGAGGCTGAATGTCGACGTTTCCGGGTGACGCACCCGTTCCACCCACTGTTCGGGCGCGAGTTCGACCTGATTGACTACCGCCACTCCTGGGGGGAGGACCGGGTCGTCTACGTGGACGAGATGGGCGAGGCCCGTAGCCTGCCTGCGCGCTGGACCAGCGCCGTCGCCGAGGATCCGGCCGTTGTCGTGTCCGCCGGGCGCTCCCATTTCCGCGTCGCCGATCTCGTTGAGCTGGCGAAGCTCGTTCGAGGGGCGACGCGATGAGGGGCAAATGTCTGCAGCTCCTTCTGGGCCCTGTAGGGAGGGGTGGGCGTCAAGGAGATTATGCCGTAATAGTAAGCCTGATTTTGCCCCTAGTGGTCGCGATGTCGGAGGTCGCCAAGGCGATGGATCCGTTCGATGCGCTTCAGAAATGGGTTTTGGAGGTCATCTTTCGGCGTTTCTTTCTTGACATCGTGCCTGTATGCGGCATAAACTCATTTACATCTACATCTGCTCGGAGCTCCGCCCATGCCCCGACCCCAGAGCGACCCCAAGGCCAACGCCCTCCGCGAGCAGGGCTGCCTGCACCCGCATCCGGAGAAGGTCACCGACGAGGCATTCGCCGCGTGCGAGTTCTTCGACCCGCGCGACCTGGTGCAGGTCAAGTACGAGATGCTGCGCCGGGTCCGCGTAGACGGGCAACCGGTCAGCCACAGCGCGGCGGGCTTCGGCCTGTCGCGACCGTCGTACTACCAGGTGCAGACGGCCTACGCGGCGGGAGGCCTGCCGGCGCTGCTGCCCAAGAAGCCCGGACCGCGGCGGGCCCACAAGATTTCTGCGGATGTGGTGGCGGCGCTGCGGGAGGCGCTCGCATGGCAGCCGGAGCTGAGCCTCCAGGACCTCGTAGGGCTGGTCGAGGAGCGATTCGGCGTCTCGGTCCACCCGCGCAGCATCGAGCGGGCGCTGGCACGCGAGAAAATATCCAGGAGGTGCATGCATGACACGACTGATCCATACGAAGGTCACCGACAAGCACCTGCGGCGCGACGCGTACTTGTACGTCCGCCAAGCGACGGTGCAGCAGGGGTTCGAGAACGCCGAGAGCAGCCTGCACCAGTACGCGCTGCGCGAGCGGGCGGTGGCGCTCGGCTGGCCCGTCGAGCGGGTCCACGTGATCGACTCGGACCTGGGCAAGTCCGGAGCCTCGGCCACGGACCGCAAGGGCTTCCAGAAGCTCGTGGGCGAGGTCGGCATGGGCCGCGCCGGGATCGTGCTCGCGATCGATGTATCGCGCCTGACTCGCAACTCCTCCGACTGGCATCGGCTGCTG